>VGWB01000036.1 GCA_016873755.1 Ignavibacteria bacterium | reverse complement strand
TTGCTGTAGTATGAATACGCTGTGGTCGGTGTTGAGTCTGTCAGACGCCCCATCTGAGCGCTATTTGTCAGGTATTTTTTTCTTGCCGCGACAAGCTTCTTGACTCGTTCACGGAAACCGGCGTTGTCAACTCTTTGATATGGGGTGTAATCATACGCGGCGCCGGTTGATCCGTATTCGGAGCCGGACCAGATGAAGGGAATTCCCTTCGAAGTCAGGATAAGGGTGTTGAACAGTATGCTCCGCTGCACGCCATACAGACGCGAGAAGCGATCAAAGTCATGCATGTCGCTAAAACGAAGCGCAAGTCCATTAGATGGAAGTTGCGACCGAACGACAGCATCAAGATCGTTTAATGAAGCGGTTCCATTGAAAAATTTTGTTATGATGTTTCGATCCTCATACCCAAATCCTCGCAGGTCAAAATCGAAAGCAGCATCGAATCGACTTTGGAAATAGTTTGCACTCGGTGGATACGGAAAGGCTTCTATGACCAAAAAGAGATCAGGCCGGATATTCTTCGTCTGTAAGCGGAAGTCACGCCAGAATTGAGGATTTCGCACCATGATGGCAGATGCAGCATCAGCCCGGTACCCGTCCACATCAGTTTCTTCTATCCAAAACTTTCCTACGCGCTGGAGATAGGCGCTGAGAAGAGGATTGCTCGTGTTGAATTCAGGAACGGAAAAGAAATTGCCAAAGAATGAATAGTTGTTGTCTGCTGGAGTCCCGTTCCAAATAAAGAAGTCGGCAAACGGGGAAGCGCTATGCAAAGCAAGCGCATCCTGAAAGAACGGATGCTCGATATTAGTATGATTGACCGACAAGTCGAGAATTACACGTATGCCCCGGCTATGTGCCTGGTTTACGAGTTTTTTGAAGTCGGCAATCGTCCCCAATCTGGGCCGCACAGTAAAGAAATCCAGATTGAAGTAGCCGGTGCCGTCGTTTGAATCGAACACAGGAGTGAGATAGATGCAATTGATGCCAAGGTCAACAAGTTCATCCAGTCCTGCCGTGATGGCATTGAGATCCCCTTGCTGGCTAAATGAAAACGGTTGTATCTCGTACATGATCATCCTATCAACCCATGATCCTCGTTCGTCGATATCCGCGACGCGGACCGTTGTCTCCGTCGCGACTATCAGTCGTGCAGCGCTGGAGGTGCGATTTTGACCGTCCGTTCCTGTGACCCGCACAACCCACTCACCACCGGCAGGAGGCACCGTCGCCACCGTGGAGGACCCGCTCGTTGACGAGAGAGCCAGCGGCTGCGACTTATCCGTTCGCTGACTCCAACTATACACGACGGATGACGAATGACCATTCGGCATTATAGCGCTGAGATTCACCCGGCGGTCTGCGACTGACGATTCCACAATAATGTATGGACCAAATTCCGTTTCAGCGATGAACTGTCGGCTGTCGGTTGTTTGATTTCCGAACTGGTCTCTTGCAGAAACGGTCACAACATTGCTGCCTTCTTGGAGTGTGAGGGGGAGCGAAAACCTGCGATTTTGAACAGTCGCAGTCTGATGAACCCCGTTGAGACTAACATCAATCTGTGTCACCGTCGCATCATTCGTCCTGCCGAAGAGAACCATATTTTTCATCGGATACTTCGTCACAGGATTGAGGATTTGTGCGGCCGGACCCCGACGGAACGTACTCTTGCGCGTCGCCGTGCCAGCTGCGGAGGAAACCGAGACTTCAACAGTGTGCTCGCCCGGTGAGAGCCAGGTAGGAGGCACATACCGGAATCGCTTTTCTCCGACATTGTAGTACTGAGCTGGATTTGACAACGCGACACCATCGATCTTGACCTGAAGCGAAGATATGATGATCGCATTTGCATTTGTGAAGTCAAAGTACGCTTCGATCGCAGATCCTTCCGGCAGGGCAGTAGTATCTCCATCTTTGGGAAGCAGATAAGTAACCATCGGATCGCTGACAACGAGAGTTGAGATCCCATCGAGCGGCCTCCCGGCTAGCAATGGATTGTCCTGATCCGGGAGATACGGACCGCCCATCATGTTGAACGTGTAATAGTGATATCCGGCATTCATCTGGACTGTGCCCTTGAAGTAACCGCTCGAATCTGGTCCCGAAAGCTTGCTGGCAGGATCCTTGCCGTTCCACCCATTGAACGACCCGGCGGCATACACCTCTTTCGTTAAGGCATAGCGCTGCTTGGATCGTAGCGTGACGGGGATTTGAGCCAAAAGGTCAGCAGAGAAAAGGAAAAGCACGAAAAGGGTTGCCGCCCATCTCATCAGTAGTAACCTTGTGTTGTTTGAAATGTAAGTTGAGTGAGTTCTTGATTAATGGATTCCGGGCAGAACTCCTGACGCAAATTGAATCGGTTATTTGTTCGTAGACAGCTAGCAAAACAATGGCGTCAACCTATGGCAAGACTGCATGCTGCTCGTGGTAGAATACCTCCATCGTCATTGCATCTGTTGGACAGCGAAGGGCGCAGAGTCCACACCGGATGCAGGTATCGTCATCTTTGATCATTGCCGTCATTGGCAGCAGAGGGTCAAGACTGTACTGCTCGGCGAGCCTGCTCAGCGTCGACTCATCAAGATCTAGCTGGGCAAATGGGACCATCTTGAGGCAGTATTCAGGACAAACGTCAACGCAACGGTTGCACATCACGCACTTTTCAGCGTCGTAGATGGTTTGGATATGACAGGACAAACAGCGTTCTGCCTGAATTCTCGCCTGCTGCTCTGTGTACCCGCTTTCGACTTCGGAGATGCCTGTTCTGCGGTTCAGGTCGATGGTTGGTGGCGCCTGGCGCGGGTGTTGTTCAAAATCCTTCGGCCGGCTAAAGCGACGGGTAGGGATCTTCTCGACTTCAAGTGTGTAGGAAACCTCAGCCTTCGCCCCTCTGAGGTATTCGTCGATGGAGAGGGCAGCTCTCTTTCCGTTCGCCACCGCGTCGATGATATTGCGCGGTCCAAATGCGGCGTCCCCCCCGGCGAAAATACCTTTCGCTGTTGTCTCCAGCGTCTCGGAGTTCACCTTGATAAGCTTGCCGGGCGTCACGTCGATGCCATCCGAGGGCTTGATGAACGACAGGTCCGTTTGCTGCCCTATCGCCAGGATGATAGAATCCACATCCATCCGCTCCGAGAAGGTCTCGTCATACACCGGACTGAACCGTCCTTCTTCGTCGTACGTTCGCTTCACGCCGACGAACTCGATGACTCGCAGTTTTCCGTTTTCTCCGATGAACCGTTTCGGTCCTCGCTGCGGATGAAAAATGATCCCCTCCCGCTGAGCTTCCTCGAACTCCTCATGCCCTTGAGCCGTACGGAGCACCGGCATCTCGCTGAAGGACTCAAGGCTCGCGATGTGCACTTCTTCAGCTCCACCCCGCATCGCAGTGCGTGCAGCATCGACGGCGTCATGCATCGAGGTTGTCGGCTCGTCCTGCCGACCCCGCAATGCGGTGCGCGCAGCATCGAAGGCCACAAAGCCGCCGCCGATCACCAGAACTCGCCGGCCAAGGTTTACGCGATATCCGTTGTTGATGTTGAGCAGGTAATCGATCGCCTTGATAACCCCGTCGAGGTTTGAGCCCTCGACGTTCAAGTCCCGGCCTTTCCGCGTTCCGACGGAGACGAAGATCGCCTCAAAGGCTTCTCTTGTGAGTTCACGGATGCCATAAGTTTCTGAGAGCGGTGTATTGAACCGAATCTCGACGCCGAGCGCCTTTATCTTCTCAATTTCCTTGTCGATGAGCGAACGGGATAAACGGTACTCCGGTATGCCATGCCGCAGCATACCCCCTGCAACTGCCGTTGCCTCGAAAACCGTTACCTGATAACCCGTCAAGGCGAGGTCATGGGCACACGAGAGCCCAGCGGGGCCGGAGCCGATGATAGCGACCTTCCTGTTTTTCATGGTCTTCTTCCGCGTCACGACCTGCATCGGCAGATGCCACATCCATTTGTTGCCGGGCTCCACGGCTCCCTCCAGGAGCACATCCTGAGTATCGGGACTGAGCGACTCGACGCCGAATTGCTCATTCACAAATCGTTTGAGTGCCCGAATGCTGACCGGGGAATCGATCTTCCCGCGCCGGCACAGATCCTCGCACGGCGCTGCGCAGACTCTGCCACATACACTCGCAAAGGGATTGGGAGAGCGAGCCGTAAGGTACGACTCGCGGTAACGCTCTTCGGCAATGAGTTGTACATATCGCCCGGCATCGGTGTGGATCGGACATCCGATCTGGCACGGCACGAGGCCCTTCCAGAACTCGATGTCGGGTAACGTCACCTTGTATTTCTCTGTCACGATCATCTCGCTTGTGATCTTCGAATCGGCAACTCGTCCAAACGCGGACCTACGCACATTTTCTTGCAAGGATGACAAGGTCGCGGGATTGCTTCCGCTCAAACGGTTTCATCGAGATACTCCCGAAGAACTGGATCTCGAAAAATCCCGCGTCTTGAAGTCGCGAGAGCAGCTCGCTGCGCAACAGCGGACGCAGCCGTACGGTATTCAGCTTCTGTTTAACCGATCCCGTAGTCCTTTGAAGCGTGAGGATGTTGAAGAGGATACCCTTTTCGTCATAGTCGTAGAAACGGACAAAGGTCTTGTCGCCAGATTCCTTCGAGCTCTGAATGCGGTCACGCTGCGTCAGAATTCGATCATAGTTCAAGATTTGCAGGAAGAGAACGCCGCCGGTGTTGAGGAGAGCCGCGAAATTCCGGAGGGTTTTCGCCAGCTCCTTGGTGCTGAGGATGTGGACGAGCGTATTCCCTAGGCAGAAGATGCCGTCGAATTTCCTCCTGAGCACTTTGTCGAGCTCCTGAAAGCGTGCCTTTACCGTTTTCACCTTCAGACCCAGCTCCTTGGCATGGATTTCTGCCCGCTGCAGCATTGCCGCCGAGACATCAACAGCTGTTACTCGAACGCCTAACTGCGCGAGCAACATCGAGTGAAATCCCGACCCGCTACCCGCATCAAGAGCCGACTTGATGCCGTATCGTTCAACCAGAACCCTGAAGAAGGGGCGCTCTTGAACGAATCGCTTCTCGTAACTTGTCATGCTGTCATAGTCAGACGCGAGGTCATCGTAAAAGCTGGCGATATCCTGGACTGGCGTTGCAGCGTGCTTAGTCATCGGGTCCATACGGAGGCGTTTGCCCTCGAGCGTGGTGATACAACGGTGAGTCGATCTGTTTGAATCGTCGCGCGTATTCCTCCCGCGAAATGCTGTTGCGCCAATGCCCCGTGAGCATCGCCAATCCTGTCAGGCCAACAAACACACCTACGACAAGCCCACCGAACACCCAGCCCGGCACGGGCTTTCCAGAACTGCGCGTGCTCATTTCCAGCGTCTTGTCCACCGGACAGGCCGCTACGCATCTCAAACAGCTCACGCACTCGTCACTCCAAACACGCTTGGCTCTGTGAACCTTGATGGCAGATGGACACGCCTTCGTGCACAGTTCACACTTCGTGCACGTTGACTGCTGGCGCGTGATTTTTAGCGGGCTTAGCCAGCTCAGTGACCCGAGCAAAGCGCCGTAGGGACAGAGATAGCGGCACCAGAAATTCTTGATCACGACGGACAACGCAGCGAGGATCAAGATAATCCACAGAGCGACCGAAGAAATGTTCGCAAAGAACAGGTACATCTTGACGTCGGCCATCTTGTTGTATGGACTGTAGATGAATTCCCGCAAGGCTGAGACGTCCATCATTATGATGGAAGAGACGAAAAACAGCAGAAGGAGATACTTGAGAGATCGCAGCGGATAGTCGAGCCATCGGGGCACATTGATATTCCTTCCGAAGAGCTTTTGGCCAAACATCCAGAGCGCTTCGCTCAGCGTCCCGACCGGACACAGCCAGCTGCAAAACGCCTTCTTCAGAAGGATGCCGATCGCAAGGATCGCGACGAAGATGAAGAGTCCAGATGGATGGATCTCATTGATCACACCGGTTTGAAACCAGTACGTCAGACTCATAAGAGCGCTGATCGGCAAGAATCCTTCCACGCCAGGCGGTCTGCTGAAGAACGGTTCAACTCCGTGAGACATTCCCCATTTCACAAACAAATGAAACTCTACCCCGATCCAGACACACAGGAGCGCGAATCCCGCCTGTACGGTCGACCGGAGGAACTGCGGATCATTCTCTATCCTCGAGACCAGACGACGATACGGGGACAACATTGACTGAACATCAACTCTGCGCCGACGGAGAGCTCTCATACGTGTGTCGACTCGTGGGCTCGTAGAGGTCCGGGTGCCTGGACCACCCAATGAGTCGCGTGTCGACGATGGAATGTGCCGGCCCTCGGTTGAGACTGCCTCTCTCCACCCATTGCGATTCCGAAGAACGTCGAGGTCCATTTAATTAAGAGTGATTAGTCTGATAGCCATCAAAATCTTTATCTTTCGTCGCCGCAAGTCCATGCAAAGAGTTCTTCATCTCGCGCGCCATCTCGGCAACGCTTTTCCGCACGAGCATTTTATAGATCCTGTCCCTCTCCTCACGCCACGTCTCATGGAGAGCGCACGGGTTCTCTACCGAACACGCAGGGAGTCCAAGGACGCACCGGCGCGTGAATTCTACGCCGTCGATAGCTTCAACAATGTGGAACAGCGTGATTTCCGTTGGAGCCACGCCAAGACCAAATCCTCCCGCACGACCTTTTAGTGAAACCAGCAAACCCTTCCGCGCCAACCTCTGGAGAATCTTCGCAGCGAAATGGAACGGGATGCGTAGCGATTGCGTCAGCTCTTTGATCGGCGTCATCCGGTCGCTGCGCTTCAACGCGAGGTACATCACCGCCTGCAAGGCGTATTCACATTGTCGGCTGAAGAGCACGCTGATGATAATCGGACTCTTTTATCCTAAATTAGCTTATATTCCTCCATTTGTCAAGCGAAAAGTCATTCTCAATTGTGCAAATCTTCTTCCACAAAGGGGGAATTCCTTTTGCGCATCAATTGCCACGCGCGAGAATCGCAGGCTCTCCCTCCGTTCCGTCCTCGGGAAACCCATATTTGGCTTCGATTCTTGAAGTTGGATTGGAGCAGACAGAAGCCCCCCCTGCTCTGCACTCTGGCACGAGCGTTGCGGAACGCGGGGCGTACACCACCGGGATGGGTTGTGAGGCCAGCCCGGTGTCCACAACAGACGAACGCAAGGAGAACCCATGGCGAAGTACAGAATCGCTTGGTTGCCGGGCGACGGAATCGGCATAGAAGTCCTGAACGCTGCGAAAATAGTCCTTGACAAGGTTGGACTGGACGCAGAGTACGCCCCCGGCGAAATCGGCTGGGACTATTGGTGCAAAGAGGGGGATGCGTTCCCTCAGCGTACCGTGGACCTCTTGAAAAAGGTCGACGCGGCTCTGTTTGGGGCCATCACTTCCAAACCGGCCGGCGCCGCTGAGAAAGAACTGGCGCCTACTCTTCAAGCAAAAGGTCTCACCTATCGTTCCCCAATTGTGCGGATGCGACAGATGTTCGATTTGTGTATCTGCCTCCGCCCCTGCAAAGCATATCCAGCGAATCCATTGAACTACAAAGAGGATATTGATTTGGTGGTCTTTCGGGAGAACACCGAAGACCTCTATGCTGGCGTGGAGTTCACACCGGTTCCCCAGGAGCTTTCGGAAATCCTGACACGCCTTGCCAAGCCATTTGCCCCGTTCAGCAAAGTCGCACTTGACCAGTACGCAATATCATGCAAGATCAACACCCGCCTGGGCTCCGAGCGAATCGTGCGGGCAGCATTTGATTTCGCACGCAAGTTCAATCGGAAAAAGGTAACCGTTATTCATAAGGCTAACGTTGTGCGCGCAACGGACGGCCTATTTCTCGAGGTCGCGAGGGAGGTGGCAAAACAGTATCCGGATATTCAGATGGACGATGCCAATATCGATGCGATGACCATGTGGCTGCTCAAGAATCCGTTCAACTACGATGTCTTGGTGGCACCAAACCTGTACGGGGATATCGTCTCGGACCTCTGCGCGCAAATGGTGGGCGGCCTCGGTTTCGGGTGCTCAGGTAATATCGGGCAGAAGCTAGCGGTCTTCGAGCCGACGCATGGTTCCGCTCCGAAATATGCCGGCATGAACAAAGTGAACCCGATTGCCACCATCCTCGCGGCGAAGATGATGCTCGACTGGCTTGGGGAGACACAGAAAGGGCAGTCGTTGGAGCAAGCCGTGGCATTGGTCATCAAGGAGGGAAAAGTGCGCACGTACGACATGGGGGGATCAAGCACAACCACTGACATGGCGCAGGCAATTGCCGCAAAGCTCTGATTTGGTTCAGGACACAGCCGGGGGAATGCCTGTCAGCCGTGTATGCACAACTATGAGGGATCGAATTTGTGAACGACATCTACATCCATGAAGTGGGACCCCGCGACGGGCTGCAGATGGAGAAGCAGACTGTTCCATCTGAGCAGAAGATTGCATGGATCCAGCGTTTGGCCGAAGCGGGCGTCGATATCATCCAGGTGGGTTCATTTGTGCACCCAGAAAAGGTCCCACAAATGGCCGACACGGACAGGCTATTCCAACATTTCAATCTGCCCGGGCGGAAGCCCCCGAACGTAGAACTCTCCGGACTGGTTCTGAACGAGAAGGGACTCGAGCGAGGGTTGGCTTGCGGTGTGGACATGTTCTGCATGGGAGTGTCCGCGAGCGAAACCCACAGCAGAAAGAACACCGGGATGTCGATTGATGAGGCCACAGACAGAATCATCTCAATGGCAAAGGCCGTTCTCAACGAGGGAAAGCGGGTACAGACATCGGTTCAGTCCGCGTTCGGATGCGGTTTTGAAGGCCCCGTTCCGCCGAGGCGAGTGCTGTCAATCGTCCGAAGATATCTTGAGTCTGGCATCAGGAACATCAGCCTCGCCGATACCGCGGGCCACGCGATCCCGGATCAGGTGACATCTCTCTTTCAGGGGATCTTCAAGCTTGATCCTTCCGTGGAATGCGCCTGCCACTTCCACAATACGTACGCAATGGGGATGGCGAATTGCCGCGCGGCGATGCAGCTCGGTGTGAAGTACTTCGAATCATCGTTCGCAGGCCTGGGTGGATGTCCATTTACCAGGGTTGCCGCGGGCAACGTGTGCACGGAAGATTTCGTACATTTCCTCCAACGGAAGGGCCTTCGCACCGACATAGATCTCACCAAGCTGATTGAAATCTCAAAAGATGTCGCAATTTTCTTCGGGCGCGAGATGCCAGGCCTCGTCTACAAAACAGGTCCGATACCGTGGCGCGAAGGAACGCCCTCATAATGTTTAGACGCACGAGGAGAGGAATCACATGAAACTCCTGGAAGGTGTTCGCGTTCTTGATCTGACAAACGTCCTCTCCGGCCCGTTTGCCACATTGCACCTGGCGCTGGCGGGGGCTGAAGTCATCAAGATTGAGAATCCAATCGACGGGGATCTTGCGCGCAAGCTCGGCAGCGTACCGAAATACAACCAGATGCTGATGGGGACGAGTTTCCTTGCCCAGAACGCAAACAAGAAATCTCTCACATTGAACCTGAAAGCGCCAGAAGGAAAGGAGATTTTCAAGAGGCTCACAAGAACGGCCGACGTCATCGTTGAGAACTTTCGCCCGGATGTCATGCCCCGCTTGGGGCTGTCCTACGACGTGCTTAGTACCGTGAATCCTCGGCTGATCTACTGCGCGATCTCGGGCTTCGGGCAATCTGGACCGGATGCTCTGAAGCCGGCGTACGATCAGATCATCCAGGGATTGAGCGGGGAGATGGCCATCAATGGAGACGAGCGCCTCAACCCCCTCCGTGCCGGCTTCCCCGTGTGCGACACCGTCGGCGGACTCAACGCGGCATTCGCCATTATGGGCGCGCTGTATTACCGCGAAAAGACCGGCGAGGGCCAGTTCATCGATGTTGCTCTCCTGGACTCGATCATGCCTCTCATGGGGTGGGTTGTCGCAAACTTGATGATCGGGGGACAACCACCGGTTCTTATGGGCAACGACAATTTTACCGCGGCTCCGTCTGGCACGTTTCGTACAAAGGACGGATTCATCAATATCGCAGCGAACAAGCAAGAGCAATGGGAAGCTGTTGCTGACGTCCTTGGAGTACCTGAGCTGAAGACGGATCCACGATTTCAGGAGCGCGACACGCGCAAGAAGTACCGGAAAGAACTGACCCCCCTTCTGGAGCAGAAGCTGGTGGAACGCGATACGGGTCATTGGGTCGATGAACTGAACAGGAACGATGTCCCTTCCGGGGCAATCTTGACTCTCGGAGCGGCGGTCACCCAGGATCAGATCAAGCATCGCCAAACATTTGGAACGGTGCAGGCAATGGGAATTGGGGAGCTGAAGCTCTTCAACCTCACGGCCAAATTTTCGAAGTCGCCGGGAAGCGTCGAGACCCCGCCGCCGACGCTTGGTGAGCACACGGAAGCGATCCTGAAAGGTTCAGGATATTCCCAGGAAGAAATCCAACGATACCGAGAGGCAAAGATCATTTGACAAGGGCAAACTCATGGGTATGACCGTAGCTGAAAAGATCCTCGCCCGCGCATCCGGACTCGCCTCGGTCAAAGCGGGTGATGTCGTGGAGCCGAAAGTCGATCTGGCGATGTCGCATGAGAACGCGGCGCTCGTCATCAACCAATTCCTTGAGGTATTCCAAGGGACCGGTGTGAAGCCGAAGATCTGGGATCCCTCCAAGGTGACCATCATCTTCGATCATCGCGTCCCCGCCGAATCACCGAAAACTGCTTCGAACCAGAAGAAGGTGCGCGAGTTCGTGGCCAGTAACGGTATTGACCGATTCCACGATATCCGCGGGGATGTCGGAGGGATTTGCCACCAGATCCTGCCGGAGAGCGGATATGTCCGGCCAGGGAACGTCGTTGCGGGTACGGATTCCCACACGACGAGCCATGGCGCGCTCAGTGCGTTCGCCTTCGGCATCGGAGCGACAGAGATGGCAAGTGTCTGGGTCCTTGGAACAGCGCTCAACGTCGAGGTCCCTCCGACCATCAAGGTAGTGGTGAAGGGCAGGTTCAGGAAATTCGTCGGTCCGAAGGACCTTATTCTGCACCTGATCGGGAAGATTTCCGCACAGGGGGCAAATTTCAAGGTGCTTGAATTCCACGGCTCTACTGTCCGGGCGATGTCGACGTCGGGACGCCTCGTGATCTGCAATATGTCGGTGGAGGCAGGGGCTACGGCTGGCATCGTGCCGGCAGACAGGGAAACCATCCGCTACCTCCGCAAGGAAGCGGGCATCAAGGGAGAGATCGAGCTGGCTGCACCCGACCGCGATGCAGTCTACGAACAGGTGATGAAGATCGACGTATCAAAGCTGGAGCCCCAGGTTGCGTGCCCGCACACCGTGGATAACGTCAAGCCGGTTGCATCAGTAATAGGTACCAAAATCAATCAGGTTGTGATTGGCTCGTGCACAAATGGCCGCCTTGATGACTTGGAGATCGCCGCGACGATACTGAAAGGAAAGAAGGTGGCACAGAAAACGCGCATGTTGGTCTTCCCTGCTTCCGGACGGATCTATGCCCAAGCGTTGGCCAAGGGATACATCGGCACATTCATGAAGGCTGGGGCGGTCGTCATGAATCCAGGCTGCGGCCCGTGTCTCGGAGTCCACGAAGGGGCCCTCGGAGACGGCGAGGTTGCGCTCTCGACAACGAACCGTAATTTCAAGGGAAGAATGGGGAATCCGAAGTCCGAAGTGTATCTTTGCTCCCCGGCAGTTGCGGCAGCTTCTGCGATCACGGGCGTGATCACTAACCCCCGGAAAGGAGTGCGCTAACATGGCAAGCGTAGTGCTCAAACTCGGCGACGACATTTCGACAGATGTCATTTATCCGGGACGATACATGGCTACGGTCTTGCCCACCGAAACGCCACAATTCGCTTTTGCAGATCACGCCGAGTTCAACGCGAAACTGAAGGCAAAGCAGATCCCCGCTGGCAGCATCATCGTCGGGGGGAAAAACTTCGGCTGCGGCTCCTCACGGGAACAGGCAGTATCAACCCTGAAAGGGCACGACCTGATCATCGTCGCGGAGAGCTTCGCGAGAATCTTCCTGCAGAACAGCATCAATCTCGGCTTGCGAACGGTCGCTGCCACGGGCATTGAGGCAGCGGAGGGAGACGAGTTGGAAATAGGCGGGGAGGAAGTCATCAACGCGACAACCGGCAAGCGGTTTCGCATTGAACCCTTGCCGAAAGCGCGGCAAGCGATCGTGGACGCCGGAGGGCTCATCGCCTACACACGAAAGCGGCTCCTCGAGAGAATGAGAGCAGGATAAGGAACGCTGCCCCAGAGCCGCGCGAGACACATCCCCTAGATCACGCAGGACACCAAAAAACCCCCGCCGTGCGGGGGTTTTTGCCTGGGTGTTGCGGTGTCGGGCAACGACAGGGGTCAAAGCCCGGTCTTGTACTCGGGCTTCCTCATTTCCCTCGCCAGTTGCGCAATGCTCTTGCCGACGAGCATCGCCTGGATCTCGCTGCGAACCTCCGCCCACTTGTCGTGGACGGCGCACGGGTTCTTCCCTCCGCATTCCGGAAATCCGAGAACACACCTCGACGTGATATCTGCACCGTCTATCGCCTCAACGATCTGCAAGAGAGTGATGTCCTTTGCCGGCCGACTCAGTGCGAATCCGCCGCTCGGACCTTTCTGTGAGATCAGAAGCCCCTTGTAGGCAAGGTCCTGCAGGATTTTCGCCAGAAAATGATAGGGGATGTTGATCCTTCTCGTCAGCTCTCGGATCGATGTCATCTTCCCCTCGGGCTTGAGGGCAAGATACATCGTCGCCTGCAAAGCGTATTCACACTGCCGACTGAACAGAACACTCATGGCTTGTACGTAGGAGTCATCACTCTGGATTGGGGGCCTACTGGCAGGATCGATTGCCGCCCTGCGGCGCACTCATCAGGCAGCGACCTTCGATGGATCGCCGAGCAGAACGCTGAACGCCGCAGATCGAGATCGTGCGAGCCGACCCGTGTCAATGTGATCCACCTTCCGAATCGAAACTCGAGATCACACCATCAAGGATTTCAGCCCGTGCCCGCAGTTCGTTGAGCTTCTGATTAATCATCAGAACCGAACGGCTTCGCGCTTCGATCAGCTCCTGCAGCATGCTGTGGACGTCGGGGTAGTCACACTCGGCCTTCAGCACCTCGTAGAAGCGAACCATGTCTGTCTCTTCCCGCAACGCCTGGCTCAGCATGGCACATGTGTTGCGGCACGCGTGTGCGCACTTCACATTGTCTTCGTTCATTTCCTGCCCTTTCTTCTTCTGCACGGAACGCCTCGATAATGACAGTGGACCGGTATGTTCCTTGGGGTCAGCGTGAAACGGACTCGGAAAGCGCCTCCAAGGCGAGCTCTCTCCCCCTCACAAGTGCCTGTTCATTTATCGGCAGCAGATGCTGACGATGCGACGGCAATACCTCCTTCAGCGCGCTTATGACATTCTTCGGATCGACGATCGGACGACGTTCCAGGAAGGCACCCAGGAGCACGACATTTGCCACCTGCTTGCTTGTGAGTCTGTGCGCTTCCTCGATGGCCGCAACGTGGACTATCTCGATATCTGTTCGCGTCGGTGGGCTAATGATGCTCGATCGCTCGTACAGCAAGAGGCCGCCCGGTCTGACACTGTTGACAAACTTGTCGAGCGAAGGTTGGTTCAAAACGATTGCAGAATCGAACTTCGAGAGAATGGGCGAGCTAATACGGGAATCTGATACGATGACAATGCAGTTCGCCGTACCACCGCGCATCTCGGGGCCGTACGACGGCATCCAGCTCACTTCCTTTCCCTCGAGCATCGCAGCATAAGCCAGCAACTGCCCCATCGAAAGCACCCCCTGACCACCAAAGCCGGCGATAACGATCTCCTGAGACGTGATCATCGTGATGTCCCTTCTCTAGTTCGATTGTGCCGGAAGCTTCAAATCGCCCAGTGGGTAGAAGGGAAACATGTTTTCTTCGAGCCACTTGTTCGCCTCCGCGGGAGTCATCTTCCAGCTTGACGGGCAGTTCGAGACCACCTCGACGAAACACGTTCCCTGCTGTTTCTGTTGATACTCAAGCGCGGCGCGGAACGCCTTCTTCAGCTTTCGCACCGTCGTCGGCGTGTGGACGGCTTGCCGCGTCACGTAGCACGCGCCCGGGAGCTGTGCCACAAGGTTGGTGATCCTGAGCGGATGTCCCGCCGTCTTGACTTCCCGTCCATAGGGGGTCGTCGTCGTCTTCATCCCCAGAAGCGTGGTTGGGGCCATTTGGCCGCCAGTCATGCCATAGACACCGTTGTTGATGAAGACCATCAGGATGTTTTCTCCGCGGTTGACCACATGGATGGTTTCACCCGTCCCGATGGCCGCAAGATCCCCGTCGCCCTGATACGAGAAAACGTATCGATCGGGAAGCACCCTCTTGATACCGGAGGCGACCGCCGAGGCTCTCCCGTGAGGAGCTTCCTGCATGTCGATGTTCATGTAGTCATACGCGAACACCGAACATCCCACCGGCGCAACCCCGATAGTTCTATCTTGAATGCCCATTTCCTCCACCACCTCCATGAGTACTCTATGGGCTACACCGTGCCCGCATCCGGGACAATAGTGCATGGGGGTGTCTGTGAGTGTCTGCGGCTTCTTGTAGACAATCTCGTAGCCGTTAGTGAGTGGCGGAATATCCATCGAGACACCTCTCAGAGTTCAGCGTGTTGTTTTTCCGCAATCGTTTCCACCGCCTGAAGCACTTCTTCGGGAGAGGGAATCATCCCGCCCATCCTTCCCTTGAACTGCACAGGACATTTTCCTTCCACAGCTAAGCGCACATCTTCGACCATCTGCCCGGCATTCATCTCGACAACCAGAACGGCGTCGACTTTGGCAGCGAGGGCGGCAATCGGCTCGACAGGGAACGGATAGAGCGTGATGGGTCGTAGCAATCCTACGCGCATTCCACGCTCCCGCGCGAGCTGTTGCGTTTTCTGGCAGATCCTGGACGTCAGGCCAAAAGCGACGAGAAGGATCTCCGCGTCATCGACGGCGATGGTCTCGTAACGAACCTCCTCCTTCTCAATCTGACGGTACTTCGCCTGAAGCCCCAAGTTGATTTGCTCCATCTTCTCGGGCTGAATGAACAGAGACGTGATAATGTTGCGCTCGCGATCCTTCGTCTTGCCCGTCGTCGCCCACGGCTTCTCGGGATACGGGAGGGATCCCTTCGGGGGGAGTACGACCTTCTCCATCATCTGCCCCAAGGCGCCGTCCGTGAGGATCATCGCCGGATTCCTGTACTTCTCAGCAAGTCGAAAACCCTCGAAGACGAAATCGGCCATCTCCTGTACCGAGGCCGGAGCCAGTACGATGAGGTGGTAATCTCCATGTCCCCCACCCTTCACAGCCTGGAAGTAGTCACCCTGTGACGGCTGGATTGTGCCGAGGCCCGGTCCTCCGCGCTGGATGTTCGCAATGAGACAAGGGAGCTGGGCGGAAGACATGTAGGATATCCCCTCCTGCATCAAGCTGATGCCGGGACCGGACGACGTAATCATAACTCGTGCACCCGCGCCAGAAGCACCATAGATCATGTTGATGGCCGCAAGCTCACTCTCTGCCTGGAGGATCACGCATTCGGGGTGGCTTGGCTGTTCAGCCATCAGATATTCGATGACCTCCGACTGCGGCGTGATGGGGTAACCAAAGTAAGCGTGCATCCCTGCCCGGAAGGCAGCTTCCGCAAGTGCTTCGTTACCCTTCATCAAACGAACTTCGGCTTTTTCTTCCATATTACTCTGTTTCTTTCTGATATCTACATTCAATCATCAGCAGCCGGATCGACCTAGATCGGAACCTCAACTTGTGGTCCCGCAGTTTTCGTCGGCTTCTTTTGACGATACACAATTATCGCCGCATCCGGACAGACCAGAGCACAGTTGACGCATCCTGTGCAATTGTCCTTGACCAAAACCGCGTAGCGATAGCCTTTGAGATTGATCTTGTCGGAGAGTCCGAGACTCTCTTGAGGACACGCTTCTATGCAAAGCTCGCACCCTTTGCAGATGTCTTCCGCAATAACGACCGTGCCTCGAATCATTGAATCGTCCTCGACGTTTTTGAGAAGGGAAGTCCGGATGAGAATTGCTGCTAACGCACTCGTTGTATGAAGTTCCTTTTTACAACTAATATGCCATCTTGTTGTTCCTCTTCATCCGCCTCTCCTGAGCCATCTAGCATCATATACGTCTTTCTCATTGTCAAAACCGGGAATCGTGTCCCCACGCTTTCCCGTTTCCACCAAGAACACTGTAGAGTTTTTCAACGGATTTCGTCCAATCTGGCACTGCAGGCTTCGCAGAGCGAACTTCGCTTCAGGTCAATTTCCTCAACATAGGTGGAAGATCGCATGGCGCATTCAAAGTGGCGACAGTGATAAAGCCCGAACGTATGGCCTGCCTCGTGCACAATCTCCTTCTCCAGCCGCTGGAACATCAGGCCGTCGTTGCGTTGCAGTCCGTAGTACTCATTGGACAGGCGGTGTGTCGAGACGATAGCAGCCATTCCATCCAGTTGGGCTTCGCCAAAAACAAAGGTCAAGACCGGGATGTAAAGATCCACTCCAACGAGCGCGATTTTCTTTTCTTCCGAGCCCGGAAATGAATTGAGCAGCTGTACCAGGAGTGCAGTAGAATTGAACTGGCGGCGTGAGGGATCGTACGCGAGATCTAGGTTCAGGCGCGCGGAAGTCACATAGGTCCGAACTCCGAAGACCTTCCCCACATTTCGTGATAGCTCCTGCAGTGGCCCGTTTCCAATTGGCGAGCCGTTCAGGATATGAATGGCAGAAGCCACGTTCGTCCGGTCATCCCGCGCTTGGTTTCCTCAGACCATATTTTTCGATTTTGTTGTACAACGTGACGCGGTCGATCTGGAGGATCTCAGCGGACCGAGAGATGTTCCACTTGTTCTGTTCGAGAATGGATGCGATATGGGCTTTTTCAACGGCGGCAAGGGAGCCCGTCGGCAGTATGTGGTTTTTCTCTGTTAGCTGATACGGCAGATCCTCTGGCCGGATTGCCGGGGGCTTGCCCACTACCATCGCGCGCTCAATGGCATTCTCCAGTTCCCGCACGTTTCCGGGCCAATTGTACCGGACCAACGTATCCATCGCTTCGGGCAAGAGGGAGGTGATCGGTTTTCCTATGGCGCGAGCATATTTATGGACGAAGTAGTTAGCCAGAACGGGAATATCTCCCTTGCGCTCACGAATCGGAGGGATGAAGATGGTGAAGACATTGACCCGATAGTATAGATCCTCCCGAAATGTGCCGTCTGAGACGGCTTTTTCCAGATCCGTGTTCGTTGCGCAGATCACCCGGAAATCTACCTTGATGTTATCGTTACCGCCGACGCGCGTGAACTGCTTGGTTTCGATAGCCCGAAGGAGATCCATCTGCGTCTTCATATCGATGTTGCCAACTTCATCAAGAAAGAGCGTTCCTCCATCCGCTAGCTCCAGCTTCCCCTTGCGACGGTACTGCGCACCCGTGAAAGCTCCTCGTTCGTGACCGAACAGCTCGCTTTCCAGAATACCTTCCGGCAGCGCTCCACAGTTGACCGCGACGATCGGAAAGTATCGTCGGTTGCTGTTGCTGTGTATCGCCCGCGCGATGAGTTCCTTACCAGTTCCGCTTTCGCCTCGGATCATCACGGTGGTGTCTGTTTTTGCGACTGTCTGTATCAACTCAAACACTTTCTGCATCTGTGGTGATTCCCCGATTATGTCGTCCACCCTGCAGAACTCGGAGATTCGCTCTTTCAGCTTCAGGTTTTCCGTGGTCAGCGTGCGCTGCTTGATTGCGTTCGTCACAAGATGGGAGAGATAGTCCGGATCAACCGGCTTCGTCACATAGTCAAATGCGCCCTCCTTCAGCGCTTTCACCGCCGTGTCCACGGTGGCGTGTGCGGTAATGAAGATGATCGTCGCGTTCGGGTCAATTTCCTTGATGCGTCCCTGCAACTCCATGCCGTCCATGCCGGGCATCTTGATATCGAGCAGTATGATATCCCATTTCTGGGCCTGCAGCTGTTGCAGTGCCTCTGCGGCGTTGGCCGCCGCCGACACCTTCAACCCGTCCTCACGGAACCACTTCGAGAAGGAATCGCGCACGATCTGTTCATCGTCGACCACTAGAATTGAAGGCACGGAATTCATAGGTATCCTCGTGTGCTGAATGTTGTCTATTGTCCCAAACTCCGCGAGACCGAATTGGGAGGGGAATACTCGCCGCTCTGTGCCCTCGAACCGGTGCCTGGAAATCTCATGAGGAAACGCGTACCTTTTCCCGGAGCAGAGTCGACCGATATTTGTCCGCCGTGACGTTCGACGATACCGTAGACAACGGAGAGGCCAAGACCTACCCCCTGCTCATTTTTCTTCGTCGAGTAGAACGGCTCGAACACGTGGTCAAGATCCTCAGCCGCGATTCCAATCCCGGTATCCGCTACCTCGATGGCCATTTCTCCATCGGCGCCGGCTCGCGTGACCGTGACACGCAGCTTTCCACCGTCGGGCATGGCCTCAACGGCATTGACAAACAGTGCGACGAGCGCCTGCTCAATCTGATTCTCGTCGCAGAGCAATTGAACCTCTACGTCCGGGAGAACCGCTTCGAAGCGTACGTCGGATATCTCAAAGTGATGTTGCACGAGCTGCTGAGCCCTCTCTACAACCTGCCGGACCGGCACGAGCACGAATTCTCCGACCTGCTTCTTCGAAAAAAGCAACAGGTTCTTGACAATCGTTCCGCATCGCTCTGTTTCCCGCCGGACGAGCTCGATGTCGTCGATGGTTTGCTGAAGGTCGTCGCTGACCGAGGGCAGCTTGCGCAGACGCCTGCCAATGAGCTTGGCGTACGTCAGTATGCCTTCGAGAGGATTGTTGAGCTCGTGTGCGACCGTCGCCGAGAGTTTCCCCAGCGACGCCATCTTTTCGATTTGCAGTATCTGCTGATGAATCTTCTTGAGCTCCTCGGTCTTCTCTTTCACACGCTGCTCAAGTGTACTGGCCCACTCGCGATTTTCATGCTCGGCACGACGCAAGGAATCCACCATACTGTTGAAAGACCTGGCGAGCTGCCCGATCTCGTCTTCCGGTCCGATCGAAATCTGGTAGTCAAGATTTCTCGATGAAATTGCCTGAGTACCTTTCATGAGCCGGCGTACCGGACGCACCACGGTGTATGAAAGGAAGGCGGTGGAACCTAGACCGAGAAGTACAATGAAAGCGAGACCAACGATGACAAGCTGCCATTGCGCTCTCGAGATACCTGCGTCGATTCTCTCAAGCGACATGCGTACATCGAGCACGCCCAGCACCGTCCTTTGTTCCGGGTGCGTATGGCAGCCAGCATTGGTGCAGGTCGGCTCGTTCCGAATTGGATTGATGAGCCCGAGGAGCCGCCGACCACCTGGACCAGTATAGATTCGCGTTCGACTTCCTATTGGCACGGACTCCAACGGGTGCACCTGGTCATGACAGCCAAAGCAAGCTTCGGCCTTCAGGTCAACGACCGAGCCCTTTTCAGACGGCACAGTTGAAAATGTGATCATCCCTCGCTTGTTGTAGATCCTGATGCCCTCGATTCCCGCCTGCTTCCCAATCGTGTTGATGATCTGGTAGACGTCCTCTTTGCGATTCAGCAACATGCTATAGTGCGTGGAGCTCTTGATGAAATCGCTTACCCGATTGGCGCTCTCAAGAACCTGCGCCATCATCTGGTCGGTAAAAAAAAGAATGGAGATATAGGAGTAGATCCCGAAGAGGACTACGAGGAGGAGAAGTGAGCCGACAAGGAGTCGGCCTCTGAGGGTTTCGTACCAGCGCATGATAGCGGCCCGCCCGCCAGCGTACGGCAGAAACTATGCCACAAAACCACGTGCAAATACGACGCGATTGCCTCAACTGCCATTTTCGGGAATGCAAATTTGAGAAGCTTGCTTGCGCCCTTTGCCACAACTGAGAACGTGTCCCGATAGTGTTCGCTGCAGTCGCGGCCTAAGCGACAACCTGCACAACATCAGCCGAACGCCTCACGGACAAGTCGAAAGTACTTCTTCGGTCCGACCATGTCTGACACACTTTTGAGCATCTGCCCACCGTCTGCAATAGTCAGACCCGCCTCTGCTCCCTTGGAAAGCTCAGCCGCGAGGAGCGCCTGAAATCGTGATTCATCGACTGCATACGACTTCGCCGCCCCGATAACATCGAGTAGCCCCCCGCGCTCAACGCTTTCCCGATCTGTGGAGAGTGTAAAAAGCCATCCCTCATCGAGCGGAGATTGCCTGATCGTGTGTGGATTCTCAGCAACCTTTGCGTTAGCAGAGCTGACCTGACCATCCAGAGGGGCAAGGACGGGAAACGTTCCACCGTCCGTCACAATCCATGCACAGGCCCGTCCTTGAAATACGTGCTCACGGATCGACGGAAGAACGACCGCCTTGGGGGAGAGCAAGACGAAAGCCAAGCCCGGCTCGATACCTACCCGCGCCGAAGTGTAACCGGACATCTGCACCCATGTGTGCTTTCGGCCGTACTGATATCCAGTATGCAGATCGCGTCTGCGCTCGCCTTCTCGGCGCGCAACAGCCTCGTGCTCCCGCACCGCAGTCCTGGCCGTGAATCGCATGCGCAACGCATCATCGAGGGGGCAATGCTCACAGTCGTACTCACGGTCGCAGAGCTGGTACGACAAGATGCCTGCGGTCATCCAGATGCACCGAAGTTCACCCGGTGGTATGAGCGGATAGCTTCTGTGTTCACCAAAGTCACCCATTGCAGCGAACCTCCTAACTGGGTTGGGAAACGGTCTTTAGATCTTGTAACCATTCTGCTTCAGATGGAGCAATCGACACCGTCTTCGGATGTTGTTTGAAGAGGGGAAGGTACTTCGCGCCATAAGCGAAAAGCACAAAACCTGCCGCAACAATTGAGACCGTGACGCTGATCTCCATCCAGCTTGGGAAATAGCTGGCACCCGCCCACGCCTCCAACCCGGTGATGCTGACGTTCATCCTATTCAGGACGAATCCCACGATCACCATAACGGCAGACAGAAAGAGGCCGTTGCGGCTTTCCCGAACGCGCCTTCTTGAGAGCAAGAGAAGCGGCGCGATCACGCCGACTACCATTTCAAGCCAATAGAGATATGTTTCCATCCGCGGAAGCCACAACAGAGACAATGCGTGACGGTCAGCGAGATCGACAACCTTCATCGTCAGATACACGGCGAGCCCCACCACTGCCACCTTCCCGATTTCCGACAGAAGATCAAGCTCTAGGCCCCTGTTGAATGCGTGAGAGCTCAGCAAAGACTCGAAGATGACCATCGCACATCCGACGCTGATAGCAGAGACAAAAAAGAATACAGGGAGGTACGGCGAATACCATAAGCCGTAGAGCTTCTCTGGAATAATAAGGTACAGGGATCCGAGCGAAGATTGATGAAGCGTCGAGAGAAGCACACCAGCGATAATGAGTGGAATCGTGATCTTCTTTATCACCTTCATCGTTCTCGTCATCTTGAGCTTCTCCATCACCACGGGGGAGAACTCCAATGCGAGCACTGTCGTGTATAACATCACACACCAAGCGACCTCGAACATCACCGATCGCGGGTTCCACATGATGATGGCATGCCATATCTGCAGCGGACGCCCAAGATCGAACATCAACGCAAGGATGACAAGCAGATACCCCAGAAAGGCTGTTAGGATCGTCGGCCGGATGATTGGTTCAAAGCGCTTGACGTTGAAGATGTACACAATGCCTGCAAGCGTAAATCCGCCGGCCGCTAACCCAACACCGCATAACACATCAAAGCCAATCCACAAACCCCACGGGAACTCGTCGGTCAGATTCGTGGCTGCCCCGAGTCCGCCCAGATATCGAACAGCCGCCGAGCACGCACCGGAGATCAGGACAAGACCAGCAACAACCTTCCAGAATGTCAATTTTGAGAGTAGTCGCTTCATAGGTATCACCAGTCCTGACATCGGTTACGAGATCGCGCCTTGATCAGGTGATCGATTGCCTTCCTTTAGCTCCTGTTCATATCGCTGCACCTCCGCGCGGCGATTCGTGATCCACCAGATACCGTAGAGAAGGACACCACCGACCGACACGACGCCAGGGATCTTCGAAAGTGCGTTCCAGGTCAAATCAGGTAAGGCTGTCGTCTGCAGGTCAGCCTTGAATCCGAGTTGCTCGAACGGAACACTGGTGATATAGAGAATCGATGTGCCACCTACCTCGTGCCGCCCATAGATCCGGCTTACGTATTTTCCGGGGTCTGCTTTCATCCGATCAAGCGCTTCCTGTATCAGATCATCCCGATCACCGAATTTCGTTGCGCCGGCGGGGCACGCCTCAGCGCACGCCGGTTGCAGCCCTTGCGTGATCCGGCTGTCGCAAAAGACGCACTTGCGAACACGCGGGAAGGTGCTTCTCCATTCATACCGGGGTACCTGGAACGGGCACGCCTGCATGCAATATCGGCATCCAATACACTTTTCCTCATCATAGAGTACCGGCCCTTCCTCCGTTTTCACGAACGCGCCGACTGGGCAGACGGAGACGCACGTCGGCTCAACACAATGCTGGCACATCCTCCGAACGTAGACTCCATCGTGCTCTTCCAATGCCGTATACGCAGTGGCTGAAAGTCTCTTTTCCTCTCCTTCAGCTAGCCCGTTGGCCGTCTTGCAGGCTTCCTGACATGCATTGCATCCAACGCACAAGGTCAGGTCGATGAGCATCGCTTTCGATTTGATCATGTGCTTGCCCCGCCTATTCGATTTCGAGGAATTCTTGCTCGAAACGCCTCCAGACTTCCTGATCCATCTGCTTCAAAGCGCCAGCCACAGGCGCTCCGCCGTCCTGGAGCAGAGCGGGAACCAAGTCAGGATTTCGGCCCCCCCCGGCAAACAGATC
>VGWB01000035.1 GCA_016873755.1 Ignavibacteria bacterium | reverse complement strand
ATGATCCCTACCCGCGTTATCCTGTGAACACTGTTATTCCAGTTTTTACTCCGACGCTGGACGGTGTCATCGAGAACGGCTGGCATCTGGCGAGTGACACTGTGAGTTTTTCCCCTGCTGGGTATGATCCGAAACTTTACCTTAATCACGATGACAATTATCTGTACGTCGCCATTAGCCTGAGCAATATTGGACTTCCCCAGCTCCAGTTTGATTTTCAGGGGGACGGATGGTGGTGGGGGAGCGGGAATACGATTCTGTCGATCAACCCATCACAAGGACGATTCACCGAGTTTCGATCGTGGGACGCAAGCCCCGAGGTTCAAGCCTATGCTGGGACACTGAACCAATTTGGTGGAATGTGGGATGACGAAACGGCCTATCAACAACGATTTGATCGACGGGTGATCGATCCCGCCTCAGTGATTCTGAAAGTCAATTTCAGTTTCCCTACGACTCAAGTTGAACTGGCGATTCCAAAAAGCGATCATGCCGGCTTGACCTTGGCGGCCGGAAGCAAGATCGGATTGAATATCACGTATTCCAGCGTGAAGAATGTTGCGGAGTTTTGGGCATCTACATTCGACCGCTACGGCCTTCTCAATTTTGTTGTTGGCACACTCGTGAGCGCGGATCAACCGAAACCGGCAGAAAGATCCGTCTCGACGTTTTCACTTGGGCAGAACTATCCCAATCCCTTCTCCGCCAAAGGCGGATCCGCCTCTGGCGGAAACTCCGAGACAAGTTTTGAGTTTCGAGTTCCAAGTTCTGGGTTCGTCAGTCTCAAGATATTCGATATCCTTGGCCGGGAAGTGGCGGTTCTCGTGAGCGAGGAGAAATCCGCAGGCCAGTATCGGGTGACGTGGGATGCATCAAACTTCGCGAGTGGTGTGTACCTGTACAGACTACAGGCAGGAAGCTTCGTTGAAACGAAAAGGATGATGCTCTTGAGATAGGGGAACTCTGCATCAGACAGGCAAGAACTCTAATGAAATATTCCTGCTTGATCTTTCTACAGATTGCATTCTTCTTCTCCCTGCGAGCACAGGGAGAGAAACCGTTTCTCTCCAAGCTTACAGCAACCAAAGATAATCCGCTGTACACAACCTACGCGGCTGCGCTGAGCCGGTCAGGATTCATCGTCGATGAGGGTTACCAATTCGTCTGGTACGATGATGTCAAGGGGTTGAATTTTGAGACCGACACGGGAGGTGACCTTTGCCTCGGATTCAAGCTGAACGGGAGTTTTCGCTTCCTGCTGAATCAGTTTCATAGCGCACCGGTGATTACAACGTCGTACAGTGACCTGGTGAAGTACCGCTTCTATCCCTTTGAAAATATCAGCGTTGAGATTTTCTTTCTGGTGTACAGTTCACGCATTGCCATTGAGGCTATCACCATAACGAATGACGGCACGAGCGGTGTTCAGATAAGCGTCTATCCATTCCTCCACCACAGGAACGACGTCATTAGCGATGTTGGTCTCATATCTGAGTATGATGGATTGATCTTCCGGCATAAAGAGCGGCCGGACGGTTGGACCATTGATCACGGCGTTCCATATCAGGAAGATCTCTTGAACGTCTATATCATCGATTCCCCGGTCGATGCCTATGGCGTTTATTCAGAGTTGGGCACGCCAACCCAAAGTGAATCCCACTCCTCACTACGAAAAACCGCAGCCGATTATTGCGTCGAGCGGGGAAAGGTTTACCACGCAGATAGCTCCCTCTGTATTCATGTGCCACCTCGAGCACAGCAATTTGTGCTGCATAATGGAACCGATGCTGAAATCCTCACAGAAGAAGCTCCCAAATGGGGGGTCCCCAGTCCCAATATTCCTGGTGACGGTTGGCAGAGTTGTGAATTGGGCAACTTCAGGTATCCATCCATCGCCCAGGGAGATTCGTTCGTTGTCTTTTTCACGTGTGCCGCCACGGAACAGCAGGGCATAGGAAGCGGATCAATACCCACCTTGCCTGCCGCTGGAGGCGTGCAGACGGATATTCATGTAACCGGGAAAACGTTGCCACCGACCCCACGCAACTTTGGTATTCATTTTTCCCAAAATAATGCTAGCGCAGTAATTCGGTGGGATTTCGTATCGGGCTGTTTCTACAGTGTATATCGACGGACTGACGCAACCCCGGGGCGATATGATCGTATCGCTGACTCTCTCACCAGCACCGGCTATTTAGATATTGGACTGAATCCCGACAGTACATATGGATATGTTGTTGTCGCCCGTGATTCTTCCGGAAGGCTTAGCAGCCACTCCGCCGAGGTTGGAAATATTCGACACCGATCGGCGAAGTTTCTTTCAGATGTGTTGAATGCCTCGCTGTACAGTACGATTCCATCCGGGGGTATGAAAGTAGCAGCGCTCCAGAAGAACTTTTCACTGCAGGCAGGAGAAAGTGCATATCTAAGAATCATCCGCGGCGTCTCAGAAGCTAGCAGCAATGTGAACGATCTCATTGCAGCATGCCGGGACTTGCGCACGACCGACATACAGCAATTTGTTGATGCGGACGAGCAAGCGTACAGCCGAATTCCGCGTGTGACCCTCTCCAATTCTGATTATGAAATGGTCTATTGGAGCGCATTTTCGCTGCTTCAACAATGCATGCTGCCGCCCGAAGGCAAGTGCGGCTACAACTACTATGTTTTTTCTCGCGAGCCTCAGTGGGGATGGGGACACGGCGGTCAGGTGTTTCATGAGAGTCTCTCAATGCTCGCGTACGCGTATATGGACGCGGCAAGCGCGATGAATTCCCAGCGAATCTATCTCGAACGACAGCGTCAAGACGGATACGTCAATTACCGGACTGGACCGTATCTTGATGAGACAATTCCCTACAACGATCAACTGACAACCTCTGCTCCCTGGTATGCTTGGGAGAACTGGGAGATCTACAGGATTACGAAGGACTTGGATTTCCTGCGTGAGATGTATCCATCGAGTACATCGTTCTACGACTATTTGGTGAAGCACCGGGACAGCGACGCAGACGGCTTGTGCGAATGGGGCGCCCACGCTGTGCTGGAATCTGTGCGCGACGGTCACGTTGCGGTCTGGGATCAAGTCGGATGGCCGAGCAATTTCGAATGCCTAGATCTGAATGTTATGTTGGTGAATGAATCTCGTTCACTAGCAGAAATGGCGGAGGCACTTGGAGATTCCTCCGGTTATGTCCATTGGATGCAGGAGACGAAGGCTCGAACTGAGATGATCAACAGATATATGTGGGATCCCCTCACCGAGTTCTACTATCACGTTGACAAGAGCAATCACGATTTCAGTTTCCGCACGAGCAATGACTTAAAACGAATGGAAATTATCGGCTTCTTGCCGCTCTGGGCAGGTGTTGCGAGCAACGAGCAGGCAAACAGGGTGCTCCAGAAATTGTCAGATCCGGCGAAATTCTGGCGCAGGTTCGGCGTGCCGACCTTGTCTGCATCGGATAGTTACTACAATCCAATGGGGTACTGGAATGGACCTATATGGGTCCAATGGCAATACCTTATCTTCAGAGGCCTGCTGCGCTACGGCTACGTGAACGAGGCTCGACAGTTGGTTGA
Source organism: Ignavibacteria bacterium (assembly GCA_016873755.1). GTDB lineage: Bacteria > Bacteroidota > Ignavibacteria > UBA10030 > UBA10030 > VGWB01. The sequence goes on along the minus strand of VGWB01000035.1, from coordinate 19,701 downwards.
GAAGGTTCTTGACACAGTCATCCACCAATTGAAAGCGGGTCACTGTTTCTGGGAACTGTATAGTCCTGATGATTACCGGGCGGGGTGGAACAAAACCTACATCTGGACCGGAATTGTTGCTCGAATGCTGATTGATCTGCAGAACCTCCCCACCGCGGTTATCGGGGAACACAAACAGGGCTTTCCATCAGACTATCAGTTGAAACAAAACTATCCAAATCCCTTCTCCCCCAAAGCCGGATCAACCTCTGGCGCAAAACCAGTGACAAGTCTTGAGTTTCGAGTTCCAAGTTCTGGATTCGTCAGCCTGAAGGTATTTGATGTCCTTGGCCGGGAAGTGGCGGTTCTGGTGAGCGAGGAGAAATCCGCAGGCGAGCATCGAGTGACGTGGGATGCATCAGACCTCTCGAGTGGTGTGTACCTGTACAGATTACAGGCAGGCGGCTTCGTTGAAACGAAAAGGATGATGCTTTTGAGATAGTGCCGTTCGTCACCGCATGCTGGGGGCCCTTGAATTCTGTCATTATCAACTACGGAGGAGAAAAACGTTGAAGCGTGCTCCTTTTTGTATGTTTCTTCTGTTTCTTACACCACTTTTCATGTCACGTGCGCAAGAAGCAAAACCCTATCTGTCAAATCTCTGGGCGGGTAAGAATTCTCCCCTCTACACTACCTATGCTGCAGCGATGGAGCGATCTGAATTCACATTGGACGAGGGGTATCATTTCGTGTTCTACGACTCGACAAGGGGAGCCGATTTTGTGACAGACAACGCGGGCCAATGGGGTCTTGCATTTCGCAAAGGACCGGGCTATGTGCATAGGCTGAGCGAAATGTTCAGGGAACCGGTGATAACTACCTCGTATTCCGATATCGCGAAGTACTTCTACTTTCCGTTTGAGAATATCAGAGTTGATGTCACATTCCTTGTCCACAGCTCGCGCGCTGCGATTCAGGACGTAGTAATTACCAACCTGGGTTCGGAGAGTGCCACGCTCGATGTGGTGTCGTTCCTGCAAAACGATAAGAATCCATTTCACCGAGTCGAATATCGCAAAGACGATTGTGCGATCGCCTTCTCTCACAGGGAACCGCCTGATAATTGGGTGAAGAGCCACGCTATCCCGTACGTGGATCCCGTCTTTGATCTATTTGTGTTTTCACAGGGGACCGCCGATTCCAGTGTCAAGGTAGAGTTTGATGGTCAAGTGAGTGCGGGCTCAATAGATAGCGTACAAACGATTACCGTGACGAAGAAGTTTGATGTTAAGCCGGGTGCCGCTGGCCGACTTAGCGTTATCAGGGCAGTTCATCGGCCGGAGGAAGATCAAGCGAAGTTCCTTGCAGAGGCACACGCGCTCATGGGCGAAGACCTCGATGGATATGTAAAGCAGAACGAGAAGCTGTACAGCACGATCCCCGTTCCCCGCTTCGATGATCCCGACAAAGATATGATGTACTGGAGTGCATTCACGCTGATGAGACAGGTGATGTTGCCGCCAGAAGGAAAATGCAGCTACAACTACTATGTCTTTTCCCGCGAGCCGCAATGGGGATGGGGGCACGGCGGTCAGGTTTTTCACGAGAGTCTCACGATGCTGGCATATGCATATATGGATGCGACGGGGGCAATGAACTCTCAACGCGTCTATCGGGAGCGACAGCACAGAGACGGCTACATCAACTACCGCACCGGATCCTACCTCGACGAAACGATTCCACACAACGGTCAACTTACAACCTCTGCCCCGTGGTATGCGTGGCAGAACTGGGAGATTTACAAGATTACGAAAGACAAGGATTTTCTTCGCGAGATGTATCAATCCAGCAAGTCCTTCTACAATTACTACGTGAAAAACCGTGACAGCGACGCTGACGGCCTGTGTGAATGGGGAGCGCACGCAGTGCTCGAATCGGTGCGCGATGGTCTTGTGGCGGTGTGGGACAAGGTGGGATGGCCGAGCAACTTTGAGGCTCTCGATCTGAATTGCATGCTCGTCCAGGAAGCGAAAGCGCTTCGTGGGATGGCTTTGGAGCTTGGTTTGACATATGAAGCAGGGGGGTGGCAGAAAGAGGAAAATGAACGGATTCACAAGATCAACGACTCGATGTGGGATGAAGAAACGGGCTTCTATTATCACATCGATAAGCGGACTCATACCTTTACTCACAAAAAAAAGAACGACTTGAAACGGGAGGAAATCATTGGCTTTCTGCCGATGTGGGCTGGAGTCGCCGATGAACACCGTGCGAAAAGACTGGTCGAAAAACTTACCGATCCGAAAAAATTCTGGCGACCCTACGGTGTGCCGTCGCTCTCAGCCGATGATCCGTACTACAATCCGAAGGGCTACTGGAACGGTCCGCTTTGGGTAGAGTGGAATTACTTGATTCAGCGTGGCCTCCTCGACTATGGTTACACAAAAGTGGCAAATGAGCTGGTGAACAAAGTTGCAGCGAATATGATCGCTCAGTTAAAAAAGGATCACAACTTCTGGGAGTTCTACAGTCCCGACGAACAGTGGGCGGGATACCACAAAACATACATCTGGGCGGGACTCATCGCTCGGATGATGATGGACGTTGCCAAGCAGGAATAGAACGCAATTTGCTCAGGACTCGGGAGCAGAGCTCCCTTGCGACGAAGAGCCCATTGCTTTGGAACTTGGAAAGTTTGGCAGGCTTAGCAGGATGGAGAATAGATCAGAAAGGGATTCATCGATGCAGAGAAAGGTGACAGTGATTGGAGTCTCGATTCTCTTGGATTTCTTGATCTTTTCGGGAACAAACGCTCAGATGATCAAGACTTTGACGTTGGTTGCGCACAAGGGCATCAGTGTGGTGGGATATCAGACGAATGATGGGACCGGGGTTATGCTCAAGCAACACTGTCCGCTTTTCACATTTGAGCTCAACGATTCCGTCGTGAGCTCGATTGCCGCGCATGCTCAAGCATTGCCCGATAGCATCGTGTGGTCCGTCAGTTCGGGCATTGGTGGTACCGTCAAGATCGATCGAGAGTTTCGCCGAGGGAAGAAGGTGGTGGTGACGTTCTCCAACGGCTCCCAGGAGAAGCAGCAGATCTCGAATGTCGTTCCTTTCGGCGTCAGCAAAGATCATGTATACATCATTTCTGCGGGCCCGCAGACATTCATCCATCGTCTCAGCAGATCGCAGCTCTTCCGTCCGGGCGTCGGGCCGATTGGTGTCGTCCTTCCTGATAATGCGTGGGAGCTTGGATTCTGTGATGTTCGCGTCGATGAATCGCGGTCCCTTGTCGCGATTGCGCGACGACTCCAGGCCGTCAAAGCTGATGTCCGTCGCTTCCGGACCGTTCTGGAACCCGGTGGCTCCGTTCAGTACGTCTTCTATGTCGATGAACACCGGGGTGACTGGCGCGACGGTATGCGGTTGATGTTCCAGGAGCGTTGGCTCTATGATTTGGAATCATTCGACAATACTTTGTTCGAGCGCGAGGATCTGAAATGGATTCGGCACAGCTACCTCCTTCTTCTTCAATTCGGCTGGGATCAGAAGTACCATGAGCGATTCGAAGGGAAATACACGTTCGATCAATTCATCGCGGAACAGGACAAGGTGCTCGGCGGGTATGAAGCCTACATGATCTGGCCGACCTGGCCTCGGCTGGGAGTCGATCAACGGAACCAGTGGGACATGTATCGGGATCTGCCGGGCGGATTGGCCGAACTCCGCCGTCAGGCAGAGTTTATGCACAAACGGGGTGGGCGCTACTTCATTTCGTACAACCCGTGGGATGAGAGCACACGCCGGGAGGATCATCTCAAGGGAATGGAATCTCTTCTGCGTGACATCAATGCCGATGGTGTCGTGCTCGACACGTGGGGCGAATCGAGCAAGGAGTTCCAGGCTGCGGCCGATCGCGTGAAGCCAGGAATCATCCTGTACAGCGAAGGAATGGCAGTCCCGAAAGACATGCCGGGCATCGTCGCCGGCCGTGTCCACGATGCGATCTATATGCCTCCGCCGCTTAACCTGAACAAGCTCATCAAACCGGAGTTCGCAATCTTCCGCGTCGTCCAACTCGCTGAAGGACGAATTCATCGGGAGACCGCAGTCTCGTTCTTCAACGGATACGGGGTCGAGATGAACATCATGCGCCCTGGCAGGCCCGACTGGATCGATGAGGAGTTCCGCTATCTCGGTCGAACAACCAAGATCCTGCGCGAGAACTCCTCCGCCTTCCTTGCAAAGGATTGGGTTCCGTTGATCCCCACGACCGTCGACAGCATCTGGGTGAACAAATGGCCCGCCGGCGGAAAGACAATCTATACCGTCTACAGCCTGAGGCCGGAAGGATTCAGTGGCCCGTTGTTCAAAGCATCGGCTCCAGAGGGAACACATTACGTCAGCCTGTGGAGCCATGAGGAGCTGGCTCCTGCAGTCGTTGGAGGTGAGACATTTGTGCCGGCAACCGTCGATGGATTCAGCCGGTCGTGGCTAGGCACGCGCCGCGAGGGAAATGTCGACTGCATCGCTCTCTTCCATCGTTTGCTCAATGTCAGCGTCGAACAGGATTCTCTCCATGTCGAGGCGCGTGCAGGCACGAAGGTTGTCGTCTGGGCCGGGATGCCATCCTATGGTTGCCCATCGGTGGAATTCCCGATAGGCAGCCGAACGATCTCGCTCCGTGAACATCTGGCGCGGCACGAAGAGAAGTTTGTCATTCAGCTCTTCGACGAGCACGAACTCATCGACGAGCGCGTGGTGAACGTTGCGTTGGCAACACCGCGATTGATCTTCCGCGTTACGCGAACGGCTCCGGCTTCAGTAGCTCCTGCCGGAATGGTGGAGATCCCCGCGGGCGTATTCAAGTTCAGCACCGCTCGGAGCTTCCTGAGTCCGAATGAAGCAATTCCATACCCTGACTACTCCGCAGGTAAGACTGTAGGCGTAAGCCGGTTTTATATGGATCGATATCCGGTGACCAACCAACAGTACAAGGAGTTCCTTGGGGCGACCCGTTACGTTCCCAAGGACACCGGTAACTACCTCAAGCACTGGATTAGCGGAAGTCCTCCGAAGGGCATGGAGAGACACCCGGTTGTCAACGTGAGCCTGGAGGACGCACAGGCCTACGCCCGATGGGCGGGCAAACGGCTGCCGACAGAAATCGAATGGCAGTATGCTGCTCAGGGAACGGATGGACGCAAGTATCCGTGGGGGAGCAAGTTCGATTCAACGCGATGCAACAACGGATTGGGGAGAACCACGCCCGTGGACGCCTTCCCGAACGGCAGGAGTCCGTTTGGCGTTGAGGACATGATCGGCAACGTCTGGCAGCTTACGGGCGACATCTATGATAACGGAAGCTACTATTTCGGGATCATCCGCGGCGGTTCGTTCTACAATCCAACATCCAGCGTCTGGTACGTCAAGGGTGGACCTCAGCCTGCCGATAATCCGCAAATTCTGCTGATGGTTTCTCCCGGATTCGACCGCAACGCAACCGTGGGGTTCCGTTGCGTGAAGGACGCGAAGCCGTAGCTGGATGGGGTTCCATTCACATTTCGTCAGAGGTGTGACATGAGATCAAGATGGTTGTTTCTTTCCGCAGTGATGCTCGGAACGACGTCCGCGCTCACTGCGCAATCGGTGCTCGACAAGCTCCTTTCGCCGTCTCACCTTCCGTACCTGAAGAAGAGCAAGCTCGTACAGATTTCCAGCCATGACCGGAGCGGGGGAAACAATGACTTCATTTCTGTCCCGAGCGGGGCAACTGCAGTCCTCGCCGAGATGCCGGGACCCGGTGTGATTACGCGTATCTGGGTCACTATTGCCTCGCGGGACAAGCACTTCCTGCGACGCATCCTGCTTCGTATGTACTGGGACGGCGAAGAACAGCCGTCGGTGGAAGTGCCGGTTGGTGACTTCTTCGGCACTGGATTTCAATACAAGCAGTATATCACACCTCTCGTCGGGATGTCAAGCGGCGGGTACTACAGCTACTTCCCGATGCCGTTTCATAAGTCGGCACGCGTAGAGGTGGTGAACCAGACAGGTCAGGAGATCAATTCCTTCTACTATCAGATCGACTACCAGAAACTGAGCGATCCGCTGGAATCCGACATCGCATGCTTCCATGCCAACTGGAGGCGGGATGTGCGGACAACAGCCAAAGAGAACTACCTCGTCCTCGATGCCGCTGGAGAGGGTCATTTCGTGGGGCTGAATATGAGCATGCAGAGCTATCACGGCGGCCTGCAGTTTCTCGAGGGAGATGAGATGGTGTACGTGGATGGTGAGAATTACCCCTCCATCTATGGGACTGGAACGGAAGACTACTTCACCAGCGGGTGGTACTTCAACCGCGGAGAGTTCGCGGCTCCTTACCATGGATTGATCCTGAAAGATGATTCGCTCGGCCGCATCGCCGCGTATCGCTTTCACATCCTCGACGTGATTCCGTTCAAGCAGTCCCTGCGCTTCACCATCGAGCACGGGCACGGGAACGAAGAGGTTGCCGACTACAGCAGCACGGCGTACTGGTATCAACGCGAGCCTCACAAACGCTTCCCGGAGATGCCGCCTGCCGGAATGCGTATCCCGCTTCGTGTCGTGGTTCCCAACGGAGCGATCGAGGCCGAATCGCTCACACCGACCGGCACCGGTGTGCGGGCCCGGATCGATGACATGTCTGCATTTGGCGCCGAATGGAGTGGAGCGAAGCAACTGACCGTAGCCGCTGAGAAGCCTGGAGACTCATTCATCCTCGAGCTTCCCGCCGTGGAGGATCGTTACGATGTCTCGGTCTACTTTGCGCAGAGTCCGGCGTACGGTACCGTCAGCGCGATGTATGATGGAAAGAAGGTCGCGGAGATCAATGGATACAGTCGAGAGGTCCTTCCGGGTGGGAGAGTCGTGCTTTCAAATCTCCGGGCGAAAAACAAGAAACTCGCCTTGCAGTTCGTTGTGGCTGGAAAGGACGACAAGTCGGCCGGGTACGCCGTGGGACTTGATGCATTCGTGCTTGAGCCGCACCGCGCGTTCATTCCGGAGTGGTACCTCATCGGGCCTTTTCCGAATCCACGAGATGAGAATTCAAACCGCCTTGGACTCGACACTGCTTATCCACCCGAGAAAGAAACCGATCTCGCGAAGCCATATCCTGGCGTCGGCGGGAAGCCAGTCAAATGGGTCTTTCAGAAGACGCCCCCTCACGGGAGGGTGGACCTCTACCAGTTTGATCCCTACGAGTTGGTGGTCGTGTATGCGCTTACATACATTTACTCACCGCGCGATCAGGTGGTCCCGTTGCTCCTCGGCACGGACGATGGCGTGAAGGTCTTCCTCAACGACAGAGAGATTCACAGGCTTTTGACGGTGAGAATTAGCGTGCCCGACCAGGACCGGGTCCCGCTGGAACTCAAGGCGGGCTGGAACAAGCTTCTCTTGAAGATCGAGAACAATTACGGTGGATTTAACTTCTACGCGAGAGTTCTGGATATCGAGGAGAGCCTCACACTGAGTGCCACGAAACAGCGTTAGCCCCAAAGGATAAGCACTCTCTATGGGTGAACTCGTTCTCTCGGATCATCCTCACCGACGGTTAAACATCTTAACCGGCGAATGGATCCTTGTTTCACCTCATCGTGCGAAGCGACCATCCTCTTAAAAGGTACTACTACACAAGGAACGCTTATGCTCAGAGCAATTCTCTCAACACTCATCATTGTTGCGATGATGTCAACTGCCGTTTTCGCTCAGCAACCGACAGCGAGGAATGCACACTACATCTCCAACAGAGAGCCGCTGGCTCTCAATCCCTATATTCAGCTTCCGCTCGGCTCCATCACGCCGACAGGATGGCTGCATGAACAGCTTCGTCTCTCGGCGGAGGGAATGACGGGCCACCTCGATGAAATCTGGAAGGACGTCGGCCCGGAGAACGGATGGCTCGGCGGCAAGGGCGATAGTTGGGAGCGTGGCCCATACTGGATCGATGGCCTTGTACCTCTAGCCTATACGCTGAAAGACAACGCGCTCATCCAGAAAGCAAGGAAGTGGGTTGAGTGGAGCCTTCGCAGCCAACGTGACGACGGGTACTTCGGTCCGACTCCTGATCCGAACAGAACGTTCAGACCGGAGGAGCGAGTCCTCGCGTGGCAGGAGAAGAACAAGGAGGATTGGTGGCCGCACATGGTGATGCTGAAGGTGAAGGAGCAGTACTACGAAGCGACTGGGGACAAGCGTGTGCTGGAGTTCATGACGAAGTACTTCCGTTATCAGGTCCAGCACCTGCCCACGAAACCGCTGGCACATTGGACTCACTGGGCGAAGGACCGCGGGGGTGAAAACCTCGCGAGCATCTACTGGCTCTACAATCGAACCGGTGAGCCGTTCCTCCTTGAGCTCGCGGAGCTTGTCTTCAAGCAGACGGAAGATTGGACGGGAATGCTCGAATCGGGTTATCCGCGTTACTGGCACGGCGTGAACACCGGCATGGGCGTGAAGCAGCCTGGCGTGTGGTATCAACAATCGAAGGACGAGCGATACCTGCGTGCCGTAAAGAAAGGCATCGCCGATCTGATGCGGATCCACGGCCAGGTGCAGGGGATGTTCTCGGGCGATGAGCTGCTTCACGGAACCGATCCGACTCAGGGCACCGAGTTCTGCACCGTTGTTGAATACATGTTCAGCTTGGAGACTCTCCTAAAGATTTCCGGGGACCTGGAGTATGCCGATCGCCTCGAGCGCGTGGCGTACAATGCACTCCCCACGCAGTCGAAGCCGGATTTCACCGGTCGCCAGTACTATCAACTCCCCAACCAGGTCGTCTGTGACACGAGCTATCACAACTTCAACGTCCAGTACAAAGATGCCATTCTTTTTGGCCTGGAGACAGGCTACGGCTGCTGCACGGCGAACTATCACCAGGGATGGCCCAAGTTCACGGCCCACCTTTGGTTGGCGACGCAGGACAATGGATTAGCTGCCCTGATCTTTGCCCCTTGTGAGGTCAAGGCGAAGGTGGGGAATGGGGTGGAAGTGACAGTGGTCGAGCAGACGAACTATCCGTTCGATGAGAAGGTCTCCTTCATTGTCAAAGCGGTGAAGAGCGCGGCGTTCCCTCTGCACTTGCGAATTCCATCCTGGTGTCGCGGGGCGACTGTGCTGGTTAATGGCAAGGAGCACAGCAGACCGCAGGCCGGATCCATGCAGATCATCTCTCGGATGTGGGAGGATGGTGATAGGGTCGAATTGACGCTCCCGATGGAAATTCGGCTTTCCATCTGGCACGAGGAGGCGGTCGGCGTTGAGCGGGGACCGCTGGTGTATGCACTGAAAATGACGGAGCGGTGGCAGAAAATCAAAGGAGAGGGGCGCTACGCGACGTATGAAGTTACTTCCAGCGATCCCTGGAACTACGGGTTGGTGATCGACGACCGCAGGAATCCGTCGACGAGTTTCCAGGTGATCCGCGGCAGCGTCGATCGGCAGCCGTGGACGGTTGCCGCTGCGCCGCTGCAGCTCAAAGTGAAAGCAAAGCGGATCCCGAGTTGGGAACTGTACGGAGGTATCACAGGCCCGATCCCCTGGAGCCCGGTTCGGTCGAGTGAGCCGATTGAAGAGGTTGTTCTGATTCCGTATGGATGCACCAGACTAAGGATCTCACAGTTTCCGGTGGTGCAATAGCGACGTGCGCTTGTCGAGTGATATTCATTTGTGGAGGAATTGAAGATGAGGTCAAGATGGGGATGTGTGGTTTCGGTAATGGTCGTTCTATCCCAAGTGCTCTCCGCCCAAGTTGTTCAGGTGCGGCCGATTGATATCGAAGGCGGGATCAAGAATGGTAGCATACGTACCACCATCTCGCCCATGATCACCAGCGACACGCTGAAAGCCTTCGACGGCAATCCATTCACGTTCCTCACGTCTGTTCGACAGGACAGCGTGCTTGCGATTACACTCGAGTGGGATACACCGATCCAGTTTGAAAAAACCAAGGTGTACTTCTTCACGAATGGATCGTGGTCGTTCGAGGCGGCGAACTCGATATCTGATTTGAATACGAGAACCGGCTCTTACGTACGGCTCGTGGAGCCCCGGCGGTACTCATCCAGCGCATGGGATTCCGCAAGCTTCACTCAGACAACAGCGAGGATCGTGCGTTTGCTGGCAGTCGACCCCGTAGATTCCGTCTTCCTGCTCGGCGAGTGGACCCTCGAGCGGAGCGTCAGGTTCACGTCTCTTCTTTTGATGCCGAGACCGGTGAAACTCCTGCCTGGAACAAGCTTGAAGGTGCGGGTTCTTTTGCGGGATGAACAAGGGGCGATGCACGAGAACTTCCTTGCTGATCACATCGTCTGGCGCTCCTCGAATACGGGGATAGCGACCGTTGATGAAGATGGAAAGGTCACCGGAACGGCTATCGGTTCAACAGCGGTCAGCGCCTCCATCACAGGGAGGGGGCTTAGCGGCCACGTCCCCGTCGATGTGCTGACCGACTTCCGATCGGAAAAGGTGAAGCCGATGAACATCAAAGTTGCTCTTGTTCTGCAGGATCCCGCGATACCGAGCAAGGGGTACCGGCGGATCCACGAGATACAAGGGTGGAGGGATCCGGTGGAACTGTCGAACAGGCTCGTTGCTCTCTTCCGTGAGGCCACCGACAGTGTTGTCAATTTCCAGATTGTCGAAACCATTTCGGATGGGCCACTCTTCACACGCTATTATGGCGAGTTTATGACAGCCACACAGTATGACGCTTTGTTGAGCGAGTCGAATTGGCAGTCGCTGAAGGATGCTCACAATGCGGGGAAGATCGCGTTTGACTATCGAGAATTTGTGAAGTCCCATCGCTGCGATGAGAAACGAAACAACGGCCAGATTGATGAAGTATGGGTCTTTGCAGGTCCTTACCTCGGCATGTATGAGTCCCAATTGATGGGACCGAATGCCTTCTGGTGGAATTCGCCGCCCATCAAGGACGGGACCGCGCTGACGAAGCTCCTGTCGGTGATGGGGCTGAACTACGAGCGCGGCGTGGATCAAGCCTTCCACAGCTTCGGCCACCGGACAGAAAGTGCGATCTCACAGGCCTACTACCAAGCGCAAGGACGAAATTGGAATGACACATCTTCTCATCCTACTCCCTGGGATCTCTTCACAAGGATAGATAAGCGTATGCCAGGGCAGGCTCACGTTGGCAACATCCATTTCCCCCCCAACGGAGCGAGCGACTACGACTACTACAACACCGTGGCCGTCAAATCCTTTGCGGAGAACTGGTATCGCTATCCATACCTGCTGGATCGAAGCTCCATGGTCAATGCCGATACGTGGCGATATGCGCCGGCGGATCCGCTCGCTGAGACCCAAGAGCATCTCGGATACTTGCGTTGGTGGTACGACCACCTCCCACGGTACGCGGGCGTGACCGACGGTGTCTTGAACAATTGGTGGCATTATGTCGTGGACTACGAAGCCGCGGTGGAGCTGGCAAAGGTAACGCCGGTCGTCGGCGTGAATGATCGCACGGGAGCTGATCGGCCCGTTTCGTATTCGCTGGAGCAGAATTTCCCAAATCCCTTCAATCCCATCACGACCATACAGTTCAATCTCCCCAAACCAGGTCAAGTCTCTCTGAGGGTCTTTGACGTGATGGGAAGGGAAGTGGCAACGCTCGCGGAAGGGTCGTTTCGTCCGGGACGGTACGAGGCCCACTGGAACGCGCAGTCAGCCGCGAGCGGCGTATACTTCTATCGGCTACAGTCAAAGGATTACGTTGAGACGAAACCGATGGTTCTCATCAAATAAGTTCAAACAACTGATAGCAGGTTTTCCGATCTAGGATGTTATGAAGAAGTCAACTGGAGGTTCAAAGAGATCGACCGGAGGCGTTTCCAGGCGAGTGACATCGAGGGAGGTTGCCGAGAAGCTCGGGATCTCGACGATGACGGTCTCGCGCGTGATGAACGACCGCGCGAACGTCGATGAGGAGACCCGGCGCAAGGTGCTTGAGACGGCACAGCAACTCGGTTACAGCCCGGATCATATCGCCAAGAGCCTCGTTCTCCGCAAGACGCACACCATCGGCGTGGTCGTTCCGGAGATCACGCACTCATTCTTCCCTGAGGCGATACGGGGCATTGAAGAGGTGACGTACACCGCGCGCTACCATCTGATCCTTACGCATTCGGCTGAGGATGCGGAACGTGAGAAGGATGCCCTCCTCACGCTGGAGTCCAAGCGCGTGGATGGTATCCTGATTTCTACTGCGCAGCGCGTCGGTGATGACGATCTCTACAAGCACATCATCCGTCTCGGGGTTCCGATCGTGTTTTTTGACCGCTGCGTCCCTGGAATCGGCGCAAGCTGTGTGAGCATTGACGACGAGGAAAGTGCCCGGCGCATCACCGAACACCTGCTGGACCACGGATACACGCGCATCGCGCATCTCAGCGGTCCCCAGAAAGTCTCCATCGGTCGAACGCGCCTCGATGGATTCAAGATGGCACTCAAGACCCGAAACGTGCCCTATGTCGAGGAGCTGGTTGTGGAGGCAGGATTTCAGGAATTGGACGGGTACAACGCCATGAACCAAATCCTCAATTTGCCGAAGGAGCGGCAGCCGCGGGCCGTGGTGGCTGTGAATGATCCCGCGGCGTTTGGAGCCATCAAAGCGATTCTCGAGAGAGGCATCAGGATACCAGAAGAGATTGCAATCGTCGGATTCTCTGACGACATTCGTGCTGAGCTGATGCCGACACCCTTGACGACCGTCCGTCAACCTGCCTACGAGGTGGGAAAACGAGCGGCACAGAAGCTCCTTGCATTTATTGAGGGAGGCTCACCGACGATCGAGGAGATCGTTGTCAACACGGAACAGATAATCCGCCGGTCATGCGGTTGCCCGCAGGTCTGAAGCCTGCCGGGCGTCCGCCTTGGCATCAAGTTCCCGCAGTCATGGCGTTCCTCCCAACGCATTGTCGAACCGGAAAAGGAACCAGGTCCATGAAGAGACTCATTTTCCTTCTTGCCTTTGCCGCTTCGCCCGCATTCGCGCAGACCGACTACGTGAGAGATTGGCTGATTCTCGGCAGCTTCCCGCATGCCGACGCAACGACCCGCCTCTTCTTCGATTTTCTGGGAGGAGAAGCTACCGTCAAGCCGAGAGGCGGCGAAACGATCGCCGGAAGAGCGTGGCTCCTGTACCATTCACCGCGGGAATTCATCGATTTTCGCTGGAGCGATCTTCCCTTCTCGGCACGAGAACGCTGTGCTGTCTATGCAGCGCTCTTCGTTCAATCCCCCCGGGAGCAGAAGGTTCGGTTGATGGTCGGGAGCGATGACGGCATCACGATCTGGTGCAACGGTCAAACGGTTCACCAGAATGATGTATACCGTGGCGTGGTTCTCGACAACGATACCGTCCTTGTTGCACTGAAGAGCGGTTGGAACACCATTCTGATGAAGGTGGTGAATGGCGACGGCGGCTATGGCTTGTCCGCTCGTTTCGCAGATGGCGAAGGTCTGGTGCTCAGCGCTGAGAATCCTTTCACACCGGACCGCCCGCTGACACCGGCCTCACTTTCGTGCCCTTCGCCCAAACTGAACTTCAATTTTGAATTGAATGTATCTCAGCAACTTATATTCTCCTACGATCTGCCATTGTTCAACAGCGGAAGCACCGCCGCTGAGAGGATCACAGTGGAGTTGTCCGTGGGTGACAAGACAATAGCTAGCGCTATTCTGCCGAGGGTAATGGGCGGCGAGCTCATACGGTTTCAGCAACGGCTCTCATTCAGAGACGCTGTACAGGTGAGCGACCGGAAAGGACTTTCGCGTGTTCGCCTGCGCTACGACGGGAAAGAGACCTCCCGGGCATTCGAATTCACGGGGGAGATCCTCCGCAGGTTTTTCGAAGCCTGGCAACTCCAGGGCTGGCAAGAGGATAGAATGGGGGAGAGCTCAGTACGGTACACGCGCACGGTGATCGTGCCTGACGATCTCGAAGGCCTCGGCCTCCAGATCGCGGTGGATATTTGGGATCGATGGGGCGACGTTTCGGTGAATGGAACGAAGAAGCTCGCCCGATTCAGCGGCGATTCCGGCGAACTTCTCCTCACCGAGAAAGCTGCTGCCCGCGACACCTTCCGCATCGAGCTCACGGCAACCTCTGAGAAACCGATTCAGGGGAGCGCTCTAGTCTCGTCGACGATCCGTCCACGTCACGGCGTGATTGAGCGGTATCTCAAGGATGTCCGATTCGCCAAGGAGATTTACAATATCGACCTGGGTGACCAGACAGCCGCCGCGACGCAACTCCTCGGCCTCCTCAACGCGCGCAAGCCCGACCGGGCAGCTGAAATATTGCGACCACTGAATCAAAAAATCGCTTCCTTCGCACCCGAAGCAAAGAAGCTCTCACTGCACCTCATCGGCCATGCGCACATCGATATGGCCTGGTTGTGGCGGGTTGCCGAGACAATGGAAGTCACCCGGGCGACGTTCCAGGCCGCGCTTGATAACCTGAAGATGTATCCGGATTTCCACTTCTCTCACGGGCAAGCGCAAAGCTACCGCTGGATCGAAGATCAGCATCCGGAAATGTTCGAGGAGATCCAGCAATACGTGAAAGCTGGAAGGTGGGAGATTGTCGGGGGCACGTGGGTCGAACCCGATGCAAATATGCCCTCAGGCGAGTCGCTTGTGAGACAGTATCTCTACGGCAAGAGATATTTCAAAGAGAAGTTTGGGGTTACGGTGAAGCATGGGTTCTTCCCGGATACGTTCGGTCATCCTGCCACGCTGCCCCAGATCATGGCGAAGAGCGGCATCGAAACGTACACGTTCTTCCGCCCTTGGGAGGACGAGCGTATGTTCTGGTGGGAGAGTCCGGACGGCAGTCGGGTCTTTGCGTATCGTCCGGCGAATTGGTACGGTACATGGTCGGGGATCCCCGATACGCTCTGGAAGGCGGCCGTGAACACGCAGAGATCGTTTGCAGTGAACGATGCGGTCCAGTTCTTCGGAGTGGGTGATCATGGGGGCGGACCGACACGGCGTCAGATCGAGCAGATTGACCAACTGAGCAAGGTCACGCTCTACCCGGATACACGGATGTCGACCTTCACGGAGTTCTATTCTAAGCTTGTGCCACAGAAGGGGAACGCGCCGGTTCAACGAGGCGAGCAGAACCCGGTCTTCGAAGGCTGCTATACGAGTCAGGCAAAGACCAAACTCCTCAACCGGAAGGCAGAGGCGCTTCTACCAACGGCTGAGTTGTTCTCCTCTCTTGCTATGCGATTCGGCTTCGATTACCCGGGCCTTGAGCTGAGGG
The DNA here is from genome assembly GCA_016873755.1 of Ignavibacteria bacterium. Classification (GTDB taxonomy): domain Bacteria; phylum Bacteroidota; class Ignavibacteria; order UBA10030; family UBA10030; genus VGWB01. Next base: position 4,376 of record VGWB01000035.1, on the reverse strand, counting down.
AGGCATGGAATCGCGTCCTCTTCAACCAGTTCCACGACATCCTCTGCGGATCCAGCATCCACGAGGTCTATTTCGACTCCGAGCAATACTATCAGGAAGCATTCGAGCGCGCAGAGACTGCGCTGACAGGGGCGCTACGAACCCTTGCATCGTCAATTGCGACGCTCCATCGGTCGAAACAAGCTGTGCCCGTCGTCGTCTTCAATCCTTTGAACTGGAACCGGACGGGTCCAATCGAGACCGCGTGGAAGTCCGTCGGGGCAGCGGTTCCACAGATTGTCGACGAGAAAGGGAGAAAGGTTCCGGCGCAAGTCACGTATCGTTCGGCGGACTCGTTGCGTCTCCTTTTTGTCCCGAACGATGTCCCTTCGGTCGGTTACAGGACCTTTTGGATAACAGCGGGAAAGGAAAAGAAGGCAACGCCGACCGATGAATTATTGGTGTTGGAAAACCGATACTTCAGAGTAGAGGTCGACAGGAGCTCAGGATGCGTCTCGAGGCTTCTGGATAAGACGAGAAAGCGTGAGGTGCTTCGGGACGGAGCGTTGGGGAACCAGTTGCAGATCCAGGAGGATGCCGCACCGATGTCCGCCTGGGTGATCGGTCTGAGGGGCGAGCCGAAGGTGATCGGACCCCCTTCCAGCGTGAAGGTTCTCGAGTCAGGACCTGTTAGGAAGGTCGTTCGGTCTGAATATCTCTACGAACAGTCTGCGTTCTTTATGGATGTCATTCTCTACGAGGAGCTCCCGAGGATCGACTTCCGGTTCTCGGCGGACTGGCATCATCGGCAGCGGATCCTGAAGGTGGCATTTCCGTTGAACGTCACGGACGGCAAAGCGACGTTCGAGATCCCGTATGGCGCTCTGCAACGTCAGGCTAACGGGCATGAAGTGGTCGCGCAGAAATGGGTCGACCTCTCATCGGGTGACTTCGGGGTGAGTCTCCTGAACGATTCCCGGTACGGTTTTGATGTCAGAGGAAGCGACCTTCGGATGACTCTCCTGCGATCCTCAACGGATCCCGATCCGAAGGCCGATGAAGGGCGGCATGAGTTCTCCTATTCCCTGTATCCGCACGGTGGCGGTTGGGAAGCTGCTGGGACGGTACTTCGAGGATATGAGTTCAATACCCCGATGGTGGCTATTCCAACTGACCAACACCACGGCCAGTATAGGCCGTCACATGCCTTCTTCACCATCAAACCATCCACCGTCGTTCTCACGGCGCTCAAGAAGTGCGAGGATGACGGGAGCCTGATTCTCCGCGTCTACGAAACGACGGGTAAGCCGACCCAAGCGCAGATTCTCTTTCCCCACCCCGTCGTCAGTGCGGCGGAGACGGACCTGATTGAGTGGGATGAACGGCGGTTTGTCACAGAGGGGCTCAAGGAGGGAGCGATCCAGCTCAGCCTGAAGCCCTTCGAGATCCGGACACTGAAGCTCAGATTGGGAAGCGAACAATGAACGCGTTGCTTGAGAAATTACTTCAGCAGAGACCCGTCGTGACGGATGGAGCGTGGGGAACACAGATTCAATGGCGTGGACTTGAGCCGGGGGGGTCTCCCGACTCTTGGAACCTGACGCATCCATCGGAGGTCGAACAGGTTGCCCGCTCGTACGTGGAGGCCGGGAGCCGGGTCATCCTCACAAACACCTTCGGGGCAAGCCGGACTATGCTGCAAGGCCACGGACTCGAGCATATGGCACGGGAGATCAACCGCGCGGGGGCGGCAATCTCGCGCCGGGCGGCTGGTGAGAAGGCCTTTGTGTTCGGGTCAATCGGTCCATCGGGACGCCTTCTCGTGATGGAGGAGATCTCGGAGGGGGAGCTCAGCGATGTCTTCGCCGAGCAAGCTGAGTCACTCGCCGAAGGTGGGGCACAGGCGATTCTCGTTGAGACGATGAGTGATCTTGCCGAGGCGAAGCTTGCCGTCGCGGCCGCGAAGAAGACGGGCTTGGTCGTCATCGCCTCGATGGTGTATGATTCGGGCAAAGAGTACGATCGGACGATGATGGGAACGACGCCGGAGCAAGCCGCCCAGGAGTTGGCCGAGGCCGGGGCCGACGCGATTGGCGCCAACTGCGGAATGGGAATAGAGTACTTTTCCGTGGTCTCTGAGTGCCTCCGGGCAGCGACGTCACTCCCGCTGTGGATCAAGCCCAACGCTGGACTGCCCGAAGTGGTTGGTGGCAAGGTTCAGTACAAGACGACCCCTGAGCAATTCGCGGAACATGCTCTTGCGATCCGTCGTATCGGAGCGGATTTCATCGGTGGATGCTGTGGCACAAGTCCAGAATTCATCCGCGCTCTCGTAAAAACCTTCGCGGAACACCGATAACACCGGCAACAGGATACGAGAAAACCCTATGCAGCTCCATCCCGTCGATCTCCTGATCATCGCTATCTACCTCATTGGCAACGCGCTCATTGGATTTGTCATTCAAAAAAGGGCAACGAAACAAGTTGACTCCTTCTTCCTTGCAGACCGCAATGTCCCATGGTGGATGCTGGGGCTTTCGGGCTGCTCCAGCTACATCGACATCGGGGGGACGATGGCGCTGGTGGGCGCAATGTTTTATCTCGGCCTCAAGAGCATCTGGATGACGCACATCTTCTGGGGCTGGCTGATCATCTGCTTCTACATGGCGTTCCAGGCCAAGTACATCCGCCGGTCAGGTGTGATGACGTTTGCCGAGTGGAACAGGACGCGTTTCGGCGACACCAGGGATGCAGAGCATGCCCGTATCGCTGCAGCGACGTTTCTCCTCGTGCTTATGGTGTTCAACCTGATGTTCATGGCTGTCGGCACGGGCAAATTCGCTGAAGAGTTTCTTCCCTTCACGCGGTGGCAGTCGGCCCTCATCGTGTTTGGTGTCGTCGGAATCTATGTGACGCTCGGCGGATTTGTGGGCGTGATCCTGACTGACATGTTCCAGACAATGTTGATCGCCATCGGCGCGATTGTCCTGACGGTTCTGGCATTCAGTGAGGGGACGGGGACGGAGTTCATTGCCTTGAAGGACGCAGGATGGAGCTCGCTTGCTCCCGCCTGGACCCTGTGGCCGAGCTATCCGCAGGAAACCCCCGCAGCCTACCAGCACTACTTCGATTTCGGACCGATGCTTCTGGCGGGCTTCGCGTGGCTGATCTTTCGGGTGCTCGCAGGTCCGAACGTCTGGGACTTCCAGTTCTTCCTCACAACCCGAAGTCCTCGGGATGCATCATTGGCGGCAGGAACCTGGACGGTGGGATACACCCTGAGGTGGATCCTCGCCTGTGCGTTCCTCACGCTTGGCATCTACTATCTCGGCTCATCGGCAGGATTTGACGCTGAGAAGATCATGCCTCTCGTGTTGAAACGACTCCCGATCGGCATTCAGGGCATCTTCATGGCGGTGTTGCTTGCAGCGTTGATGTCGACGCTCAGCGCGATGATCAACGTGACCAGCTCGGTGGTCACGAACGATTTCCTCGGACGGTATTTCGCCAAGAACCACTCGCAGAAGAGGCTCGTCCGTCTGGGCCAGTTGGCCTCCGTCGGAGCGATCACTCTCGGGTTCATCTTCAGCCTGTCGTTCACGGATATTGTCTCCGCATGGGAAACAATGATCTTCATAGTGGTGACGATGATCCTCGTGCCGGCCACCTTTCGTTGGCACTGGTGGCGATTCAGCGCTCGTGCGTTCGTCTGGAGCATGATCGCCACCGCAGCGCTCATCATAGCCCAGAAGCTCATTGTTCCGGAATGGTCCACCGTCAAGACCCTGGCAGTGGACACCATTGCCTCCTTCTTCATTACGGTGATCATAGGATTCATCGCCAAGCCGACGGACCTCGAGATCCTCGTCAAGTTCTATTCGAAGGTCCGACCGTTCGGATTCTGGAAACCTGTTCGCCTGGAGGCCGAGCGACGGGGACTTGTTCCCGTAAATGATCCGATGCCGCGCATAGACATCGCGAACGGTTTCATCACCGTGCTGTTCCAGGTGTCGCTCGCACTGATACCGTTCCATCTCTTCCTCAGGCAATGGAGTCTCATGGTGTTGTGGATTGCCATTACCCTCACGCTGGGGGTGATCCTCTATTTCACTTGGTACAAGAATCTGCCTTCGCCCGAGGAGGTATGAGAGATCGAGGGGCGTGAGCGCCCTTCAGGATGTTACCACCAATCTATCATTACATCGACAGACGTCACTTCCGGAAATTTCGCATGGCCAAACCAACGATCCATCTTATCTGTAACGCACACCTTGATCCTGTCTGGCAGTGGAGATGGGAGGAAGGATGCGCCGAAGCGCTCTCGACGTTCGGTAACGCTGTCCAACTTCTTCACGAACATCCGTCCCTCATCTTCACCCACAACGAAGCAGTCCTCT
>VGWB01000034.1 GCA_016873755.1 Ignavibacteria bacterium | reverse complement strand
AATGAAAACATATAGTAGAAAGGTCGTGGGAGTCGTGAAGAGCCACAGAAGAGCGAAGAGGAGTTTACCGCTCAGACATATGTAAAGGATCGGTTTGTTGCCGAACCGGTCGATCATCCTCCCCCAGAATTTCAGCGAAGAGAGGTACGCCAGCGTCGTCAGCATCACCATGACCGACACAAAGGTGAAGCTGAGTTGTGCCTGTGTGAGCATGTACACACTGTAGAACGTCCCAGCCACGCCGAGTGAAAGATCATAGAACACCCGCAGAACGAATACACGACGAAATGCCGGGTCTCCAAAGGGCCTCTTGAGCGATTCCCAGAACGTTTGCTCCGATTCCGATTTTGGATAGGGGGGATGATACATCCGGTTCTGGATCGACACTGCGAACAAACCGAATACGACGCCGAACGCCAGAAGAACCACGAAGGCATATGGCGCAGGTCCCAGAGCGGTATCGTTCCAGAAGTCAATGAAAGACCCTGCAGCGACGCCGAGAACTACACCAACAGCCCCCGCCGCAAGATTCCGCTGAGCGAAGAACCGCCCACGGACCCGCTCAGGTACGAGATCCACCAGCCACGATGTCCAGGGAACATAACTAAAGATCCCCAGGCTCACGGAGACCGTGAAGAGCGCCACAAAGATCCAGATGCGATACGAACCAAAGGGCTCAGCGGTCACGAATGTAACGGCGCAGATGAGGACCCACACCAGACGGGAGGAGGCTGCAAATCTAATTGCCATGGCTTTCCGATTGCCATGCTGCTCCAGCGAATGAAAGGCCCTTATCTGGAGCATATTCGCCCCCTGCTGTATCGCCGCAATAAGGCCAATCACAAATGCACTTGCGCCGAGCGACAGCGCGAAGCCCGTGAGAATGACACCCCCGATGAAGGTTGCCATGATCCCGACGAGCGCCCCCTCCCACACAGCATATTGCATGCTGTGATGCGCTTCCTCAGGTATCCCCGGCTCAGATTGGCGTACGTTGAAATAGAACGGGGAGAGATCCCGCAGGAACTGGATGATAGCTCTCATCTCTCCCGACGCCTGCGTTGGCATACCACCAGGGGGATCGGCTGGGTGTTCGGGAGGCATTTCTGAGGTGCTCATGGAATGCAGATGCGGCGGAGTTTGGTCATCTTGTTGTGCCCTTGATCTTGCGGGCAGCTCGCGCCTTTGATTCACGGTTGACCAGCTCCCCGTAGAGTTCCGGCCTTCGAGAAGCTGTCACTGCCAGTGTTCGATCATGTTTTTCGTGGAAGAAGAATTGCGTGACCCGTTTCTCGTCAAGGTCAAGATCGGTGGTCAAGACGCCGATCCCCCGACCGCAGTCGGCAAGTATCAATCCATCTCTCCCAACTACACCGCTCCGCCCGATCATTTTCCCCGGTGCCCATTCGCCCTCGGGATAGCCGTAGCATGCGGAGACAACGGGAAGCCCTGTGTCAACCGCGCGGGCACGATATCGGATCTCCCAGTCGACTTCACCCCAACCTGCCTGAACATGTGGGAACAAGAGCAACTCCGCACCGCGGAGCATGAGCACCTGCGCTACTTCGGGATATTCAATATCCATACAAGTCATGATTCCGACGGTGCAGCAGTCCAAGCAGAAGACCGGAAGGTCACCCCCCGGTTTGATACCTTTGGATTGCTCAGGCTCGGTCGGGTGCGCCTTTTGATAGCATCCTACAATGTCTCCACGTCGGTCAAAAAGCACGACGTAGCTGGACAGCGCGTTCCTGTATGTTCCCAACAGTGGGAGCACGACATTCATCTTGAACTTCTTTGCATATCTGGCTGCCGTCCGCGTGAACGAGCCGGGAATGGGATCAGCGACATACTCCTTCACGTCCTCAGACCATGTCCTGTGATGAAGATTTGCGTATTCCCCGAAGAGAACAAGATCCGATCTTCGCTCGCCCGCAACCTTGAGCATACGAACGATCACATCAACATTCTGCTTTTGCTTCCGAGCAAAGCTGCTCCCTTCAATCACTGCAGGCATTTGTACAACGCTTACACGGACTATGCGTGGCATGTTTGATACTCCTACAAACGTGTCTGAGATCGATCTTTTGTTAGGTAGAAGGTGCCCGCGCCGAGCCCCAGCAACATCACACCAGCTATCAGGTTCAATGACGAAGCGGCAAGTCGCGTTGAGGGAATGAACACGCAAGCGATGAGAACAGCTCCGAGAATGAGGCAGATTCGTCCCATGAGACGATACGCCCCAAGACCGCTCGGATCGAAACCTTTTGCCTCGCTGAGCGCCGGCCGCTTCAGATCCTCCTCGAATTTCAGGAGTTCCTGATGCCGCGGATCGTCCCGCTTGAACCAGAATGCCGATCCGAAGAACACAACGGTTGCCGCCAGGGATTCGCTGAACATGTTGCGGACAAACGCATGATCATTCCATACTCCCAGCGCCATCAAGGTCAATGCAACGATGATTGCAGCGGAGCATGAGGCCATCCCCGACCACCAGGGCGTGCGCGTGTACAGCAGACCGAGCGCCACCGGCATCATGAATGCTGCGGTCAATGAATAGAACTGGAGAGCGAATTGAAAAGCTCCTCCGAGTTTCGGAATGTAAAGAGCAACCCACACGCCAAGCGCACCTACAATGAACATGGTAAGCCGTGCAATGACAAGCTGGTGGCGGTCGGAAGTTTCCAGTCTGGTCAACCGCTTCCGGAGGGGGACATAGATATCTCTGGTCAACGTCGCGGCGAGCCAGTTGAAAGCGTCGTTTGCCTGTCCAAGCGTTGCGGAGAGTATCGCCGACACAACAAATCCGATCAAACCATGCGGCAGAAGCAGCAGCGCCAGGCTGACAAACGATGCTTCCGCGGGAACGGCGAACGACGGCCAGATCGAGTTGATGTCGGGGAAGATGATCCGGGATGCCATCACCGGCAGAATCCAGAGCAACGGACCGAGGAGTGCCAGTACGGCACAGAGCAGGGCCATCTTCTTGGTGTCCCGCTCGTCCCGCACGCTGTAGTAGCGCTGCACGATCGCCCAGCCGACATTGTAGCCGAGGAGAACATTCAGGAAATAGGCAATGAGGAACAACGGATTTGCCGTATCACCGCTGAGCTGGAAGTATCCTTCTGGGGCTTCGCTGAGCAATCGCGACAGTCCAGCCAGAAACCCGTGTCCCTCGCCAAGGTACGAGAACGACACAGGGAAGATGATCAGCGTCATCGTCGTGATGATCACTGCCTGCACGGTATCGGAAAGGACCGCTGCCCAGAGGCCGCCGATAACAGAGTAGATCACCATCACCGCGCCGACGAGGATGATCGAAAGCTGGAAGCCCGTCACCACAGCGAAGCCAAGATCGAACTCCCGCTCATTGAATCCCAACGCCGTCGAGATGAAAATACAGAGAATGTAGAGCCCCTGCCCGATACCGACGATCTGCGGAATGATCGAAGTGATCGAATAGAAATATGTGGTTGAAGGAGAGTACCGCCGCGTGAGAAACTGGAGTGGAGAGCTAATGCGGGCCCGTCGCCAGAGTTTCCCGAAAACGAAATAGCCCAGAATGTACGCCCATACAGCAGACGTAAAGATGACAGCTGCGCCTACGCCGTGGAGATAAGTAAATCCTGCCGCCGCAACGAACATGAACGCCGAGTAACCGGACACCCAGTTCGACAAACCCGCGATCACCCACGGAATCTTTCCGCCCCCCTTGAAGTATTCGTCGGTCGTCCGGTTCTGCCGCGCCGCGTAGAAGCCAACCCATATAATGATCACAAAATAGAGACCGATGAGCCCGTAATCGAAAAGGTCAACCGTGTTGAACTCGGGCATAGGACTGTAGTACCGAAGTCAGTGCAGTGTGAGAATGCTGGCCCTGTTTGACGCGCGGCTTCGAAAGATCGTTTCACCCAGTTCTTCAATCTGGAGGAATCCACGACCCCTCGTCTGCACGATATATCCCTCGTAGTATTCTTCGCTGACGCGACGGATGAACTCATCAACCCGATCCGTTGGCACAGCATTGACCGTGCAGCCGCCAAATCCCGCGCCGGTCAAGCGCGCGCCAAGTGCGCCGTTCCGACGGGCGATTGAAACGAGAGCATCAAGTTCCGGGCAACTGATCCCGAAATCATCCCGGCAGCTCGCGTGGGACCGATTCATCAGCTCCCCAAAACTCTGTATGTTTCCTTCCTGCAGTGCCTGCACGGCTGCCTCAACCCGCCGGGCCTCGGTGACAACGTGCCGGTACCGCTTCCAGACGAGGAAGCCGTCGCGCGGCTCCGGAAGAAACCCTCCACTCTTCAACGCCAGGCATCGTGCCCTCACCGTATCAACTGGCTCCTGCAGTCGCCGCGAGATCTCTGCCAGCGACAATGGTTCCTCACCAATCGCCTGTTCTGCAATCGCATTGACTTCACGCTCATCCATCTTCAACTTCTCGGGTGACAGATCTGCAAGCAATGTCGTATGCTGCACCTTTCCCCTTCGATCGGAAAGCGCCCTTGAGAGAAGGGCTGCCGCGAGACGGCATTCGACCACACGACGGTTGTACGCATGTTGTGCACTCTCAGTCTTGGGCGCGCGGACAAGGCTGTTGCAGACAACGAACTCCAGCTCCATCGGCAAGTCCACGGACTGCGCTCGCAGCGGAAAGAAATCGATCTTCAACCCTTTCCTCGGTTCAGCCAACAACGAGACCGCTTGATCCATCCCTCCCCCCTCGCTTCCTACGTAGCGCTCGGCATGGGCAAGAAGTTCCGCCAGCGTTTGGGTCTCAACTGTGGTGCCATTTGACGTCAGAAATGCCAGGGCGGATGCGACAACAAGAGCTGAAGAGGAGGAGAGTCCTGCTGATTCCGGAATTGTTCCGCCAACCACCGCATGAAAACCAAGAGCTCTTTGACGATCAACGATTTCGGCTTCGAGTATTCCGTTGATAGCTGCCTTGATGTAGTTCCCCCAGTCTCCCTGGGGATATGCTCCAAGAGGAAAGCGCGCTGGGAATAGACGGCGCTCATATCGGGAGTCGCTATTAACGACCTCGACAGTTTCGCCAGAAGATGGGGAGATTGCCATGACAACATCGCGGTCGATGGCCATAGGGAACACCGGATAGCCGTTGTAGTCGGTATGTTCGCCGATGACGTTAACGCGACCTGGCGCGCGGACGATGGCATGAGGAGGGATGCCGAAGGTCTTGGAGAATTGCTGTATGAGCCTGGTGTATCGGTGCACTCGCGCAGGCACCTCATCCGCCGGGGCGGCGTAGGCGTGCCGGATATACTGGGCAAGCTGCTGTTCAGTCGGTATTGTCAAAGGGATGGGAACAGAATGATCTCTTACCAGTTCAGCTCGGCGAAATGCTTGCGCAGGTACTCCTGAACGCTGCCGATGTCCTCTTTGTAGGTTAGGTCAGGGACATGCTCGCTCAGGGGCAGAACTTTCAACGATCGAGGAACGGCTTTGACCATATTCGTTACCGCCACGACAAGTTCCTTCTCCTGCCGCACAGGATGCAGGGGGCACTCTTGAAGAAATGGCAGGACCAAGTCGTAGTTCAGCCGGAAAATATTCATGCTCACCCGTAGGCTGCCGTCACTTCCTCGAAGGCGGTCGAGTTGGTCCAGTGGCGGCTTCTCGAGAATCTCAAGCAGATACCCTTCGGCATCTTTGCAGGTGATCCCAAACTGCACAATTCGTCGCTCGTCAAATTCCAATCCCGACCGGTCGTAATCGATGAGTGCGTTCCTTGCCTCGCTTTGCAGCAACAGACGGTAGGCACGCACGGAATACAGATTGTCACTGTTGCACACGATGAAATCACCCCCCTTCCAGTCCTCGCGAAGCGTAAGGGCCTGGACGAGTGCATCGGCTGTTCCCAAAGGCTTGCGGCGCCCCGGGGGAATTTTCTGGATTGCGTACGAAATGCGGAGGCCGTGAAACGGATTGTTACGGTCGTGCATGCCGTAATACTGGCGCAACGCGTCGTCGTGCTCGCCGATAACGATCACAACATCGTCAATTCCAGACTTCTTGATATTGTAGAAGAGGTAGTCAAGAAATGGACGACCGCCGGCGCCAACGCCGATCATCCCCTTTGTGCGTTCGTCGGCCTGTTTGAGAAGCTCGACGTCAACGGCGTGTTCGTGGTCTGCCAGCGGAACTCTCATTCGTGAGGAGATACCCCCAGCCAGGACAACGACCCGCCTATCCCCCTGCTTCATTGCTCAGGCACCTCGCCGTTTCGCAGCAGCATACTCCGCTGCATACGCTGCTCCGTCGAATCCTTCTTCGGAGGGGACTTCAGAGAGGTAGATCTTGCCTCCATGTTGCCGGGAGAGCTTTGCCGCGATGTGGATCTTTACCGCTTCCAGTGGAGCTTCGACTGCAAACGGAACCTCATTTCCCTTCACCAATTCAATGAAGTTGTGCAGGAAGGGCTCGTAGAACCGCGTCGGGTCAATCCGCATCGTGTGCATGCCCGTCGCTGTGAACAAACACATCGACCATTCGTGAAACGGCTGCTGAAGTTGAAGGATGAGAACGAACCCATTATGATAGGTAACGGAGATGAACGCTGATTTGTTTTCGGCTACATATTCGACGTAGTTGGCTCCGGTGCCGACAAGCCCCTGTGCCATTTCCGTGGTGTGAATGCCGTAACTGAAAAAATCACCCGGTCCCGTCGCAACCGCCGTAAACACGTCACCGATCCGTTCAGCCTGCGATCGGAGCATGGCAATCTCCGGCGCGTGCCGCAGTGCTGATCCTCCGTATACAGGTGCTTTGTGCGCAGCGTGGAGCTCAAGCAGCCCGTAAATGTCCCGAACCTTCCCGACCATCGGTTTGTCGATCAATATCGGCTTCCCCGCTGTGAGGAACGGAAATGCTCTGTCCAGGTGCTTGTCCCAGTTCACCCCGTGAATCATCGCAGCATCAACACGCTCAAGCATATCTTCAAGGCGTTTGCACACATGTGGGATATTATGTTCTTTCGCAAACCGCTCGTCATACCCCTCCGGCCAGACATCCCGACCGTCCCACAGAGCGTTGACGACGACACCTGGAATAGCATTCAGGATTTTTGTGAACGTCTTTGGGTGTGATGTGTCAAGATCAACGAGGCCGATGCGAATCATAGAACCATCCTTTACGAGACGAACCGGGAAGGAAGTTTGAGTTTCAGATGACGCAGTTGAGTGGCAAAGACAACTCCTAAAAGGACAAGAGCTGAACCCAGAATGTCGGCAAGCGTCATGCGCTCACCCAGCCAGAGGATCCCGGCCAATACCGCCACAAGAGGAATAACGTACGAAATCATCGAGAGAAGCACGATGTTGATCCTCTGAAACAGTTTGAAGTACATCACAAATGGTATGGCTGTCGCCATAATGCCAAGATACAGCAGCGCGACCGCAAGCTCCGGCGTCAGCGAGAACCGTGGGGCACCACCGAGGAAACAGAACGGCAGAGTCTCAAACCCAGCGAACAGAAGAACGTACATGTTGAATCCTATCAGATCGCGCCTTTTGAAATACCGGCGCGAGAACGCCTGGGCAAATCCGATACACGCCGAGGTTATCAAGACAGCCACACCGGCGAGGAACGCCGATCCGCCTGATACCTCGATAGGGTCATCTGAAAATAACACTATGATTCCTAGGAAGCCAATGACAAGGCCAATCATGAGCACTCTTGTCAGTTGACTTTCTTTCAGCAAGAAGTAGGCAAAGAACGCGACAAAGAACGGTGTTGTGCTTTGAAGGATTGACCCGAGGCCTCCGGTGATGTACTGGAGAGCCCAGGCTGTGAGGGCCATGGGTATTCCCACCCAGCACGTGCCGGCAACGAACGTGATCCAAATCGCTCGTCTGTCAAAGCTCTCTTTCTGTACGTTCCCTTGCCTCCACGCCAGGAGGACAAGACCCCCAATGATGCTTCGCACGCTTGCGATGACGAGTGGATCGGTATACCGCAAGCCCAGGACCGTGAACGGCCATGCAAGCCCCCACACCGTTGAAAGGAAACCAACCGTAAGAAAGTCAGCAAGCCTAGATGGGTCTTTCTCGATGGAAGTATTCTGCAATGTTCGGTTTCCTTTATGGGTGCACGCGTGAGCCGATCCTGGTGAGAGACCGCCGCATCAGGCGTTTCGTTCTCTCTGCAATCAGAGACGATGCACGCCGGATCGCCTCTTCTCTTGTGGTGTTTGCATCGACAAGCGATTCTAAGTCATCGAGAAACTCATCGCCTACAAACGATTCTGGTTTGCCCTCAACAGAACCGACGACCGCGACGACCGGAACCAACGCACGCCGCGCCCGCTCGATCACGCCCGCCAGAGCTTTGCCAAACCGCACCTGTTCATCGATCTTCCCCTCGCCGGTTATCACAAGGTCAGCACGTCTAAGGTCATCCTCAAACTTCGTTACATGAAGAACTACATCGATGCCCCGCCTGAGCTTTGCCCCGCAGAATGCAACCAGGCCAGCTCCGAGTCCGCCCGCCGCTCCCGAGCCAGGCAGAGAGAGGACGTCAATGCCGAGAGAAGACTGGATGACTTCAGCATACTGAATCAGGGCGGCATCGAGAGTTCTGACATCGTCGACGGTCGCTCCCTTCTGCGGGCCGTACACAGCAGAAGCACCGAGCTCGCCACAGAGTGGATTCTGCACGTCCGAGGCAACGATCACCTCTACCTGGTCGATTCGCCGGTCCTTTGCGGAGACATCGATAGCCTGCAGCCGTACCAATGAAGCACCCCCTCGAGCGAGCGGTTTGCCGGAATCGTCAAAGAATTGTACACCAAGCGCCTCGGCCATGCCGGCACCGCCGTCATTCGTCGCGCTTCCGCCAATGCCGATGATCAGCGAGGAGACACCTTTGTCCAAGGCTGCGCAAATAAGCTCGCCGACGCCGTACGTTGTTGTAATCTTCGGATCGCGCTGCTCCTGGCGGACCAACGGCAGGCCGGCAGCTTCCGCCATCTCGATAATAGCTGTCGATTCATCGCCCGAGAGTCCCCACCTCCCCGTGACCCGCTGGCCGGGCAGTGGTCCACTCACCTCTGTGGCAATAACCGTTCCATCGAGAGCGGGTGTGAGAATATCCACCAGTCCCTCTCCGCCATCTGAAATGGGATGTTTGATAACAACATAATCCGGCACAACATCTCTGACCCCCCGTTCCATCGCTTCTGCTACTTCCCGGGCACTCAGGGAGCCCTTGAATGAATCGGGAGCGATGAGTATGGTTCTTACGCGGGTCATGGCACCTGAGGGTATCTACCGGGCCTTCTGGACGTTCGTAAACCCTGGCACGCGCCACTGGAAATTTGGATCGACATGCGGCTCATCGTTTTCGCGACCCTTCATCAGCTCGATCTTCCGCCTGAGATGTTCACCGAAATTCTTGTAGTAGATGAACGTCGTCTCGCCGACCCCCGAGACCATCATCCAATTGGTCTTTGAGGTTTCCCAGAGTTTCAGCAGCTGCTTCGTATTCTCGATCTCATCAAGCACCATCTGCTTCAGGAGCATGCGAGATTCTTTCCTTCCCTTCTTACTATGCGTCTCAAGATATATGTGTACCCCGGCCACCCATGCGGTGACGTTGCGCTGCGTCCGGTACCAGCAGTAGAGGGCCCTCATTCTGTCTGTCAGGTCATCGATGCATGCGTGCGCTGTGTCTGTCGCAGCCCTTCTCTTCATCGCTGCGAGAACTCCCATGGCAGAGTCCAGTTGCGGAAAGAGATCGCGATCGATGATGGTCAAGCACCGATGAGCGTGTGCAGGATCCACAAGATCGAAACCGACATCATACCGAAAATCGACGCGGCAACGATTGTGGGATGTTGCCAGGAGGAATTCTTCGTAATACATCCGCTCCTTTTCCGGAATCGCTTCGATGTTCGGCACGATGGGCCTTGCCCACAACCGGTACCATACACCCCACGATGAGTAGATCCAGATTGGGAGAGGGAACGACCGGTAGGCCTCGTCCGAATGCATCCAGACCTTCACCAGGTCGTCGGCCAGATCTTCGCCAACCCATTCGGTCGCTTTCTCATGGAGAAAAGAATCGAGTCCAAAATGCTCCTTCGTCTGAAAGGCCCGGACAACTTCCTGGTTGATGTTGAAGGGAGCAAAGGATGGCGGCGTCGCACTTCCGTTGAAGCAGATCGTCGCAACCTGTTGTTTCTGTAGATCCTTCAGCTTGTCATGGACAAGCGATGGAAAAGGAATGCCGATAAGCGGCTCGTGGTTCCATATGATCCCCGGGCTGAAGTACACGTCGGCCTCCGATCCCTTTCGACGCAGCTCCTCGATGATGGGCTTCTCAGCATCCACGAACCGGTTATGCAGGGCTGTGCCGTGAATCTCGCGCGCTTCCGGATACTTCGGGTGCTTGTATGCCAGTGCCCATCCTTTCGTGAGCAGAGACGAAACTTCAACGTCAAGACCGTCTCCCAATTGCTTCCAGATGTGATCGTGCTCCACCCAGAACGGCTCAAGGCGGATCAGTGTCCGGAACCTCGGGTTGACGTGCCGTCCCGCATCGCGGAGGATGCGCATGAAGCGCACAAGGTTATTAGCCGCCGCCTCGGAGATTTCTGTATCTCCCTTCCATTCCCGAACGACATACCCGCCACCATTACGACCCACGTACAGCGAATTGGTATACTCGAATCCCGCTCCACTATCATTTGACCAGATGGAGATGTATTCCAGGGCAGGAACCTCTCTGAGGATCTTCTCCATCATCTCCGCGTAGTGCTCCTGCACAACAGGATGGGCAACAGAGAGATTGAACCGCGGGTGCCAGCTCCGGATCGGGTGATCGACGCGGGCACCGCGCAGCATCGGGTAGCGCTGAAGCAGGTTGTCCGGGACTGAGCGTGGCTCGAAGCAGACCATGCCGGGTGTCAATCCATACCGCTCAGCAATCTCCGCATTCGACTTGAGAAAATTGAGATTTGCCTGGAGATAATCGTCATCGTAGATACCCTTGTTCAGCCGGCTGTAGACGAACTGATCCAGTGACGGGCAATAGGTGTAGAACCTGTGAAGGACTTCACCCTGCGGTCCCCGCTCAAAGGGTACAGCGAACGCAAGCCCGTTTACTTCAACATGCGAAAAGCCCATCCGTGCAAGGTGACGGATATGTTCCTCGCGGTTGAAGCCTCGCACCGTGCGAGCGTGTTGCGTCAGAAAGAGGTCATATACAGGACGGATATTCGCAAAGGATGGGTGAGCGACTTTACCGACTCGGAACTCGTCAACCTCCTTCGCTTTCCAGTCTTCAGTAACAAGCGTGAACAGAGAGTACAGGAGGTGCGGGCGTGAAGCCAGCAGCTCAAGGCCTCCCCCCCGCGGCGCCCTCACAAGCATCCAATCCCGCTTGCCATCAAGCGACGCGTGAACCGATTTCCACCTTGACTTCTCGGGAATGACAGCCAGTCGCACCGACTCTGACGGGGCCTCCAACCGAGGCAAATGCTTGACGGTCGCCCGTCCACCCAGGATAGTCAGCAACTCTTGCGCAACTGTTTGTTCAACTTTGATCTTGGTGGAAGTTGTGAATATTGTCTTAACGTGTGAAAGGATTTCTGTGATCGTTGCCATGGTCAACCTTTTCGTTTGGATCCAAGAAAGAACATGCTTTCGAACGGCGTGCAAATCGTCAGCCCGTCACAGCCCGTAGCTTCTCGGTGTGTAAAGACGGCCATACTGATCGGACATCGCCCCCACAAGATCCTCCTCGTGCTGTGGCAGAGCTTCCAGGGATGAATGGATGCGCTCCAGCCAATGGGATTCCCGCTCGGCGAGCTGAAGCTTTCCGTCGTCGATAGCCTGACGAATGATCGCGACTGCTTCCCTGGACGCGGCCGCGGTCTTCCGATAATGGGTCGGCTCTTTTACAATGGCAGAGGCGATCCGAAACGTTGAGTCAGGTGACAACACCAGCGCCTGCGGGCTTTCGTAGATGTCGGAATCGACGAGGAGTTTCTGGTATGTTTGCTCCGTTCCGGATTCGATGGCCTTGTTGAAGAGCCGGCAGTCGTATGCCAGCAATTCAAGAAACGCCTCAGGTGCAGAGCCCGAAAGCAACCGGATATTCTGAACCGATTCGTTGCTCCAGAGATCGCACATCGCGGCGGCAACATTCCCCACGGGACTAAAATGTGCACAGCTTGCCGATTTACCTTCCATAGAAATGGGCGTTCCCGTTATAGCCTTCAAGATCGGTCCCTCATAGGCACAGTCTTTCGAAGGCCCGACTGCGCCGCACTCGTATGCCACCAGGCTGCGAACGGCGCTTGCAGCGCGAACAATAGCGGCAAAGACCTCCGGTAACATTCCTTGCGACGCGAGCTGCATAGCGGTGTTGGCAAATCCACACGCAGAATCTCCGCCCGGAATGATCTTGTGTTCGCTGCAGATAGCCACGATTTCGTTCCAGAGGAACTCCACGTCACGCGGGGCAAGGACACCGAGAGCGAAGACCACCCCCTCCATGTCACCGTAGAGCATCGCCTCGTCGCATACCTCTTTGCCGCCGACAGATTCAATAGAGAGGAGATCGGCACCCGCGGCGGCGCAGGAATCAAACGATTGGCGCACCGCGTCCCAGGCTTTTCCCGATCGCAGCTCAGGCGGTCGAGTGACATCCCGGATATCAGTGGGCGTTACACGCAACGCACAGGAGAGACCAGATTCTTCGTGCGCAAGCCTCAAATGCCGCTGTAGAATTGACGTAATCTCGGCTCCCCACTCAGGGTGTTCGGTCATCGGGGGGAGCAGCTCGAACTCGATCATCAGGCCCGGGAGGTGGAGCCGTTTTGACGCTCTCCGTACCATTTCCCCGATTTCTTCATAGTGGGAAACTACGGCCGCCCAGTGTGCTTTGTCGAGCGTCATCATTGGTAGTGTGAAATTCAGCTCCGGATACACCTGCCCGGAACCGAGCCGAAGCGCGAAACCACACGTAATCGGCTTGGGGGCTTTTCCGAACGCAAGATCCGACGCGGTCTTAACTGAAAGCTGAGTGAAATTCTTTTTCATCCTGCATCCCTTCGTTGTATCCTAGAAACTCAGCCGAAAACCTGTCATTTGCCACGAAGTTACCAAGACACGAAGTAAGAATTTTGGTTTTCGTTCCACTGTGAAAGACTTTGTGCCTTTGTGTCTTCGTGGCGATGCTTTTCCGCCAGGTCTCTAGCCCTGTGCCGACACCCCAAGGAGTTGCTTCACCTTATCCACCGCAAGAACAGCATCACGTGCATAGCCGTCGGCTCCGATCTCCTCTGCAAACTTCTGGCTCACCGGCGCGCCTCCGACGATGACTTTCACTTGCGAGCGAAGGCCCGCGGCTCCAATTGCATCAATGGTGGTCTTCATGTTGAGCATCGTTGTCGTGAGCATTGCGGACAGGCCGACAATTGCCGGGGTGTGATCCGTAATTGCCTCAATGAACTTCTGTGGCGGAACATTGAGTCCGAGATCGACGATTTCAAAACCCGCTCCCTGGAGCATGATCCCCACCAGATTCTTCCCGATATCGTGCATGTCACCCTTAACCGTCCCCAAGAGGATCTTCCCCAACGGCTGTGCTCCTTCTTTCACAAGATAGGGCTTCAGGAGCCGGAGCGACGCCTGCATGCCGCTCGCTGCCTGCAGAACTTCAGGCAAGTACATCTCCCCGCTTCGCATTTTCTCCCCGACAACCGCCATCCCGGCAATCAGTCCCTCGTTCAGAATCCTCTGAGGGCCTACACCTTTATCCAGAAGCTGCTGCGTGAGATCGGCAACACGCTTTGTTTGTCCCTGCCCCAAACACTGTGCAAGCTCGTCAAGTTCATTCATAGTCATCCACCACGGCTGTATTCCTGAACCGTCTCGCGGATTGCTAACAAATTGGCTAGTGGTGTCCCATACGGAACCACGCTCGTGCCGGCGATGAACCCGGCAAATCCCTGCGACTCCTGAAGCATTGCAGAGGCTCGCCTGCGCAGCTCTTCGGGCTTCGCCTCCAGGAAATTCGCTGAGTCCAGGTTCCGCCGAAATGCCCGTCTGGCCTTCGAGCATTTCTCCAAGAATTCCTTTGAATCTGCCTTCGCATCGCACAGAATGTTGTTGGCTCCCGTTTCAAGATAGCTATCGATGATCTTTGTAGTGTTCCCACCAATGATCAGGGGGACGTGGGACGCACCGGCCTGCTGGAAATACTTGATGATGTTTTGTGTCGGCTGAAGGACGAACTCCCGATACATCTGTGGGGACAAGAGCTCAGGCGACGCTTGAGAATCAAAGATCACAACACCGCAGCCGAGATCGATGAACGCTTCGCCGTAACGCTTGATCGCCTCGGCGGAAAAGCCGACAAGATCTTTGACGAGACGGGGATGTGTAACCGTTAGCATGAACAGATGCTCCGGGCCGACAAGGTGCGCCGCCAATGAAAATGGGCCGGAGACGGCTCCACGAATCGGCACCTCTCTCCCAAGCACTCTGACAACATTGCGCGCAACCTCGAGATTGAGCGGCATTCGTCCGTCCTTCTTCGGGTCAGGCATCTTGAGCGATGCGACATCTTCGGATCCGCGAAACACAGCTCCCTCGGGCGCCAGAGCCGGCACGGAACTGTCCTCTCCCCTGTAGTACAGGACCTTCGATCCTACCGCCTCCGCCTCGACGTTATAGACATCCATACCGACGGTCAGCGCGTCCGGTTGAACACGTTCATACTCAGCGAACATTGCCGTGGTGAACAAGTTCACATCCCGGCATACCCGCGACGGTGTTTCTCCCACAAACCATGCCTTATGCTCGTAGATCGCGGGCAAGAACGGTACCCGATCAGACGGCTCGCAGTTTAACGCTTGTTCCAATCGCTTGTTCATTGCTGACGTTCACCCCTTACGTTTTGTCGTGCGTTGGCAGCGCCGGTTGCTATGCCAAAAGCAAGGCTCTTTTCAAATTTCCAGCCTTTTTGGAACCCGTAGAGAGTGCCTGCGATCATTGCATCCCCTGATCCCGTCGGGTTCACGATACGTCAATCCCTCCCGAGTCATTGCGTCGGCCAACACAAAATCCTGGTCAATTCCCTTACCGCCGGCGACCATTTCCAGACTGGAAGCCCGGTGAATTCTGCCGTGTTCCAGCGCGTCGACATACACCGTCTTGTCGAGCATTGGATTCAATGTCACCGTCGTGATCATCGCTGCACCTCTGTGCCCCTATTCAAGCGATACGGTGTCTTCCCAATATCTCCACTTGACAAATCCCACCCGATCCGGCGAGCCATCGAGCTGCAGTCCGTGTGTGTTTGCCAACGCTTCCATCAGCGCTTTTCCTCTGTATATCACCTTCAGCACGTTTGAAGCAGAGTACTTGATGGCCTTGTGAGACACCGTTGCAAACAGGTAGTGGGCGTCAGTCTCGAGGTCACCGTAAGCGATTCTGCCCAGTGAATACAGATAACGGGGGCGAATGTTCTCTCGTGCAATCTCCATCTCGAGATCCAGCTTAGCACAGAGGTATGATTTCTTCGCGCCTCGTTCAATCTCAAGCCCGATGGCCTTGTATGGAGCTGAGATGTGAAGAAGGCGGAACCTTGAGATGAATGATTCCAGCCGCTCCCCGCGCTTGTGCGGGATGAGAACCGTGACAAAGAGCTCGGTATCGCCCGCCTTGTAGTGGCTGGAGATGCTCTGGGAAACCGCTTGCTCGATCTGGCCGCTGCGGCTGATCGGCTCTACCCCCACGGACTTTGCATACGTTTCGGGGAAGTAGATCAGGAGTGACTGCTTCGTCGAAAACGGAATCCCCTGAATTGAGTCGGTCGCAACATCGACATAGTCATCACCGCGTGCGAAGATCTGCTGTGCGTGCCAGAGGTTAGCGAACGTGAAGTAGTCCGACCGCAGGACTTTGATGCCATCTACTACGACAAAGACGTTTTCTTCCTTGATGTAGGTGATGATGCGATCCCATTGATAGCCAAGCTGGTCGTCGATCAGGCGTGTACGGCTCATATCGACTTCACGCAGATTGAGAAAATCGATCTTCTGTGTCCGGACCGGTCTGTAAGCTCCGGAGTTCTGAAGAAACTCGAGCAGTGACTGATGCTTGTCCCGTTTGTTCAGGCGGGCGACAATCCTGTTGTGAAAATAATCTTGACGCCACGCACCGTATTTGCCGCTTGGCAGGTCGTTCCGGTAGTCGGCATCGTGCAGCAGTACCGATCCTTTGCTCATGAGGAGAGGGATGCTATTCTCATCGGCGTGTCCGTGGTGCATTTTCTCTTCTTCGACCGATATGGTCTGGCGAAGGAATTCCCGGTGGAGCCAACCGCCATCTCCTTCATCTCGATAATTGAGAAGCAGGTAGGTGCTGTTCTCATCCCAGCCATCGCGGAAGACGATCTTCTTCCCGATGACGTCTTCAAGAACCTCCTGACTGAGACTTGTCGGCTGCTTCGGCTCAAGTCTCTCGTCCGCCCACCTATAAGCATCGGTCAGATAATAGGCTTCAGCAACACCGATGACTGGGCGAGCTTTCCTGGCCATTTCGAATATCACCCGCGCTGCCCATTTCATTTCGGGGTCCTTGTACACTGCGGCCCCTTTTTCGAAGATTGCCACAAACCGCAATCCTTCCAGACCCGCCGTCCACCCCGCATCGCCGAACTCCGGCACGGTCCCGTTTGGCCCGATTAGCTTCGTGAAGTACTGGAGATAATATTTTGTCAACGGTGAATTGAAGAGCTCGGGTTTCCTTGCTGCCTCCGCGTAGGAGTACAGCGCCATCAACCAGACGGGATGATAGACCGTCGCGTCCTCGATTTCCCATTGCTTCATGTTGTCGTTCGCGAGAACCTCAGCCATTTGGCGCCACCGCCCCGCATTCGGGTGATTCGGCATCGCCAGCGCTGCGTAAAGAAGGGCCTCTGCGCGAAGCATCGCGCGGTTGTGTGTGCCCCACTCCGGGAAATAGAAGATGAAATCAGCGCTTCCAGCGAGATCCTGTTCGATCTTCTGCCGGGTCGGTGAATCGATCACACCGCTGCCCCGGATTCGGAGGTAGGCGCGAATGTACGGCGCCATGAAGAAGAAATTGGAGATCGCGGGAACCCCTTGTACGTATTCTGCACGTGTTTTCCAGTAATCTTTAGGGTACGAATCTCTCAGATCACCGTATGATGCAAGCAGCTCGGCAGCGCGCCGGGCATAGAGCTTATCGCCGGTCTGTTCGTAGAGAAACGCCAGCGTGCTCGCGAGATAGATCGGGTAGCCGGGCGAGTTGTAGCCCCAGAGAACGCTTGGTTGGTAGTTCTTCTTCCATTCAGCGATGACCTGAGGATTGTCGCGCCATCCTTTCTCCGCCGCCCTCTTGATCTCCTCCAGATAAAGAGCTTTTTGAGAGAACGCGAATTGAGCCCAAAGAGCTGTTACGAGAAGAAGTCGACTCTGCTTGAACATTGTCCTTCAGGGAAAGAATATGTGATGGAATTCGATAGTTACCTTTGAGTTCTCGTTGGCGACAACAGGTACTGTCACCCCGAGATGCATCTGCTTAGTGTCTGAATACAGGTCCTGAACAGCAGGCCTTCAGGACAACGCGAAAAGCCCACCCTGCTCCAAAGCGGCACAAAGCGAAGCAACATCTCCAATTGTCTCACCGAGCTGCGCCGGCACAATTCGGCAGACCTCTCTTGTCTGCGGCAGTGCCTCCTCATGAAAGACACGCTCAGCGATCGGCAGAAATGCATCACCGATCCGCATGCCGAGGCCGCCGAGAATAATTCGCTCCGGATTCAACAGATCGGCAAGTAGGGCAAAACCCCGACCGATGTGTGTTCCTGCCCGCTCAAAGACCTGACGCGCCTGATGAGAGCCGGCCTTGTAGGCGGCATAGATTTCCAATACCGTCGCTGATTCCCGCCAGAGCGACGGAAACATGCGTGAGGCCAGTTTCGCGATTCCTGTTCCACTTCCGTAACCTTCAAGAGATCCGGCCTTGCCATAGCACAGCGGGCCGTCTTCGGCTATCCGGATGTGCCCAATTTCACCCGCCGAGTCGGTCGAGCCTCTGTAGAGTCTTCCATCCAGTATCAGTCCAGCGCCGCAACCCGTACCCATCGTAATGAAGATGATATTGCGAAATCCCCTCCCGGCGCCGAAATAGAACTCGGCAAGCGCCCCGGCATTGCCATCATGCTCTACAAACACCGGCACGGAGAGCTTCTCGCTCAAGAGCTTTTTTAGCGGGACATCTTTCCATCCCGGTAGATTTGGCGGCGACTTGATGATTCCCCGCGTCACGTCCAGCGGCCCGCCAATCGAAACGCTGATCGCCTGTGGAGGCTTGGGTGACGTCGCGGTTCCCTCACGTATCGTTCTGACAAGTTCATCGAAGACCGGCTGGAATCCTCTCTCCGGTTTCGTTGCAAACTCTTTTCTCCAGACTATCTCAGCACGACGAGTCCCGAGAACAACCGCCGTCTTTGTCCCTCCGATGTCCAGACCAACGATCATGTTGTCAAGAACCTCCGGATAATGTCGACTGCCTGATGGATCTGATGCAGCTCGATGAACTCTTCCTCCGTGTGCGCTTGGGCAATATCGCCGGGCCCGAACACAACCGTCGGTATGCCGGCACTGTTGTAGAACCCGGCGTCGGTCGCATACGAAGCAGACTCAAGAGTAGCTCTGCCGAGTACATCTGTGATGGAACTCTCCAGCCTTCGGACAACGGGCGCATCTTCCGATATCTCCATGCCTGCCACCGCCAAGTACGGTGCTTCGGCCTCCCAATCCGGAATATCCTGAAGCACGGTGTTGACCCCCTCGATCGCTTTCCTGGCTGTTTCCCCCGGCAGAGTACGCCGGTCAATTTCTACCCAGCAGCGGTCGGGCACAACATTTACAGCCTGACCGCCTTCGATAACGCCAACGCTCAACGTCGGCGTCCCCAGAACCGGATGGCGCTCTCCCCTCAACAGCCGGTTTCCATAATCCTCAAGTTGGGCGAGGACCTTCGACATCGCGTAGATCGCGTTTTTGCCTCGATCGGGGTACGCCGAGTGGGCGGCGACGCCTTTAGTAACGATTCGCCATCGCGTCACCCCTTTGTGGGCCCGGACTATGCCGAGCCGCGTCGGCTCGCCAACAATTCCAAAATCGGCCTTGAGTCCGCACCTGACTGCATGTTGCGCTCCCGTGAACCGATACTCCTCATCAGACACAAAGAGCAGAACGACGTTAGAGGTCGGTACCCCCGTCATTACATCGGCTGTCCCCTGAAGAAAAGCAGCAAGGGACCCCTTTGTATCACACGATCCTCTTCCGTAGAGCCTTCCATCACGAATTTGTGGGTCAAATGGCTCAATGGTCATTCCTTCCACCTGAGCAGTATCAAGATGTGCCTCGAGCAAGAGGGTTTGTGGCGCTTTGACGTCGATGATTCCGACGACATTCGGTCGTCCTGGCGCAACCTCCTGCATCTGTGCATCAATGCCGTGCTGACGGAGAAATGAACCGATGAAATCAGCAAGCGCTTGCTCTTGATAGTGCTTTCCCGCGTGCCCTCGACCCATAGGATTCATGCTTGGTATCGCAACGAGATCTGCAAGCAGTCGGACGACGGGCTCCATGGCCTTCCTCACTCAAGCACTGCCAGGACGCGCGCCGGGGCTCCGTCACTCCCCTTGATGAGGAGGGGAGCGGCGATGAGCTTGATCATTCCTTCCTTCAGCCGGCTGGTATTGTTGACGTTCGTGATGAGGGGTATTCCTTTCTTCAGCAAAATGTAGTGGACATCCAGCGTAAACGGCGTATCGGCAGCGAGCACGGGAATCTCCATGGACGCGAGGAACTCTGCTGCCTGGTTTGAGATTGGCGGATACGACGCATAGTAATCCTCTTTGCCGAACTGCACATCCCAGCCGGTCTTGACCAGAACTGCGACTCCTTTCTTCTTCACTCTTGCCCGCATTTCTTCCTCCGTGATTTCCTGTCGAGATTCACGGGGTGTGAAATCGAGCACGTGGGCATCGACAAACCATAGCACTGGATCATACTGGTCGATTGTTGGCATGCCTTCAAACACATGGCTCGGGGCATCGATATGTGTTCCGGTATGCGATCCGATGGTCAGGCGTGTCACCTGGCAGCGATGCTCCTTGAAGTTTGCTGTTCTGAGCATCTCGGTCTTGGGATGCCAGGGGAAGTACACCGGAATCTCGGAGCTGATTGGATGGGTCAGGTCTATCACTCTCATAGATCTTGATCTTCCGCTGTGGGAGGTGAGGGCTTAGGGTGTATGCCCGGTTGCTGCTTGTCCGGAATCCAGATGAATGCATCAACGGGGCAGGCTTCAAAGCACAATCCGCAACCGGTGCAGTTTTCGGGAATTACCACAGCTGTTCTCTGGTACTCGTGTGCCGGGCGCTCCTCCATAACAATTGCATCGTAAAAACACAAGGGCGGACAACGATCGCACGCAATGCACTTCTTCTCGATCACCAATGCAATCGGCGGATACTCATTTACAAATGGAGGAGGAAGTGGATGAAGACCGGGGTATTTTGTGTTCTGCGGCGGCATGGATAGGGTAGTATTAGTAAGATGTTTCTGTGTGGGCTTCGACAGCCGCCAAGAATCTCCGATAAAGGCTTCGAAAGACGAATGCTCCACCCACACAAGCCAGTGCAAGCAGGAAGCCATCAAGGAAGCGGCCGACATAGAAATCCGATAAGCTCAGAATTCCACAGGCAATCCATCCGAGACCCAGAAACGCAAGCCCGAGTCCCCTCAGGATTGGACACCTCAAGGATGTTGCTCCTTGCAGTCCAAGCTCTTCTCTGACCGGTCTCCAGAATCCCAAAGGTCTTGCCTTCCTGTAGAACTCTTGCAGCACATCTTTCTCGTCGGGGTCGGTAATCAACGTGACGGCAAGCCACAACAGGGTCGTCAGGCCGATGCCCAGAAGCACGTGGATGTATTCGCTCGCCTCAGGAAAAAGAAGAAACTTCACCAAAACAAACACTATGGGCCCGCCAAACGAGGCCGCCAGTCTTCCCCATTTGTTGAATCGCCACCACCACCATTGCGCCCAGTTTGCCGCGTACTCTGCGGAGCTCAATCCAAGCATGAAAACAGCAAGGGTAATCAGACTTTCGGCTTTCCACGCAACAAGCAGCCCAAGTCCCATAATGACAAGCATGGTAGTGCGACCGAACCATAGGTAGTGTACTTCGCTTGCCGACGTCCGGATGTGCCTCCGATAGAGATCATTCACCACAACCTGCGCCCCGAAGTTCAGGTTGCTGCTGACCGTGGACATGACGGCTGCCAGCATCGCAGCGATCTGGAGTCCAAGAAGACCAGCCGGCATGTAGTGTGCCAGCAGACCGCCGTAGACCATCTCCCGTTCAGCGCGTGGTGCGGCGTAGAGGTCCGGATTCGAGGCGAGTGCCCCAAGAGCCGGAAGCGTGATGATTGCCAGCATCATAAAGAGTGTGATCTCCGAAACGACGAACATCTTCGACGCGTCACGAGTACTCCTGCACGAAAGAATGCGCTGCCCTTCCATCGCCCCTGCCATGGGCGCGGCATCGCCTCCGTAGCCGATGCTCGTCCCGACAATCCACGCAAGGATGGCAACAAGCCCGAGTTCTGTGTGATCGACGGGTGGAATGTTTGCCGTCGCCGCCGGTCCGAGAGCTTGGGAGAGCCTCTCCAGCAGTTGTGCTGGACCTCCGAAGTCCGCCAAAACCGCGAAGCACAGCACAAGCCCGCCAAGCACGATGACGGCGCTCTGAAAAATATCAGTGGCTACAACGCCGATGTAACCTGACATCAGCACGTACGTCAGGAGCACCGGAACGACCAGGAGGAGTGTTTCCAGCTTGCTCCAACCGAATACAGGTCCGGTCACCTTGGAGATCCCGATCAGACCTGCTCCGGTCCACGCCACAATGGCTATGAACGCGCTCCGCACAGCAATCCAGCTGCGCAGGATTGTCCCGACATTCCCCTTGAACCGCAGCTCATAGAACTCCGGAGATGTGAAGAGACCGAGCCTCCGCCAGAAGACAGCGAAGAGGATGGCACCGATCATCAACGCCAGCCCAAAACGGGAAAAATACAGCCACGCAACCGCCACCCCTACGCCAACGGTCCAGCCGCAGTACGCAGGCGCAACATCGGTGTTGATCATCGTTGCCGCGTACGAGACACCATTCGCCCAGCCCGGCATTCGTCGTCCCGCAAGGAAGAATCTCTCCATGCTGCCGGACGCGTGCCGACGCA
Organism: Ignavibacteria bacterium; assembly: GCA_016873755.1. Lineage (GTDB taxonomy): Bacteria > Bacteroidota > Ignavibacteria > UBA10030 > UBA10030 > VGWB01. The sequence continues at coordinate 2,214 of VGWB01000034.1, read as the reverse complement.
GATAAAACCCGATGACGACAAGCGTTCCAAGGTAAACCGCAACAACCGCAATATCGAGAGATATCACGTGGTTCTTCGACCCTCGGGTTTGTCCTTCCACACGTTTCGTGGTCCGGTCTTGGATTCACCCGACCAGCGGATGATCTCATCCGGGTGCGTCATGGCTTCGAGCGCCTTCCCCCGAATCTGCTCCAGCGAGTCCAGACCCTTCCTTTCAAGATATTCCTCTACTTCCTTGTTGATGCGAGCAATCGATTCCCATCCATTGATCAGAATGACCGAGAGAATTTGGACTGTTGTTGCGCCCAGGAGGACGTATTTTATCACGTCTTCGCCCGACATTGTCCCGCCGGTGCCGCTGATGGGTATCTTGATGGCCTGTGCCGCCTCAGCAACGTGGCGAAAGGTGTAGTACTTGGCCCACGGTCCCCCGATCCCCGCAAAGTATCCATGCAGGATCGGCCCCTGGCTCTCGATGTCGACATCGAACCCCCTGATCCGGTTGCACAGCGTCACCGCGGACGCGCCGCATTCTTCGGCTGTGAGACATTGATGCACAAGCTCCGGTCCGGGTGCGAGCTTAACCAGCACAGGGATCTTCATCACATTGACAACGCTCCGGATCGCTTCCACAAATGTGGTCTTGAACTCTGACGTCCCCGGGCGATGGGGAGAAGAAATGTCCAGCTCAATCGCATCTGCCCCGCTTCGCTCAACATTGATCGCCATGCGCTCCCAGTCTTTCGGGTCGTCGGCAAAGATGCTGCCAATGATCGGAATTGTTGCGTGCTGCTTGCAGGCTTCGATCAGCCTCCAGTAGTCGGTAAGCGTCCCGCTGTAACCCTGCTCGTACGAATACAAGCTGAACATCTTTGACCGCCCTTCGATCTGCTTGTCCCAGTCGAGCAGTTTGTACCGTGGCCGCGGCCAGTAGCGCATGTGCTCGTACTTGTCCGAACAAGCAGTCTTCAAGACGACCGCGCCTGCTCTCTGCTCTTCGGCGAGCCCGATCTGGTTGACATCGTGGCTGGCCGGGCCAGATGCAACGATCACCGGGCTTTGCAGTTCAAGACCGACAAACAACGTCGTAAGGGACATAGTTACTCTTTTGTGTGTTGAGATGATCGAACTCGGATACCCGCTCCAAAGTTGAACTTCCCCGGAATTGTTACGGGCAATCTTCCTGCGACTTCAACTGCCCCAATCAACGCCCGGGCAACCGCCTGCTCAGACTTTCTGTGTCCTGTGTACGCCGCCACTACGCCATCAGTCACGGGAAGTTTACTCAGCACATACGGATCGCCAAAGGCAACGATGACAGCGGGCCGTCGCATCCTGCTGACGGTCGAAAAGAACTCACGCAGTTCCTGGGAAAAGCCAAGCTCCCCTTTCCAGGAACCGACGGAAAGATAGACGCCGATGACAAAAACGTCGGCGTGAAGTTGAGTTTTTCTCACGCGGTCAACGGCCTCCCGGCAGGATTCGTTCCAGAGGCGGCAGAGCCCAACGGCCTTCACATGTGATTCGAGGACCTCCTTGAGTGCTTCCCCAACCTCAAGATTTGGCTCGTCGGTTACGGCAACAATCTGGACTCGCATCTTCTTCGAGAGCGGAAGAATGTGACCACTGTTGCGCAGGAGCGTGATCGAAGCCGCGAAGATCGAGTCTGCTACAGCCTCGGACCCCGGTGCCCCGACATGGCTCGAAACACGCTCGATATCCACAAACCGCTCCCTCTCCAGGCCCACCCATGCCTTTGCAGCAAGCACACGACGTACAGACTCTTGAATGCGAGCTCGACTGATGCGTCCAGACTTCACGGCCTGAAGAAGACCATGGTAAGCTTGCGCGAAGTTATCCGGCACCAGAAGAACATCGGCACCAGCTTCGATTGCCAGAATCGCCGCTTCGTCCGGTGTGTAGTGATCTGTCACTCCCTGCATGGTCATCCCGTCCGTGACCACAATGCCCCCAAAGCCGAGCTTCTCCCGCAGAAGGCCGGTAATAACTGGTGGTGAGAGGGTTGCCGGCCGTTTCACGGAATCGATCTTCGGCAAAGCGATGTGGGCCGTCATAACTGCCCTGGCACCTGCGGCGATTCCTGCTTTGAAGGGGATGAGCTCAATCGCATCGAGCCTCGCCTGGTCGAACGGGAGAACCGGCAATTTCATGTGAGTGTCTTCCTCGGTGTCACCGTGGCCGGGAAAGTGCTTG
>VGWB01000033.1 GCA_016873755.1 Ignavibacteria bacterium | reverse complement strand
GGCAAAAAAGTCTACAGCGGGCCAACAGCATCTTCACGGAGCTGATCACGAGTGGAGTGGGACGCAAGTCCGCGCTGCTCGCTCTGGGGGGAGGGGTGATCGGTGATCTGGTCGGATTCATCGCGGCAACATACCGACGCGGCGTCATGTTAATCCAGGCGCCGACGACATTGCTGTCGCAGGTCGACAGTTCAATTGGCGGGAAGGTTGCCGTGAATCATCCGCTGGGAAAGAACCTGATCGGTGCCTTCTATCAGCCGCGGTTCGTCTGGACGGACATCGATTGCCTTCGCACGCTGCCTGAGCGGGAGATTGTTTGTGGCCTCGGTGAGATCATCAAGTATGGCGTGATCCTTGATGCGGAGTTGTTCGGCTACATCGAGACTAACCTGGAGCGCCTTCTGGCCGTTGAACCCGAGGTCGTGATGCACGTGCAAGAGCGATGCGGCGAGATGAAGGCCCGCATCACCTCGGAGGATGAGCGTGAGATGGGATTGCGCACGATTTTGAATCACGGCCATACCGTCGGTCATGCGCTCGAGGCGGCAGGTGGCTATACGTTGGTGAAGCATGGAGAGGCTGTGTTGATGGGGATGATCGCCGAGACGTACATTGCCCGTGAACTTGGTATGATCGGAGCCGATGTGCACGACCGGATCCTTGCGCTGATTCGCCGTGTTCCCCTCAAAGTACGCAAGGGATCAGTGACGCTGGGAGGCGTGCTTCATGCAATGAAGCACGACAAGAAGACCGTTGACGGTAAGAAGCGGTTTGTCTTACCAGTGCGACTGGGGGAGGTGCAGGTTGTCGACAGTGTTAAACCGTCTCTCGTCCAGGCTTCGCTCAAGTATTTGTTCTCGATGGAGGTGTTCAAGAGAAAACGTTGACAAATCTACCACTGGAGACTGAGATTATCGATGAATCTTTGCCACCGGTTTGTCCCGACGATTCTTCTTCTCACCATTTCCTTCCACCATGTTTTCGCACAGGTCCCCCCCAAGCGTGAATTTCGCGGCGCGTGGATTGCGACGGTTGTCAATCTTGACTGGCCTTCCTCCTCCACGTGGGGAAAACACCCGGATGTGCAGCGGCTCGAGCTGACGAACATCCTCAATGGACTGAAAAGTGCAGGCATCAACGCGGTCGTGTTTCAAATCCGTCCGGAGTGCGACGCGCTTTATTTTTCACTAATTGAGCCCTGGTCGTACTGGCTCACCGGCATGCAGGGCGCAGGGCCCAGCGCTCCCTTTGATCCGCTGCTGTTTGCTATTCTTGAAGCACATCAGCGAGGCATGGAGCTCCATGCGTGGTTCAATCCCTATCGGGCTGAGCGCCAAGTTGGCAGCTACTCCCTCTCACCTGATCACATCACCGTTAAGCGTCCCGATCTGACCAAGGATTATCCTATCTACAGCGGGACATATCCGAACCGCCGGTTGACTGGCTACCTGAGGATCCTCAATCCAGGTCTGGAGCAGGCACGAAATCACATTATCTCTGTGGTAATGGATGTTGTAAGGAGATACGACATAGACGGTGTTCACTTTGATGACTACTTCTATCCTTATCCGACGAGCGACTCGCTGAACCAACCGGTGGCCTTTCCGGATTCCGACACGTATTTTCAAAACAACCCCGAAAGCCTGACTCTTGGGGATTGGCGGAGGAAAAACGTCGACGTTCTCATTCACATGCTGTCGGACAGCATCAAGAGCGTGAAGCCCAGAGTGAAGTTTGGGATAAGTCCTTTTGGGATTTGGAAGAGCGGGAACCCACAAGGCATCGTCGGAACTTCGGCGTATGATGCAATTTATTGTGATGCTGTGAAATGGCTGAATGAGCGATGGATCGACTACATCGCTCCTCAACTATACTGGCCCTTCGGCGGCGGACAAGATTATGCCAAGCTGATGCCATGGTGGGCTGGACAGGCAGCGAGCACCGGACGCCATCTCTACACCGGGCAGGCATCATACAGGATTAAGGATCCCCAGCATAACTGGGGACCCTCAGAGGTGCCGAACCAGATTCGGTTGAACAGAGCCAGTAGTCCGGGAGCACAAGGGAGCATCTTCTTCAGGGCAAATATGGGCGTGACGGACAATCCCAAGGGTTTTGCGGATTCGTTGAAGAACGATCTGTACCAATATCCGGCTCTGAGACCTATCATGGCGTGGAAGGAAACGACTCCACCCAATCCACCGGTGAACCTGACGATCACGAAGTTCTCCACTACGGCGCTCCTCACCTGGACCGCTCCTGGCGCAGCTCCGGACGGTGAGGCCGCGTCGTCCTACGCCGTTTATCGCTCGACGTCTCGCCCCATCGACATCAATGATGCGCGCAACCTGGTTTATGTCGGAACGAGCTTAAGATATGATGAGATGAGCCTCCCTACAGGTTCAGTTACCTACTACTACGCCGTCACCGCGTTGGACAAGCTGCAGAACGAGAGCGTGTTGAGCAACCTGGTCGGAATCGATGCGAACGGAGTCGTGGGCGTAGAGCAACAACCGACAGTCATTGCAGGCTTCCGGTTGCGCCAGAACTATCCCAATCCCTTCAATCCCTCCACCATTATCTCGTTCAATCTGCCAACCGAGCAGAAAGCCACGCTGCGGGTGTACGATATATTGGGTCGTGAGATCAAAGTACTGGTCGACGGCGTTCTCGGGCCCGGTGAGCATCAGTATCAGTTTGACGCAAGAGGGCTGGCGACCGGGGTTTACATCTATCGGTTGGTTGCTGGCAGCTTCGTGGAGAGCAAGAAGATGCAGCTTGTGCGGTGATCGAGCGTGGGAACTCAGGATTCAGAGTTCAGAAGGCAGCGGAAATCACAGGAGAGAGGAGGGAAAAGTGTGGGGGACGGTCGTGCGTGGACGAAGGTGGGTGAACTTCACACTTGAATCCGGGAACTTGGAACCTGGAACCTGGAACTCCCAAACTTCAGATGCTCTTCTTCTACCAAATCACCTTACTTGGATTTTTCTCCTCCCGCCAGTTGGGGCTTGTGTGAAGATCGCAGAGTCCCACGGGATAGCGCACGTTGAAGAGTTCAGTTGTCGTCTCGGGGCAGAACTCGCGGGCCTTCTTTTTTGTCTCAACGCAGATCGTATCGGCTACGATGCCGTCGGGCGTGCGAAAGTAGTCCAGAGGCAGGCCGATCTCGGGATCGTTGTACGCGCTGGCCATGAACCGTCCGAATATCGGGGCAGCGGCGCGCCCACCTTGTCCATCTGCGCTCCCGAATTTGATGCGGTTGTCGTCAAACCCGGTCCAGATGCCTGCTGCCAGGTGGGGCGTGAAGCCGACGAACCACGCATCGCCATAGTCATTCGTGGTTCCCGTCTTGCCGGCCGCCGGTAACGAGAAATAGGAGCGAACGGCAATACCGGTGCCACCCTCCTCGTTCACTCCCCCCTCCATCAGGTTCGTCATCAGGTAGGCGGTCTCCTTGCTGAGCACCTCCCGCCTCTCCGGTGTGTTGTCTTCGATCAGGTTGCCATCTTTGTCCTCGATCCGGAGGATAGAAATGGGCTCGACAAGAACACCCTCATTCGCAAAGACTCCGAACGCCGATGTCAGCTCAAGGGGCGAGACCACTTCCGTGCCAAGCGCCAACGATTCGTACGGCCTGATCGGAGACTTGATGCCCATCCGCTTTGCGTACTCCGCAACTTGCTTCGGCGGCACGATCTCGAGGATCAGCCGTACAGCGATGAGGTTGATCGAGCGCTTCAATCCCTCGCGCAGCGTGTACTTGCCGCCAAACGTACCGTCGAAATTCCCGGGCGCCCAGCGCGTGCCGTCCGGCATTGGGATCGTCACGGGCTGGTTGAGAAGCTCGTAGCAGACCGGCGTCCCATTGTCGATGGCTGCAGTGTAGACGAATGGCTTGAAGGCCGATCCCGGCTGTCGGCGGATCTGGGTGACGTGGTTGAGGCCGTATCGAAAGTTGCGGTAGTTCCGTCCACCCACGAGTGCCTTGACGTGTCCCGTATGCGGGTCGATGGCGACCATGCCAACTTCGATGGTGCGCGCAGCTTTCTTAACCGAGTCTACAAATTGGGCGTTCGTCCGCAGCGCATTGACGATGCTGTCGCGGATCGCCGGCGTCTTTGACTTCTTGTAGACATCCAGATCCCGAATCATCTTGTCGACGTTATCGCGGAGGATGTCGGGATATTTCTTCCAATCCCAGAGTTGGTCGAATCGCGCCTGGAATCTCGTAAGATGTGTATCGACAGCGGTGTTGGCGTACCGCTGCATCCTGCTATCGAGTGTTGTGTAGACGCGCAGGCCGTCCCGAAGAACGTTGTAGCCGTAGGTTTCGGCCTTCTGCTCGAGTTGTTGGCGGATCCATTCCACAAAATGGGGAGCGATACCGGTGCGGGATTCCGGTTCAAGCGTATGGAAGCTCAGCGTGTCGGACTTGATCTTGTCAGACTGGTCGGGCGTCAGGTAGCCGTCGCGAATCATCTGGTGCAAAACGATGTTGCGGCGTTGCAGCGCCCGCTCGGTGTTCCTGATAGGATCGTAGTAACCGGGTCCCTGCAGCATACCGACCAGAAGTGTGTATTCGGGAGGGGCGAGGTCTGCGGCTGACTTGTTGAAGTATCGCTGCGCAGCGGATTCGATGCCGTAGGCACCCCTGCCGAACCACTGAACATTGAAGTACAGCTCGAGAATCTCCCGTTTCGTGAAGTTACGCTCGATCTGAACGGAGGTGATGAACTCACGGATCTTCCGGGTGATCTTATCGAACAGCGATTCCTGCCTGGCCTGGAGCTTGTACAGGTTCCGCGCGAGCTGTTGCGTGATGGTGCTTGCGCCGGCCTGTCGGAAGGTGACGACGTTGATCACCATCTGGCGGAAGAATCGGGATAGATTCACTCCCCAATGGTTGTAGAAGTCCTTGTCTTCGGTGGCGATCAGGGCGTCGATGAGGCCCCGGGGGAGCCTGTCGACGGCGATACGGGTGCGGTTTTCCTCCGCGAACTGATCGAGCACGGCGCCGTCGGAGGCGTACACCTTTGTTGCGAGGCCGGGATTCGGATTTTCCAGTTCTTCAAGAGAGGGGAGACCCTGGGTGATATAGTGGCCGTACCAGAGCAGCAAAGCGACTGCGGCGAGGCTCAGGGCGGCTAGGAGCCGCCAATTGCGCCGGAGGAACCGTCTACCCCGCGGCAGAAAGGACCTACGATAGGAAGGGTCACTGAAGTATCGATCCAATTCTTCCGGTGTATAAACTCGCTTTGCCATTCTTACTTTCAGAGACCTCGAGATGTTGGCTCATTCCGCTGCACGCGATGTCGTGAAGCAACACCCGACCTGCACAACGGCGGGAGCTCTCGGGAGCTTATGTCATTTCCATTTCTTCAACCGAAGCTTCTTCCCATCAAACACGGCATACGTCTGTTCCGTAATCCAGTCTCCTAGATTGACGTAGCAGCCCGCACCGATGTTCCTCACGCACGGGACATGGTTGTGTCCCATCACGACGAAATCGAAACCTTCGCGGATCTTCCTCTCGGCAAATTCTACCATATCGTCCATTTCGAAGGTGCGTTTGGCTGTGTGCTGCCGGCTCTTGTGTGATGACCACCGGGCGATGCGTGCCGCCAGATCGGGGTGGACGAGCGAGAACAGGAAGATGTTCACTTTGTTTCGAAGCACCCGCTTGAGGATCCGGTATCCCGTGTCGTTCCTCAGGAGCCCGTCGCCGTGATGGATATGGAATCGTTTGCCGAGAATCTCGCGGTCGATCGGTTCAGGGCAGATCTCCATCCCGAGTTCGTCATGGAAGTACGTCCGAAGCCAGAAATCGTGATTGCCGGCCAGGTACGTTATCTTTACCCCCCCCTCGGACAGATCCGCGAGCTTTGCGAAGAGCCGGAAATAGCCCTTGGGCACGACGGTCTTGTATTCGAACCAGTAGTCGAACAGGTCACCGACAATGAAGAGCTGCTCGCCGTCTCGGTTCACCGCATCCAGGAACCGAATCAACATACGCTCTTTCTGTTGATCATCTTCTCTGGTGCCGATGCCGAGGTGGGCGTCCGAAAAGAAGTAGGTCCTGTGCATACGATCGCTGACTGGTTCTGTTGATCGTTGCTCCTCGTGCGTACGCGCGGAGGGATTCGCTTGGAGGAGACGTCGAGAACTGGACGCCATCAAGTAGCAAAAAAAAGCGACGAAAATCAAGGTAGGGCGACCTTAAGTCCCACGCACTTGTGAAGTGCGCGCTACCTGATTCATGGAGTGTGTGCAATACGCGCGAGCTGAGTAAGTTGCACACACATCTCAGACGAGCGTCCTCGCTCGTCTGATGGAGCCTACATTCTAGAGTGGGCGCAGTACGCTCGAGGAGGGAAGTTGCTACGCTGATGGAAAGGTAACCGTGAACGTACTTCCTTTGCGCGGCCGGCTCTTCACGCTGATTGTCCCATGGTGAGCCTCGGCGATCCATCGAGCGATCGCCAGGCCAAGCCCACTGCCGCTCGGTTCCTCGAGCCCCTCTTGCTTCACGCGGTAGAAGCGCTTGAAGATCTTTGCCAGATCTCGTCGTGGAATCCCGACTCCCGTATCCTGCACGTGAACAGTCGCTGCACCGTTCGTGTGATGAAGCGAGAGGGTGATCTTGCCGTGAGGTGGGGTGTACTTGACGGCGTTCTCAATCAGATTGAGAAACAGCTGACGGAGGCGGGCGGCATCGCCCCGCATGACGATCGGATCGATCCGCTCGATTTCGACGCGGATCTTCTTCTTCGCCGCGAGCACGAGCGCATCTTCGGAGATCTCCTCAACTATCTTGTCGAGCTGGATGTCATCGAACCGGAAAGTCAAGCGGCCCGAGTCGGTTTTGATCAGTGTTATCAAGCCTTCGACGATGGCGGAGAGTCTGACGAGTTCATCATGGACGCTGGTGAGCAGCACGCGGGTTGGCTCTGGAAGGCGCTTCTTCCGCAATGCGACCTCAATCTCCCCGCGCATGATTGTGAGCGGCGTGCGGAGCTCGTGTGACGCGTCAGCTGAAAACCGCTGAATCTGGGCAAACGACTCCTGCAGGCGTTCAATCATGTCGTTGAAAGTTGCCGTCAAGCGTCCGATTTCGTCGTCGACCTTGTGTTTCGGCAGCCGCTGACTCAGGTTTTGAGCAGAGATCTTGCGGGCCGTCTTCGTAATCGTGTCGACAGGCTTGAGAGACTTGTGGGCCAAAAACCATCCACCGACGACGGAAATGAAGAGAGCAAGAGGGGAAAGCCACAAGTAGTTGGAGAACAAGCCGTCCAGTGCTTCATTGAGCTCGTCCAGAGGATACGCCAGGAAGATCTTCACGTAATCATTCTGGGTCACAGCCAGCCGGAGTTCGTGTCCCAGCTCGTTGTGAATCGTCACGAGCTTGACCCAGCCATAGGGAACTTCGGCATACTGAAGGGCCTCTTTTCCGAGGCTTGGAGAGCGGTAGAGAAGGTCGCCGTTGCGGTCGAGGATCTGAATATACTGCCGGCGAGGACTAAGGATCGTATGTTGGTAGATCTGGTTCCAGATTTCGTCCACGGCTGCTGAATCGGCCTCCTCCTGCTCCGCTTGTCGTTGTGCACTCTTCTTGAGCCGCTGTAGTTCGAGCCGGGCGGATCGTTTGAGCTTGACCCTTCTGGCCTTCGGCTCGATGAATTCGTTGACCCACTTGACCTCGTTCTGCAGAGAGAGGTCGAGGTTTTCAGTGAGGGTTGAGCGGGTGAAGTAGTAGGCAGTCACCCCCACGGCAACCAACGTTGTGCCGACCACAACGGCGTACCAGAGCGTCAGCTTCGTCCGGATGGAATGGAAGATCGTCAATCCTTGGCCTTCGTCAGCTTCCGATCTGAGAGATAGTATCCCTTTCCACGCTCCGTATGGAGGAGCTTTTTCTCAAAGCTACGGTCGATCTTCTTTCGGAGGTGGTTGATGTACACGTCGATGATGTTGGTCCCGGGGTCAAACGTGAAGCCCCAAATCTCTTGTGCAAGTTGCTGGCGTGTGATGAGCTTATGGGGATTGCGCATGAGATACTCGAGAAGTGAAAACTCGCGCGCTGTCAGTTCAATTGAAGAGCCACCGCGGCCTGCTTTTCTGGTGAGCGTGTTGAGACGGAGGTCAGCTATCTTCAACGTTGTTTGGCTCTCGCGCTCCCGGCGCAGGAGTGACCGGATGCGGGCGAGCAGCTCCTTGAATGCGAACGGCTTGGTCAGGTAGTCATCTGCCCCGAGATCCAGGCCCTTCACGACGTCGTCGGTGGCGCTCCGCGCTGTCAGGATCAGCACAGGCGTCTTGATGCCAAGCTTCCGCACGTTTCGGAGGACGCTCAGGCCGTCCCTCTTGGGCAGCAGAATATCCAGCACGATAAGATCGAAATCACCCGCGCGCGCTTTCCGTTCACCTGCATCGCCGTCGGCAGCTGTCACGACGTCGTATCCTTCGGCGGCCAATCCTTCCTTTATGAAACGCGCGACTTTCGTCTCATCTTCGACAAGGAGTATCCGCATAGTCAGAAGGATGGTTGGTGGATCAACGCACTGGGCGGGGGTGCTCCGAGCGTCGCCGATGATGGAGCCAGCGATGCCATCCCGAAGGTAGGTGTTATTCAGAACAGTTCCAAATCAACTGCGCGAAGGGCACCGATCGCGCGCTCTGGTTCACAAACGCTTGGCTGTGTGGTTTGAAACTCCCCCTTTTTTCAGTATATTTTTCGGAATCCTCAGGCGGTTTTGATGATGCTTAGGCATAAGGCGAGCGCGGTTGATTTCGAGGTCATGCAGATGAAGCAAGCGGTGACGACGGACGACATCCTTAACGCGCGAACGATCATCCGGAAGTACCTCAATCGCACCCCGCTTTATTCGTACACCGGGCTTTCACAGCTCCTCGGATGCCAGGCCTTCGTGAAGCATGAGAACCATCAGCCCGTAGGTGCCTTCAAAGTGCGCGGTGGGCTTAACTTGGTCTCGAGGCTGAGCAAGGATGAACGGCGGCGCGGTGTCATCACCGCTTCGACGGGCAACCACGGTCAATCGATTGCCTATGCGGCTCGGACCTTCGGCGTAAAAGCACGGGTGGTCGTTCCGCGCGGCAACAATCCCGACAAGGTGAAGGCTATTGAGAGATTGGGGGCCGAGGTGATTTTCGAGGGGAAGGATTTCGATGAGTCCCGCGAATATGTCGAGCGTGTCAGCCAAGAGAACGGACTCCGGTATGTCCACTCGGCAAACGAGCCGCACCTCATCGCCGGGGTCGGAACGATTGGGCTTGAGATCCTGGAGGACCTGCCGGATGTGGACGTGGTTCTGGTGCCGGTTGGAGGGGGGAGTGGGGCGTCGGGGATCTCGACTGCGATAAAGTCGGCGAAGCCTGATGTTCAGATCATCGGCGTGCAATCAGAAGAAGCGCCCGCGGCCTTTCTCTCGTGGCGCGAAGGTAAGCCGGTGGCCTCTGAGGTCATGCGAACGTTTGCCGAAGGCCTGGCGACGCGTGTCGGATTTTCCATGACCGTGCAGATGATGAAGCGCAACCTGACCGATTTTATTCTGGTGTCGGATGATGAGATTCGCCAGGCGATGCGATTGCTTCTGGAGCACACGCACAACGTTGCTGAAGGAGCGGGGGCTGCGTCTCTTGCGGGCGCCATTAAAATCAGGGACAAGCTGTCAGGAAAACATGTGGTGATGATTCTTTCGGGGGGGAACGTTACGCTGGATACGCTGCGACATGTTCTCTCTGTGTAACAAAGCCAGGTGCCCCCTTTCCCAAACCGTTTCCTTCGGGTATATGCACAAGACACTGCTCATCATACTCTCCGCCGTGCTTCTCTCCGGATGTTTGCAGGCGCTTGCTGTCCGCAGCGTCGGTGGGATCATGGATTACGGCTTCGAGGCATTCAACGAAGAGGGTGATCTCCAACTGGCGCGTGAGGCTCTGGCCTCGAATCTCAAGCTGCTCGAGGCGCTGATCAAAGCTGAGCCGGAGAACAGGAGGCTGTTGCTGTTAGCTTCGCAGGGCTACAGCGCGTACACGCTGGCGTTCGTGGAGGACGACAGCATTGAACGAGCCCGGGGCCTCTACTGGCGAGCACGGGACTACGGAATGAGGATCTTGAATCAAAATTCGCAGGTGCGCGAGGCGGGGATTGAGCTTGGGTCATTTCGCAAAGCCCTCGCAACGCTCTCCAAGGATGATATCCCGGCGGTTTTCTGGGCGGCCTTTGGCTGGGGGAGCTACATCAATGTAAGCCGGAGCGAGCCCAGCGCGCTGGCGGACCTCCCTGCGGTAAACGCCATGATGGATTTCGTGCTTGAAAAGGACCCGGAGTACTACTACGGTGGGGCCCATCTTTTTCGGGGTTCGATTCTTGCAAGCACGCCGGCGGTGCTGGGCGGCAAACCCGAGCTCGCCAGGCAACATTTTGAGCAAGCCTTGAGCATCAATGAGGGGAAGTTCCTGATGTCGTATGTCTATTACGCCAAAACGTATGCCGTGCAGGTACAGGATCCGGAGTTCTTTGCGTCGCTGTTGAAAAAGGTGGAGGACGCGTCGCTCGACGTATTGCCGGAGGCCCGACTCTCCAACGCTGTAGCCAAACGCAAGGCATCCCTCCTGAGGCAGAAGATGGTTGAGCTTTTCTAGGGGTGCAAACATTCTCCATGGTGTTGACGTGAAGAAGTCCATTCTCTTCGTAGTTATCGACCTGTTTCTTTGCTTCTTCCTCCTTCCTCCCGCGTTCTCCCAGGAATACACCATCAAGTTTGCCACGGTCGCGCCCGAAGGGAGCACGTGGATGAACGTGATGAAGGAATACGATGCCGCTGTGCGCAAAGAGAGCGGCGGTCGTCTGGGATTCAGGCTTTATCCGGGAGCGGTCCAGGGGGACGAAAAAGCCGTCCTCAGAAAGATCAGGGCTGGCCAGTTGCACAGCGGTGGATTTACCGGCGTTGGCATGGGCGAGATCGCGCCGAAGGTCCGCGTGCTGGATTCCCCCTTCCTGCTGCGTGACTATGCGGAAGTTGACTACGTGTACGAACAGTTCGACGGAGAGTTCCGGCAGGCCTTCGAAGAAGGCGGCTACGTGTTGCTCGGTTGGGCCGAAGTGGGATTTGTGTATGTCTACACACAGAAAATGATCACACAACCGGACGATCTCAAAGGGTTGAAGATGTGGACGTGGGAGGGGGACCCCATCGCTGAGGCTGCCTTTCGCGCGTTGGGGATCAATCCCACCCCGCTGCCGCTCACCGAAGTCAACACTTCCCTCCAGACAGGGCTGATCAATGCGGTCTACACCTCGCCACTGGCGGCGATAGCACTTCAATGGTTCACGAAGGTGAAGTACATAATCGACGTTCCGCTGGCTGATGCTGCCGGAGCCGTGCTGGTCTCAAAGAGATTCTATGATCAGCTACCGAAGGATCTACAGGAAATCCTGCTCCGGAATGGCCGGATGTACATGGCGAAGCTGACGCAGTTGAGCCGGAAGGACAACCGGGAATCGATTGAAGAGCTGAAGAAGAGGGGAATTACCCTCGTCAAGGTCTCTGAAAAGGATGTCGAGCACTACATCGAAGTAGGACGTCGCGCCCGCCGCATGCTGGTTGGGGGACTCTTCACCGAGGAGTTTCTCAATCGCGTTGAGAAAACCGTCCGGGATTTCCGCAGATCACATTCACCTACTCAATGAAGCTCCTCAGACAGGTCGATGCCCTGTTCAACAGGATTGAGGGGGCACTCCTCATCACTCTCCTTCTTGTGATGATGGTGATGGCATTCCTCCAGGTGGTGCTGCGGAACGTTTTTGCGAGCGGGATCATCTGGGCCGATATTTTCCTTCGCCATCTTGTGCTGTGGATTGGGTTCCTGGGCGCCGCGCTGGCCACGAGCATCGAGCGGCACATCAGCATTGATGCGCTGACGCGTTTCCTTCCTCGCAGGGCCCGGCACGTCTCGAAGATCGTTACCAATCTCTTCGCCGCGGTCGTGTGCTACTTCATGATGCAGGCGTCGATAACGTTTGTTGGGTATGAAATCAGTGATGGTCACACGGTCTACGGCGAGATTCCGTCGTGGTATGCCCAGATCATCGTACCGGTGGGATTCGGGCTTCTTGCATTTCACTTCCTCGTTCGCGTTGCTGCAAACGCCGCAGCAGCTTTCTCCAAGGAGTCCGCCTGATGGAAGTTTTCCTGATTGTTGTCGGACTCGTTCTGCTCGCGCTGTTCGGATCGCCGCTGTTTGCCATCATCGCCGCTGTGGCGCTCATCGCCTTTTCGCTTGCTGGCATCGATACTGCTGCCGTCATCATCGAGCTCTATCGCATTGCCGAGACGCCGACACTGATAGCCATTCCCTTGTTCGCGTTCGCAGGGTACCTGCTGGCTGAAAGCAATTCTCCGAAGCGTATGCTCGGGCTCGCGGAGGCGCTGTTTGGCTGGCTGCCGGGTGGCCTGGCTATTGTTGTTCTGGCCACCTGTGCGTTCTTCACAGCATTCACCGGCGCATCGGGCGTGACGATTGTGGCGCTGGGTGGTTTGTTGTATCCCCTTCTGCTGAGGCAGCGGTATCCGCAACAGTTTTCTCTGGGTCTGGTGACGGCCTCCGGCAGCATCGGCTTGCTGTTTCCACCCAGCCTTCCCATCATCCTCTACGGCCTGGTCGCAGCCGTGAGCATTGACCAGCTGTTCGTAGCCGGCATTATCCCCGGCTTTCTTCTTCTGGCGGTCCTCTCGCTCTACAGCATTCGCACCGGCGTCGTGGCACAAGTTCCACGCGTGAGGTTCTCGTGGGCGAACGCGTGGTCTGCGGTGAAGGTTGCGGCGTGGGAGATTCCGCTTCCCTTCATCATCATCGGCGGCATCTATGGGGGTGCGTTTACGGCAACCGAGGCAGCCGCGGTTACCGCGTTCTATGTTTTTGTCGTTGAGGTATTCATCTATCGGGATTTGAAGCTTTTCACCGACGTTCCCCGGGTGATGAAGGATAGTATGATCCTCGTGGGTGCCATTCTCGCAATCCTGGGAACGGCACTCGGCTTGACCAACTACCTCGTTGATGAACAGGTCCCGCAGAAGCTGTTCGAGTTGGTGAGGGAGAACATCACCAGCAAGGTCACCTTCCTGCTGATTCTCAACGGGTTCCTGATCATTGTAGGAATGATGATGGATATTTTTTCGGCGACCATCGTGGTCGTGCCGCTGATTCTTCCGGTCGCCCGTGCGTTTGGCGTTGACCCTCTCCATCTGGGCATCATCTTTCTGACCAATCTCGAAATTGGCTACCTGACGCCGCCGGTGGGACTGAACCTGTTTCTCTCCAGTCTCCGTTTTAACAAATCTGTCTTGCACATTACGAGATCTGTCTTGATTTTCATTGCGCTCGAGGTGATTGCGCTGATTCTGATCACCTATGTGCCCGAGGTCAGTCTCTGGCTCGTGCGGGTATTGGGAACTCAATAGCAGCGATAACCGTTATGATCATACTACGGATACAATGACAACACTGAAAGGAGACAACAACTATGTTCTCTAAGAAGATGCAGGATGCAATGAATCAGCAGATCAAGCACGAATTCTATTCCTCGTATCTGTATCTCGGCATGTCGGCCCACTTCGAATCGGTCAACCTTCCGGGTTTCGCGCACTGGATGAAGGCGCAGAGTGACGAAGAGGCGGAGCACGGCATGAAGTTTTTCGACTTCATCAATGAGCGGAACGGCCGCGTCGTTCTTGAAGCGATTGACAAACCCCCAACGGAATTCAAATCACCGCTTGAGGTGATGAAGAAGGTCTTGGAGCATGAGAAGAAGGTGACGGCGATGATCAACGCGTTGTACGAGCTCGCCGTGAAGGAAAAGGATTATCCGTCGCAGGTGATGCTGCAGTGGTTCATCACGGAGCAGGTGGAAGAGGAGAAGAGCGCATCAGATATCATTGAGCTCCTGAAGAACCTCGGTGATACACCGGCCGGCCTTATCATGGTAGACGAAAAGCTCGGAGGACGGAAGGCCGACTGATCCCGATCCAGTACGTGATTCAAGAGAAAAGCCCGACCGGATGCCGGTCGGGCTTTTTGGTGCGATAGAGGTCGCTGGAGGGGCGTTAATCTTCTCCCATAGATTTCAAGATCTCGCGCGCGACAAGCTTGTTTCCTTCCTCATTGAGGTGAACGCGGTCGTACGTCAAAATCCCCTGTTCCTTGTTCTCCTTGTTGTTGGCAAGCAGGTAAGCCGCAAACGCTTCCCGCAGATCGCAGAGGCGAGCCCCGAGGTCCCGCGCAACCTTTCGACTGATCTTGGCATATTCTTCAAGCATCGCGTCCTGTGGATTCGTCGCATCGTACTTTTCTCCGATCACGCTGGGGGTGCACAGAACAACCCGGGCTCCGGCGTATTGGATCCGTGCGATGATCTCCCTCAGCCCGCCCTCGTATTCCTCTTGTGTTGTGCCTTGAAGGTTCTGCAGCGCCCAGTGCCAGACGTCGTTGATACCGATGTAGATAACAACGATCGTCGGGTTGCGCCACAGCACATCCCGCTGGAGCCGGCTCACGAGGTCGGTCACTTTGTTGCCACTGATGCCGGCGGCGATGATCTCGATTTCCATATCCGTATGCCGGCGGTTCAACTCCTCTTTGACGAGGGTGACGTACCCACTCGGTATGACGCCCAACTCCGTAATCGAATCACCAAAAAAGATGATCCGATCGCCCGACTGGACAGAAATCCTTCCAGCCGTGCAACCGATCAACAGCAACAACACTGCAGCTAGAAAGCGAATGCTTGCTTTCTGATTAGTCATCATTCTATCCAAGCCGAATCAAGATTCGCGGCCCCTTTCACAGTAGAGCTTTTTTCCCTCAAACTCAATTTTTCCCGCTCAAAGCGAGCGGCTACAGGAAGCGATCTGAGGCAGATTCGAGAGAAGTGGGTTAGCGCCGAGTCACGACCTCAACGTGATCGCCGGCGCTCAGGACACCGGTGCCCTCGTGAACAACATTCTGTCCGAAAAGGACCTTTCCATCACGTGAACGGTACGTTGCGAGTGTCCGTATTGGTTCTTTTCCCTGAACACCTGTGACCTGATCGACCCCTGGGATTGTACAGCGTGCACATGGCTTGACGAGACGAAACGTGATGGAGCCGATACGGATTTCATGCCATTCGTCCTCTTCGTACGGTCGGCAGCCCGAGACGATAAGATTCGGTCGGAAACGATTCATGGGTACAGGATTCTCAAGGCGATTGTTGAGGTCGCCAAGGGATTCCTCGGAGATGAGAAGAAAGGGAAACGCGTCGGCAAAACTGACGCGGTTATCGCCGTACTTGGGTTTGACTGTCCGATGAGCAGTGTCCGGCATATAGACCAGGTTGCAGGGAAGACCCAAGTAATTGGTGAACCACCCGCCAGCGTCTTCGCCTGTCGAGAGCGCCTCCACGGTATCATCCCAGATCTTCACCCGGACTGTTGAAGAAGGTTGTGGTTGGAGAGGTAGCCCGAGGTCGTTTATGCCCGGCGCACGGACTACCAAAAGATCGGGGGCAAGTTCTACGGTGATCAACGCCATTCTGGGGATCTTGCGTTGTGTCAGAAAGGCACCGTTCTCATCCACAAGCATCCACCGTCTGTCGTATTGGAGACCATGCTCCGTAACCTGAGCAGAGGCAAGCGAAATCCCCCTTGCTGACTTAATGGGGTAGATGGAGAGTTCCGTCAGCCGCAGCGGGGGCACGTCGGTTCAGGATGATTTGAGGAGATCCGCAACGGCGGCATGACCTTTTTCCAGGGCGAGGTCGCGGGCTGTTTTGCCGCTGTTGCCCTTCACGGCACGGTCAACGCCGCGATCAATGAGGTTCTTCACGATGGCTTCGAGTCCGTTGGCCGCGGCATAGTGGAGCGGTGTAAGACCGGAGGACTGCCTTACCGTGAGATTGGCCCGACAGTCGATCAGGAGTTGAGCCACGGCGGCGTTGTTCGGGTTGGCAAGCGCAGAATGGAGCGGAGCGAGTTTCTGCTCATTGTTGGACACAGCATTGATATCGGCTCCCCTGGCGAGGAGCAGGTGGACAATATTGACGCGTCCGAAGAACACAGCCAGGTGCAGCGGGGTCCAGCCATCCGCAGAGTAAGCGTTGAGAACAGCCGGATCTTTCTGCAGGAGTTGTTCGACGCGATCCTGCGTGCCGGTGGCTGCCGCCTCGAAGATATCCAGCCGGGCGCCGCGATCAATCAGGAGCTTTGCCACCTCGTTCTTGCCATTGTGCACTGCGTAGAGGACGGCTGAGACCCCAGCCTCATTCCTTGCATTGACGAGTTCTGGGTGAGCCAAGAGAATCTCGCGAACGCGATCGCAATGCCCCTCTTGAATTGCTGAGAAGAGATCATGCTGCATAGGATGCTCCATGAACGGGGAGACCCGTTTCGCTCTGTGTTCAGCGGAAAGCAGTGGGTCCGAAGCTGAGCTTAAGATTCATGATTTCCGGTCTATTGCCGAGGCGCACCGGTGGTCCCCACGTGCCCACGCCGCTGGAGACGTACACGTGCGTGTTCCCCTTTTTCAGGTATCCCCAGCTTACCTCGTAGATGGCATTCGTAATGAAGTGAAACGGCCAGATCTGGCCATGGTGCGTGTGCCCTGAAAGCTGGAGATCTGCGCCATGCTCGGCGGCCTCGTTCAAACGGAACGGCTGATGGTCCATGAGGATGATCGGATTGCGCTTGTCGACAGCTTCCATCAGGTCCGACAACGGCTTTCGTTTCTTGCCGGCAAACTGGCTGATGCTGAGGTCTTCGCGGCCCACAAGGAAGAGACCGCCGTCGACCTTCACCGCCGAGTCCCGCAGAACGGTGATGTTGTGGTCCGCCATGTAACGGCACGCTTCCTCGACGCCTCCAATATACTCGTGGTTGCCCGTAATTGCAAAGACTCCCAACCGGGCTTTGATCATCCTCAGCCTCTCGCCAAGATTCTTCTTAATGACCGGGCAGAGGTCCTCGTCGAAAACGTCTCCCGGGAAAAGGACGAGGTCGGGCTCGAGGTCGTTGATCAGATCGACGATTCGATCAAGCCGCTCTGAACCGACTATGGTGCCTAGGTGGATGTCCGAGGCAACCGCGATGTTCAAGGATTTCAGTGAGTCGAGGCTCTTGGGGACGTGGAGCGAGAGCTCTCTGACCTTCGGATTTCGGGCGTTCACGTATCCGACGGCCAGCAATATCATGACTACAAGAACAAGGCCCCCGCTGATGACCAGCTTGGCCTGGCTAATGTTGCGCGTGACAAACGAGGGGAAGAATGGGGCAATGATATTGACCAGTCGAAGGATGTCAATGACAAGCGCTGCAAGCGTGAAGTAGGCCAGAGCTGCCAGCCAGAAGCTGCCGACCCAGATCAGGACAGTGCTGAACGGGGTGATCGCGACTCGTTCGAGGAACCTCCCCACAATGAACGAGAGGGCAAGAATCCAGAAGGTGGCCGCATACGGGACGCGGAGAGCCGACTCCGGTGGAAGGCTCTGCCATCCGCGCACGAAGACGTAGAAGTTAATGAGTCCGTAGAGGGTGAAGAATATGGTGAAGAAGAGTATGACATTGAACTTGTTCATCGCGCTGTTCTCTATTTCATCAGACGTTTCAACAGCTGGATCTGGCCGGCGTGGTAGAGGTCGTGAGCGGCGATACCGAAGACGATCCGTGCGTTGCTTACTTCGCTTCCGCGCGGTATGCGCTTGAGATCAGATGGATTCAATTGCGCGATCGCGTCTCGCATGCTCCTGTGGCACGATTCAAGGAGTCTGATCTCCTCCCTCCAGGCCTTTTCTGTCTTCGTCACGGGTCGGACGAACCAGTTGCTGCCCTTGACTGGGAATGATCCCCGTTTCTCTCCGAAGATTCTCCTCCGCACTGCGTACTTCCAGTATGCACAGTGCAGAACGATTTCCCAGATGTTATGCCGTCTGGGCGATGGACGCCACGCGGCCTGTTTCGCGCTCAGCCCGCGTATTGATCCGCGCAGATTCGGGCCATGCCAGGCTTGCTTTTGGTACGCTTCATCGAGGATACTGAGCAGCAGCGTCATTTCACGTGATGGTTTTCGCATACGTCCTCCGAGGATTTGTTAAGAACAACCGGTAGCGCATTCCATGCCGCTTGCACAACGCCCGGGCTGTTGTCTCCTCAGCGCTTCTCCATCAGCTCGACGGCGTTCGACTTCACCGGGAAGGTTCTGGCCATGTTCCCACCGTACTTGCTTCCCCGGACATAGCAGTGCGCGCAGTTGACGGAGTAGTCGGTCAGAAACCAGTCATCGCGGCGCTTCTGCTTGTTCAAAACTGATCTGACTTGGGTCTGGTTCACCATATATCCTGTAGGTACTGCAGAACGAACGTGTGATCCCGGTGCGGCGACGAGTCGATTCGCCGTTGGGAGCACATGCGATGCCTGATTGATGCGGTCGGAGCGACTGCTCGCGGTGGGGAGCTATGATTCCTTTTGCTCCGGAGGCTTCGGCGGTCGTGGTTGCTGGGGTTTCTTCTTCTTGCGCGGCCTGGTCTTTCCGTAGCTACCACGATAGATTTTTCCGCGACGGGTACGTTGATCTCCTTTTCCCATGGTATTCCTCCGATGATGTGAATCTGCGTGCCGTTGTTCACCAAATCAGATGGCGACAAATATACGAAAATTGAGGGAAATGCTCTACTGGCGCTTGAGGATGGCGATCGAGATGTCGTCGTTGGGTCGCGCCTCACCGACGAATCGGTCGATCTGTGTGATAATCTGCTCTCCGACGGATTCGGCTGGAAGGCTTGCCAGTGTTGGTACCAGATCGGCAAACCGCTGTTCTCCGAAGAAGGTCCCCTCATCGTTGCGGGCTTCCGTCAACCCATCCGAATAGACAACGAGCATATCCCCGCTCTGAAGCTCGATGCGCTGTTCCGCGAACGTCGCACCCGGGAGAATACCGAGCGCAACGCCTCCCTTTTCGAGTCTATGAATTTGGGCACTTCGAATGAGAAGCGGTGGGATGTGTCCGGCGTTGACGGTACGGACAACGCCAGAGTCAGGCTGAAGCTCGAGATAGAAAATGGATGCAAAGAGGTTCGGCAGGCTGTCGCGGCAGAAGATTTCGTTGAGCTTTGCAGCGAGTTCATCGAGCGAAAGGAAGTCCGGCGCGAGCGCTCGCAGGCTTGCCTGAAGTTTGACAGAGAGAAGAGCAGCACGCAGCCCTTTGCCGGCAACATCGCCCACGGCGATGCCGAACCTGTTCTCGCTCAACTTCGCGAAGTCAACGAGGTCCCCTCCCACCTCATTTGCGGATCGAGCGAAGAGCCAAATACCCCAACCGGGCACGAGTGGAGTCCGTTCCGGTGTCAGGGCGGTCTGGACAGCGCGACCGGCCTCGAGTTCCTTCCGTGCCAACAGCTTGTCCTTCAGCTCGAGCATCAGAACAAAAAGGATGACGGTTGCCCCGAATGCAGTCGTATCGAATTGGACCCGGACGTCTCGATCTCGCCAGACGACGGTTCTGGACATCAGGATAAGCACAATCCCGACGAGAAGGAGTATTCGCCTGGCGGGCGTGAGCTTGAGGATGAGGGCTTTCAGGAGCCACCACGAGCTCCAGAACCAGCGTCGAAAGCGGCTCATTTCACCCAGACGCTTCTGGCGCTCTTCGGTGAGCATGATCTCCTTCAGCTCTCGATAATCGCGCCGGATGACGCGCGAGAAGTCGCCGCGCCGGACATCATCCAGCAGAGTCTTGCCGATCCTGGGCTCGCCGTCAGATTTGGATTGGCTGGAGGTCATCTGAGCGTTGGCCTAAACCGGGTGGCAACGATAAATTGTCCATTTGAATACGCCAGATTTCACCGATCCGGTTCACGGCATTGTTAGATTGCATTCCAGAAAGGCTTTCAGGCTTTCTTGGACAAAATACGTCCACCCTGTTACGCCGCTTTCGCGGCTGAAAATCCGATTGCCCTGCGGAAAAGTCTCATGTCCCTTGTGAGTAAGTTTCAGTTTCGTCCCGTCAAGTGTTTCTGACAGTTCCCACATGACAGATGAGTCTCCGGGGTAGCCTCCATATCGCCAGTCGTATTCGATTCTCCTCTCAGGAACGACTTCGGTTACTTTCCACTGGTGTTGGTAGCTTTGCCCTTCACATTGTACATCGAATTGAGTTTCGAAGCCGACTTCAGGCCTGAAATCGGTCATCGGCTCGAAGAACCATTGACGCATTTGATCCTTGTCGGTAATGGCCTTCCAAACGACTGCAATTGGAGCGTTGAAAGTCTGTTCCACGACAATTGGGTCAGTGTTCTTGGGCATGGGCCTCTCCGGCAATCTAACTCCTTTTGGAGGGGAGTAGATCCCTCTCATAGGACGAAATTTCATCTCAGAGGCAGAAACGTGCGATCGGCCGGGCCATTCCATTCGGGTCTTATGGCTGAAACATCACTTCTGCGCCGCCTCGCGGGCCAGCTTCAGCGCCTTGTTCACGGCGTCGCCGAAGGGACACGAGATGATCTTTCCATACCACGTCCGCTCTGTGACCAATTCACCGACGCTCTTAGCGATGCCGATGTTATAGAATGCTGTGCCAGGCTTCTTCAAGCTACCGACGCTCGCCGTGAGCTTCAGGCTGCTTGTTCTCCCTCCTCTCCTGATGAGGAAAAAGGCGAGGAAGATGCCAGGTTCCGTTTCTTCCCAGTAATCAGGTTTCGACGCAACGATTCTCTCGCGGATTGCCGCAAGGTCGGCTTCGACCATGGGCTGCCCGCCGTGAACGCAGACGACGATGAATTCTTTGAGTCTTGCCAGCATCGGGATGACCAGTAACGATGATTATGAAATCAGTTGAACAGATCGCGTTTCCGGAATGGTGCAAAGAGGAACTTGCCGATCATCTTTTGGGGAGTGAGCCAGCGGATGCGAACACCCGGTTTCTTGTTCGCTAGGATTTGCCGAGCCAGCCAAGGGGTCACGGTTTCAACACGCTCTGCAAGGATGTTGAAGATCGGCCTCGCTCGCTCCCAAGCCTCGGGCCGACCTTCGAGCGGCTTCGTCAGAAGATCTGTTATTACCATCCCCGGCCGGATTGCCCCTACGATGATAGCTGTTCCTTTGGTTTCTTCAACGAGGGCATCGGTAAGGTATGCCAAAGCATATTTTGTAGTTCCGTACAGCGTCACCCCGCGCACTCTCCGGCCGTCGCTGCCCATGCCTTCCATGTTATAGATGCTTCCGAACCCTTGCCTCAGCATTCCCTGAACAGCAACGGCTGAGCCGTACACCGCGCCGATGACATTTGTCTCTATCACTTGCCTGAGCACTTCGGGTGTCTGTTCCCAAAGACTGGCCGTTGGATGGGAGAGTCCGGCATTGTTAATCCAGATGTCGACTCTGCCGGTGCGAGTTTTCGTCGCATCCCACAAGGTTTGCACCTGCTCGAACCGTGTCACGTCACAGGCGATGCCGAGAATGTTGCCGGGCTTGTGATTCCGGGAGAGGTTTGCCGCTGCCTGGTCGACGTCTTTCTGGTTACGTCCGCTGACGGTAACTGCACAGCCGAGGCTGAGGAGCGCATCGGCAAGGCCATATCCGATTCCGCGAGTACTGCCGGTAACGATGACGGATGTCATTCGGCTCATCTCATCCCGCTATCGTCGTGAGCTTCAACTGCGAGCATCTGACTCGGTTTCACCACGAACGGTCCGGTCTCTGCCGCGATGCGAGATTCCTTGACGCGCAGGAAGTATGTGCCCGGCTCGAGGTGCGTTTTGAATCTTCCCTTTGCGTTAGTTCTGAACTCCTTCACGATTGTTCTGCTGGCGTCAAGGACGAGGATTGTCGTTATCATCTCCAGTCGTGGAAGTGTCCGATCTTCTGGTATCGGGCCGGGTGTGGAGATCGAATACACCTGACCCTCGATACTGCTCTCCAGAGGCAGCACAGGTCCGGAATCCTCGCACCCGCTGAAGACGAAGAGCGAGAGCAAGCCGATCAGGAGGGCGGGGGAGGTTCTCAAGTCCGGACAACCTTCTGGTTGCGTGGTACCGGTTGCGTATAGGCATGCGCCGTGATTCGCATCCGGCTTCCTTTTCTCCAATGTCGTAGGAATATGGCTTCCATCGCCGCATACGCATAGAGAGCTGTACCCACGAGAAAGATAATCAAAAATACCCAAGACCCCCAATATTGAAAAGACGCCAGAAGAAGAGGTGAAAGACCGCGAAGGCGAGAGAGTAGATTCCTCCGATCTTGATGAGAAGTTCCGTCACGAGTCTACTCCTTTGCTCCCTTGGTATCCTTGCGCATCGGCTGCCATCTCAAATATGTCAACGAGCGCCACAGCCATTCAGCTGGACCAAACTGGAAATGCCGGGTCCACCAGTGACTGAGGAGAACCAGCACGATGTAGATGACGATGGCTAACAACAAGCCGGTTGATTTGTTCGCCTGGCCGAACAGACCTAATCCGTAGCCGTAGAAAATCAAGGTACAGACTACCGATTGTCCCAAGTAGTTGCTGAGTGGGATCCGTCCGGCAGATACCAGCACCTTGAGCCGTTTCTTCCACACAGTGTGGCGGGAGAGGAGCGTGATCGACGCAATGTAGAAAAGGCAGAGTGCCGGTGCGCCTATTGTCTGTCCAGCCATAGCGGTAAGCAACGGGGGGGATGGCTGAGCGCGCGAGATCGATGGAACTAGCATCGCGTAGATGAGATTGCCGATCACTCCCAGGATGAGTCCCCACCAAAATAGTCTCCGAAACAAGATAAGATTCTCATCGACGTTTTGGAAGAGCTCACGTCGACCAAAGTAATGCCCGAGCAGGAACATACCGAAGACTCCAGGTGCCAGAAAGAGGTTCCCGAAGGCCATGAACGGCATCTCTGAGGCTCGTTGAGCAGTGATCTCACCAAAACTTCCGTTCGGGTAGACGCGGTAAGCGGCTTCAACGCCTGCTCGGAATACGCTATCCTGCTCGGCAAACGATTTGTCGATCTGAGCAGCTACATCAGGACCGGCCATGCGTCCCATCTCAATCCCCCCCACCGACAGAAGATTGAAGAGGAATGGGAGCGTAAGAAAAACCACCACCCAGATGACCAACGTCTTGGGTCTAGCCTTACGGTAGAGGAGAAGCAGAAATCCGAGCACAGCGTACAACATCAGGATATCACCCACCCAGATGAAATAAGCGTGGACCACGCCGATGAGAAATAGCGTGATCAAGCGGCGAGTGTACAAGCGCAAGAAACGGGCACCTCGCTCTTCGGCGCGTACCATCTGTAGGGAAAACCCCAGTCCAAAGAGAAAGGAAAAGAGGGAGTAGAACTTGGTCTCCGCGAAGAAGCGAACCAGTCGGTCCGCAATGCGGTTGAGTCCATCCTCCGCAGGATCGACAGGCAAGATGACCATCTGGACGGGGTGGCTGAACAAGTACATATTCACAAGAAGGATTCCAAAAAGGGCGAATCCGCGGAGTGCATCGATGACCTCCGCGCGTTCGGCAAAATGTGTGGGTGTCATCGCTTGAGGTCTTGGCGGTTCAATGGCTGCCGGCATAATTGCTCCCTGTAAGATTGGAAATGCTCCGGGGCATACAGAGCGTACACTCAATCAGGTATAAGGCATACCCTTGAGTGTGGATCCAGGACTCTCGGCCTTCACGGATTTGTCATTTAGAGGTGCTGATCAGCTTTCAGTCTCGGGACTATACGGATTGTTCGTCTCATTCAGTCTTACTCTTCTTCTTTCTTCTTCTGAAGAACGCAATTCCTCCAAATCCACCGATGATGGCGATGTAGAAGCCGAAGTCGTACCACCAGCCCGTGTTGATCGGTTCGTACACGCGAATGCAAGAGTCGAACAGGCCCCAGATGAGCGAGATCGGGGCGATCCAGCCGTGCCAGATTCCGGTATGGTATTTGTTCTTTGTGCCCGGGTGTGACGGGTGCGCACTGATTGCTGCGTTTCTCAGTTGCGGGCCGGTCTCGCTCATTTCTGCTTCTTGATCGCTTCTTTGATTCGCTCCGGCGTCATAGGGAGCTGCAGCACTCTCACAGCGATCGCGTCGTAGATGGCATTGGCGACGACTCCGCCCATCGTGATTATCGCCGGCTCGCCGCCGCCCTGCGGAGCAGACTCTTTATTCTCTCTTTTGAAGAACGCGATTGCCTCAAATTGGGGACGAGCGTGGAGGACAGAGTCAGCGGCCTGTTGGTTATCAAATATCAGAAAGCAAAAAGGGGAAATTCAGTTTAAAAATCAAAATCAAAGTTGCAGTTCTTGATGTGACGGTTCGACCTGTCGTTTGAGCGGGCTTTTCACTATTTTTCCGGCTGTTATGGCTGATTTCGAGATAACTGTCATCGGCGCTGGCGTCATAGGACTGGCGATTGCAGCAAGGCTCTCTGAACGGCATCCCAGTGTGCTGGTCGTGGAGAAAAACCGGAAATACGGGATGGAAACGTCCAGTCGTAACAGCGAGGTCATTCACGCAGGCATTTACTACACGCCGGGATCGCTGAGGGCCAAATTATGCGTGGAAGGGCGGGATGAGCTCTACAATCTGTGCCTCAAACACAGCCTCCCACACAAGCAGATCACAAAGCTGATCACGGCAACGAGCGAGAACGAGGTTGAGAAGCTCAATGATGTGTTTCAAAACGGCCTTCGAAACGGCGTCCGGCTTGAAATGCTCGACAGGGAAGCTACGCTGAGGCTTGAGCCGAATATCAACACCATTGGTTCTCTCTTCTCACCTCTCACCGGCATCCTGAGTGCGCATGAGCTGATGGATTTTTTCTACCAAACAGCCAAGGACAACGGTGTCACCGTTCAGCATCGCTGTGAGGTTATCGGCATCGAGCCGGCGAGGAACGGGTATACGATAACCATCGACGAGCTGGGGCTGCGGTGGTCGTTTTCGAGCG
>VGWB01000032.1 GCA_016873755.1 Ignavibacteria bacterium | reverse complement strand
AGCGACCACACGCTGGCGGTGCTGGATGCTCTTGAAAATGAACGAGAGCTGCTCTCCGTGATGATCGATATCTATCTTTCGAGCGTCAGCAACAAGCTCAACGAGGTCATGAAGGTCCTGACCATCATTGCGACTATCTTCATTCCATTGACGTTCATCGGTTTCGGCATGCTCGTCTACTTCAGGAGGAAAAAATGGTTTTGACACAAAGAATCAAGAGAGCGGTCCGTCGCCCTATAGCCCGGTTGCTGTCTCTGTTCGTCGCAGGGACGGTTTTCACTGCTGGCTTGCAGTCCCAAGAAATCGCCAGCCCGCTTCCTCCTCTGCGTGAACAGTCCAAGGTTCAGCAGGAGTGGCTGAAGATTCGTTTGGAGCGTGTGCTGCCGGAGGTCATGAGGAGGCACAAGGTGCAAATGTGGATCGTGACGATGCGCGAGTACAACGAGGATCCAGTTTTTTCGTCCCTCGTTTCGGCCACCACATTTGCGGCGCGCCGCAGGACGATCTACGTCTTCAACGATCTGGGCGCTGAGAAAGGCATCGAACGACTTGCGCTGGGAGGCTCGTCGCAAGGCGGACTCTACGTTGCCTATCGGGATACGACGTTGAGAAACGCCGAGTTGTGGGGGGACGCACAATGGATGCTACTCCGAAAGGTCGTGACAGAGCGAGATCCCAAGACGATCGCCGTCAACATATCCCCTACCCACGCATTTTCCGATGGCCTGACGGCAGGGGAGTGGGAGCAGATGCGAGAGGCGCTGGGTCCCGAATATCTCAAGCGAGTGGTCCGCGAGGAAAGGATCGCGCTTGACTACATCGCCACTCGTATACCTGAAATGCTCCCGACCTACCGGGACCTGATGAGAACCGCCCACGCGATCATAGGAGCGGCCTTCTCGAACAGCGTCATCGTCCCCGGCAGGACCACCACGCAGGATGTCGTTTGGTGGATGCGCCAGAAGGTGCAGGAACTCGGGCTCGGGACGTGGTTTCAGCCCAGCGTTGATATCCAGCGAAAGGGAGTCAACCTCGCAAACAACCCTGATCCCATCATCGAGCGGGGTGACGTACTTCACTGTGATTTTGGCCTCGTCGGAATGCGCCTGCATACGGATACGCAGCACATGGGCTATGTGCTGAGAGAGGGGGAGACTGACGTTCCGGCAGGAATCAAGAACACTTTGGCAAGAAGTAACCGTCTGCAAGACATCCACCTGGAGAATATGAAAATCGGCGTCACTGGCAATGTGATTCTCGGAAATATTCTCCGGCAAATGAAGGCCGAGGGCATTAATGGGACGGTCTATAGTCACCCTGTTGGAGAGCACGGTCACGGAGCGGGCGCAATAATTGGCCTCTGGGATCGCCAGATGGGGGTCCCGGGCCGCGGGGACGTGCCCCTTCTCCCCAACACGTGGTACTCAATCGAACTGCAGGCCACCACGCCCGTACCCGAGTGGGACAACCAGCCTGTGAGATCTGCCCAGGAGGAAGACGTCGAGGTTGGGGCTGACGGGACGATAGCGTGGATTTTGGGGCGCCAGACCGAATTCCACATCATCCGTTAACGCGAGGCTGTTTTCCAATCTCCGGAACCCTCGAAATTTCTAAAATTTCGGGGGTTTCTCGCTCAGCGGAACATTCCTCTTGATTTTGTCGTTAGATCGAGGTAACTTGGGTTGAACCTGGATATAAGGGATTGCTAACTTGCGGGATGTCCAGCGGTTACATCAAAGATTTAAAACAACATCACTATCTTACTTTCGAATAGATTAATATTTAAGGAGTTATTCCCCGCGTGGGTCCTGAGCGGTTGATTCGTGTCTCGCCATCGCTTCAGGATTGTGACAGTTGGCTGGCCTGAGGGGATCCAATCGTTGTCGGGCCGCAACTGTCTGTGGGGTGGGCAGAATGAGGAACCTCAAGAACCGACTTTTCTCGAAAATGCTCCCCGCCGGCCTTCTCTTCGGTGGGCTGGCACTCTTGCCGTTGCTCCAAACCGGTTGTTTTCGCCCAATGGCGGCACTCTCCTTCGTCAATAGGGAAAGTGATCCGTCTCAAGGTGAATACTGCGGAGTGGCTCGAGCTGAACCATCTGAAATAGACCCCAGAACTCAACGCTCCCTTGTGAAGTACGGGTCGTTGGTTCAAAAGTACTCGGGCAAATATGACCTCGACTGGCGACTGGTAATTGCTCTCATGCGTCACGAGTCTCAGTTCTCAGCCACGGCAAGAAGCCACCGGGGTGCTTTCGGCCTGATGCAAATCATGCCGACAACGCAAATGGAGCTCGCGATGAAGCTCGGGGTTCCGGAGACCGAAAGCCCCTCCAACAATATCAAAGCGGGCATCTACCATCTCCGCTCACTCTATCGTGCCTTCGAAGCAGTGACAAACGAGGAGAACAGGATACGGCTTTCCCTGGCCGCGTATAACGCTGGCCTGAATCGTATCCTGGATGCTCAGGCGGTGGCTGTCTTTCTGGGAGACGATCCGAATGACTGGGAGGCCGTCAGATCTGCGCTGCCGCTGCTCTCCAAGAGGTACTACACTCTCCACCAGAACATATGGGAGAGTGGAAAACCTCGCGCTGGCTACTTCAAGGACTGGCAGCAAACCCGGACGTATGTCGAAACCATCATGGACTACTATGATGGCTATCAACTTGCGTTGAGGTAGCAGCGCTGCCCCTCTTCCTGCGCATACAACACTCCTTTCGTCCATTTCTGACAATCCTTCGGACCGCCCAAATCCCCTGAAGGACCTGCTTTGTCGAAGGCCATCTTATCTGTGCTGGCATTGGCCGGGGCAGATGAGACCCTTTTTTTTGGATCCTTTTCCGTTGATAATCCAATGGCCAGTGGATATATTCCTCTCGTATGGTCACTTTCGAGCCAGGAAGAATTCGGGCTTCCGAGCTTTTCGGCAACTACTGGTTCAACGCTGAGCCGGTATCGATTCGGGCGCTGAGGGGTACAGTCGTCCTCCTCGACTTCTGGGACTACACATCGGCCGCCTGGAACCGAACGCTTCCGTACCTCAAGGAATGGCACCGCCGATACAGGGATTTCGATCTGTTGGTGATCGGTGTCCATACTCCGCAGTATAGCTTCGGAAAGAACCCCGAGAACGTGGAGAAGGCAATCAAGCGGGCCGGAATCGAGTATCCCGTCGTGACAGACAACGATGGAGTGATCTGGACTTCATACGCCAGCCAGCTCTGGCCCACGAAGTACCTCCTCGATAAGGACGGCTTCATCCGGTATTCCCACCAGGCTGAGGGGAGCTATGATCGGTTCGAGCACGCCCTGCAATCTTTGCTGGTGGAGACAGGGTATCACGGCTTGCTCCCCGAAATCGTAGAACCCTTGCGAGCCACGGACTATCCCGGGGCCATATGCCACCGTGCAACACCGGAGATCCAGCTGGGATACCTCAGGGGTACAATTGGGAATCCCGAAGGGTATGGACCTGAGTCGACCCTCGAATACGCCGATCAAGGGCTGCATCTCGTTGGCCGTGTCTATCTGAAGGGGAAGTGGTACAACGAGCGAGAGTCTCTTCGTTTTGAGGGCGTACCTCGTGAAAAGGGGGAGGTTTCCCTTGGATATGAGGCCCTGGAAGTGAGCTCAGTCATGGAATCGTCGCGCAAATCTCGCTGTAAGGTCCTCGCCTTCCAGGATGGCGAACCGCTCTCGAGGAACAATGCCGGTTGCGACGTGTCGTTCGATGCGTCAGGCCGGAGCTACATCCACGTCGACGGTCCGAGAATGTTCAGCGTCATTCGCAATCAGGAATTCGGCCGGCACGAGCTTCAGCTGGTGACCGGGACGCCGGGGCTGGCCTTCTACAATTTCGGCTTTGCCACGGCGGTCATTCCGGAATCGATCTCGACGAATTAGCCTCGTCGAGGGACTCTTTGCCTTTGAATGAGGCGAAGATTTTTGTACCTTTCGGTGGGAGCTTGGTCATGACGCTTTCCCTTGTATCTGGATATGCGACTCGTCGACGCGGAGTCACTAGAGTCCGAGGTCGCCCCGATGTACGCACAGATCATCGTACAATGTGCTGGTCTCCCTCGGGTCCGACACGGCGCACGCAGCAAATCGTAACCCCGACCCTCGTCATTGATGGATAGTCGGGGTTTTCGTTTTTCCTAGGATGGTGGGTCTGTGAACACATGGAGGGATGATGAGATGAAACGCAGGATGCTATTAGTTGTTCTTTTCCTCTGGGTGGCCCCCGTCATCGTCACCGGACAGACGCAGTCGGGGAATCTGATCAAGAACGGTGAATTCGAGAATTTTTCCGGTGATACGCCGGTCGGTTGGGAGACATCCAATATCCCCGGCACGCTTACGGTTGTCTCCTCAACGCCGCTTGGCTACAGGGGGACGCGCGCCGTGAAGTGTGAGGTGAAGGACTTCTACGGGACGAAGATAGCCGGTCTCATGAGCCAGAAGGACATCATACTGCCCGGAAGAGCCTTGCAGCTTTCCCTCCGCTATCTCTTCCATTCTGTGGGGAAGGATGCGGCCGTCGTCATTGTCTGTTTCCTCAATGCGGCCGGAAGCACGATCGGCACAGTGGAGGAGTGTTTCCGCGAAGATAAGTCGGAGTTTGAGCGTTTCGTGAAAGACATCTCGGCGCCGGATGCGGCATCAAGATGCCATGTGCGCCTGACGATCCTCAATGATGCGGAAGGCGGCACGCTGCATCCCGGGTCCTATGCTGTATTTGATGACGTCAGGCTCGTTGTGCTTCCCCCGCAGCCAAAGCCGGAAGTTCGGCAGGTTGATTCTGCGAAGGTGCAGTGATCGCACGGTCTCATCGTCCGGCAGCTTTCGCGGCGCGGCCGGCAACCCTTCTGATGGAGCCTGACCTCCCGCAAAGGTTTTCGTTCCCTGGCGCGGACTTGCCAGCCTTTTCTATTGAAGCTCACCTCTATCGTCACTCCCTGGCGTGAACATCCTCGCTTCATAGGACGCGTTGTGGTGTCAGGAGCCCGCCCCTGAGCGGCTGCGCCCCCGCCTGTCCCGCTCAAAAGAAATTACCAAAAGGCGGGATGCCGTACGGCGGCAAACGACATAGCCGGGCGGGTTTCCTCTCCGAAGGAGTCCTTCGGGCCTGACACGATTACCGACTCCGAGGTTCACGGTGTTCGACAGCACCGCGGCTTAGAATGAGCTCTTGCTCGACCTTGGTACGAATCGGGATGGCGCTCCCCTTCCCTCTGTCTTGTATTTCCTCCGTTTTTTAAATATGTTCTCGAATCATTTTTCACCTTATCATGGAGGCACCCGGTGAAGTGTATTCGGATCCACGAGCATGGCGGTGTCGAGAAGCTCCTCGAAGAGGAGATTCCAACCCCTTCCATCACAGCGGCGGATGTTCTTGTCAAAGTCAAGGCGACGTCCGTCAATCATCTGGATATCTGGGTACGGAATGGCTTGCCGGGAGTGCGCTTTCCACTCCCAATGATCCCGGGCGTTGACGCGGCGGGCTTGGTGGCGGACAAGGGCTCTGCCGTCGGTCATGTCAGCGTGGGGGACCGCGTAGTAGTTGCGCAGGGGATCTCGTGCGGTCATTGCACCCATTGTCTCAACGGGAACGACAACCTCTGCAGGGAGTACAGACTCATCGGCGAGCAACGGGACGGCGCCGACGCGGAGTACGTTGCCGTGCCGGGGCGCAACGTCATCCCGCTCAGTGAAGCGGTCAGCTTCGAATCTGCGGCCGCCTCTGCCCTCGTCTTTCTCACCGCCTGGCAGATGTTGACAGAAAAGGCAAAGATCAGGGCGGCCGAGGACGTGCTCATCATCGGGGCGAGCAGCGGTGTTGGGAGCGCAGGCATTCAAATCGCAAAGCTGCATGGTGCTCGGGTTATCGCCACAACGAGCTCGGAGGAGAAGGCGGCAAAGGCGAGAGGTCTGGGGGCGGATGACGTCATAAACTACCACAAACAGCGTGTGTTCGATGAGGTCCGGAGGCTGACGGAGAGGAAAGGTGTCGAGGTCGTTTTCGATCATGTCGGCAGAAGCGTCTGGGAGGAGAGCATAAAGTGTCTGGCGAAGGGGGGACGGCTCGTGACGTGCGGTGCGACGTCAGGACATGACGCCGTCACGGATCTGCGGTATGTCTTCTACAAGCAGCTTCAGATCTTTGGTTCAACAATGGGGAGGAAGGGGGACCTCGTCACGATTTTGAAACTGATCGAGCAAGGGAAGTTGAAACCGGTCATCGACCGCGTGCTGCCCCTGAGTGAGGTCCGGGAGGCTCACCGAATAGTGGAGGCGGGCGAACATTTTGGGAAAATCGTGTTGCTCCCTTAGATTCGACATTAGCTTGATGGCGTTCCATTCACAACAGGTGCATCCAATTGAAAGACAGCTAGTGTGGAGTTTGAGAGATTCCCATAAGAAGTCATCAACACTCATTTGTTCAGCTTTGGTCTACAGACTTACTCTGAGCCAGAGGTCGTCAGACTCCGACAGCCGTCTCGTCTTGCTCTGCGAGACAGGGAGTCTGACGGACTCCCTAGTTCGCGCGACTCCCGCGAATTTCACGGATTTGTGAAGCAATTATTGATCAACGAACCTTGGAAACACGACACTAGGAATGGCCTGCACATTATGTCTCAGAAATCAAAAATCGAATGGACACAGGCAACTTGGAACCCCGTAACAGGCTGCACCAAAATCAGCCCCGGTTGCAAGAATTGCTACGCCGAAAGAATGGCTGCACGCCTGCAGGCCATGGGCTCCCACAGATACCGGAACGGCTTCAAAGTGGCCCTTCAGGAGGATATTGCAGAATTACCTCTGGAGTGGAAGCAGCCAAAGCTCATATTCGTCAATTCGATGAGCGACCTCTTTCACAACGACGT
Organism: Ignavibacteria bacterium; assembly: GCA_016873755.1. GTDB lineage: Bacteria > Bacteroidota > Ignavibacteria > UBA10030 > UBA10030 > VGWB01. The sequence continues at coordinate 18,314 of VGWB01000032.1, read as the reverse complement.
TCCGAGCGATTTCATCGTGAAGGTCTTCGACACCATGAAGCGAGCTGGATGGCACACTTTTCAGGTGTTGACGAAGAGATCGCAGCGTTTGGCATCTCTGGCTCCATACTTGCCTTGGCCGGAGAACATCTGGATGGGCGTCAGCGTTGAGACGCCCCGGTACAAATACCGAATCCACGATCTCTGCGAGGTCCCTGCCGCCGTCAGGTTCTTGTCGCTCGAGCCGCTGCTTGCGCCGTTTCCGAGACTCCCTCTGCGCCGGATCGACTGGGTGATAGTGGGTGGAGAATCCGGACCGCGTGCCCGCGAAATGAAGCCAGACTGGGTGCGCGATATCAGAGAACAATGCAGGGACAGAGGGGTGGCGTTCTTCTTCAAGCAATGGGGAGGAACGAACAAAAAGGCCGCGGGTCGGTTCCTTGATGGTAGGACCTACGACGAGATGCCTGAGCCGACGCAACGGCAGAAAACCACGGTTCTACCACTGCCGGACCTCCTGCCTGTTTAATGTCTGGAGTCAGTTGCGGTTCGCATGATAATTTCCTAAGTTTTGGTGTGGCGATTTGAGCGACAGCTTGCGGCCACGTCAAATCCCGCTACAACAATTCGTTGTGGAGATAGCGGGGCCCCGTTGAGCGGGGGAAATTGCTAAAGCGTCGGTCAGAATGTTGGTGCACCCCCGGCGCTGCGTGCCGGGTTTTTTGTTTCTCCTGCGTCTGGCCAATGACTCAATAACCCGATGGCTCGATGACCCGATCTTTCCTCGACATCCTCAAGGAAAAAATCCTCGTCTTCGACGGTGCGACCGGAACGTACCTGCAGGGAGAGGACCTCACGCCCGACGACTTCGGAGGTGACCGCCTGAACGGGTGCAACGAGTACCTCGTTGTCTCCAAACCCGCCACGGTGGAAAAGATGCACCGGGACTACCTCGAGGCCGGATGCGATGTCGTTGAGACCAACTCCTTTGGTGGTACTTCGATCGTCCTCGCTGAGTACGGCATCGAAAATCTCGCGTACGACCTCAACTTCAAATCCGCCCAGATTGCCCAACGAGTGGCCCGGCAATTCTCGGAGAGGGGGCACCCGCGGTTTGTGGCGGGTTCTATGGGCCCGACGACGAAGCTCCCCTCGCTGGCACACATCTCGTTCAAGGAAATGACGCAGGCGTACTACGTGCAGTCGAAGGGGCTGATGGAAGGAGGGGCTGATCTCCTCTCTCTCGAAACGTGCCAGGATGTTCTGCAGATCAAAGCAGCGTTGTGTGGAATCTTCGATTGTTTCCATGATGTGAGGCGGCGCGTTCCCGTGATTGTCTCCGTCACGATCGAGACGGCCGGGACGATGCTCCTTGGAACAGAGATCGCCGCCGCGCTTGCCTCCATCGAGCCGTACGATGTCGATGTCATCGGCCTGAATTGTGCCACGGGCCCCAGGGAGATGTCCGACCACGTTCGCGTACTCTCCGCCGGCAGTCCCAAGCCGATCATCGTGATGCCGAACGCAGGCCTCCCGGAAAACGTCGGCGGGAAAGCTCACTATCATCTTGCTCCCGAGGAGCTGGTGGGCTACCTCACGCATTTCGTCAAAGACCTCGGGGTGCAGATCGTCGGAGGATGCTGCGGGACAACGAAGGAGCACATCCGGCAGCTGGTTCAGGCGGTGGGAAATCTCTCCCCGACGCCCCGAAAGATAGAGTTCGTGCCGGGAGCATCGAGCCTCTATCAGGCTGTTCCCTTTCACATCGAACCTTCGCCCATCCTGATCGGAGAGCGCACGAATGCAAACGGCAGCAAGCTGTTCAGGGACCTGCTCGTCAAAGAGGACTGGGAGGGAACGGTGGCTATGGGTCGGGAGCAGGTGAACGAGCAAGCACACATGCTGGATGTCTGCGTTGCGTACGCCGGTCGGGACGAGGCTGCCGATATGCGCGAGCTCATCTCCCGCTTCAACACGCAGATATCCATCCCCCTGGTTATCGACTCGACCGAGCCGCACGTGATTGAGGAGGCCTTGCAGCGGATCGGCGGGAAGGCGGTCGTCAACTCGATCAATCTCGAGGATGGTGAGCCGCGTCTGGGAAGGATCGTTTCACTCTGCAAGCGCTACGGTGCAGCTCTCATTGCCCTGACGATCGACGAAGAGGGCATGGCAAAATCACGCGACGCGAAGCTTTCTGTGGCGCGACGGATCTACGACCTCGTCGTGAACAAACATGGAATGAGGCCGCACGATCTGATCTTTGACACCCTGACCTTCACCCTCGGCTCGGGCGACGAAGAGTTCCGTCGGGCAGCGCTCGAAACCATCGAAGCGCTCCGGCTAATCAAGCAGGAATTCCCCAAGGTTCACACGCTCCTCGGCGTCAGCAATGTTTCCTTCGGCCTCTCCCCGCAGACCAGGCATGCCCTTAACAGCGTGTTTCTGCACTACGCCGTCGAAGCGGGACTCGATATGGCGATTGTTCACGCGTCGAAGATCATGCCTCTCTTTAAGATCGACGCGCAAGGCCGTGAGCTTTGTCGCCAGGTGATATTCGATGAGCGGCGCTTTGAAGGCGAGGGAAGCAGCCGGGCGTGTATCTACGATCCGCTCACCGAGTTGATGGCCTACTACTCGGAAAGGAAACCCGATATCGAGGCAAGGCGAGGGGTGAAGGGTGAAACCGTTGAAGAACGGCTGAAGAACCATATTATCGATGGTGACAGAGCTGGCCTCCAGGCGGATCTCGATCAAGCGCTCAAGCGATACAAAGCCCTGGACATCATCAACACGATCCTGCTGGGCGGGATGAAGGTTGTGGGCGACCTGTTCGGCTCAGGACAGATGCAGCTGCCATTTGTCCTTCAATCGGCTGAAGTGATGAAGGCGGCGGTCTCCTATCTCGAGCAGTTCATGGAGAGGGAAGAGGAGGCCCATAAGGGAACGCTTGTCCTGGCAACGGTGAAGGGCGACGTCCACGATATCGGTAAAAACCTCGTTGATATCATACTCACGAACAACGGCTACAAGGTCGTCAATCTCGGCATCAAGTGCCCCATCGAGACGATGTTGCACGCCGTGCAGGAGCATCGGGCAGATGCTCTTGGCATGAGCGGTCTGCTCGTCAAATCGACTCTCGTAATGAGGGAGAATCTGGAGGTGATGAACGAGCGGAACATGAGGACACCCGTTATCCTCGGCGGCGCCGCGCTGACACGTAGGTATGTCGAAGGAGAGCTGAGGCCACTCTACAAAGGAACGGTCCACTACGCGAACGACGCGTTCGACGGACTCAGGTATATGGAGTTGATTGGCGGTGGATCGGTTGGCGTCAACGAGCCCGGGTTGAAGCCGAAGGATGTTGGAGAGGAAACCCTGACAGGCGCGGAAGCGAAGATTGCGATGATGCTCAGAGAGGAGAAGGCATCAGCGCCATCGGTTGCTGCTCAGCCGTCACGCTCGAAGGTGCGCGCCGGCGTCCCGATACCGACGCCTCCGTTCTGGGGGTCGAGGGTCGTCACCGGCATCTCGCTGGACGACGTGTTCCGCTACATCAACGAAGCTGCGCTGATTCGGGGCCAGTGGCGCGTTGTGAAGGGGACAATGACTGATGAGGAGTTCAAAAAGGTCCTTGAAGGTCAGGTCTATCCTGATTACCAGAGACTGAAAGACAAAGTCAAACGCGAGCATTTGCTTGAGCCAAAGGTCGTGTACGGCTACTTCCCCTGCCAGTCAGACGGCGACGACCTTGTCGTTTACCATCCGCCCGCCGACGGGGCAAAGTCGAGCTCGATCTTCGAATTTCGGATTTCGGATTTGCACGAGCGGCTCCGTTTCACATTCCCTCGACAGAGAGGGGACCGTTTCCTCTGTCTGGCGGACTTTTTTGCGCCTGTCAAATCTGGGAACGTGGATCTCCTCGCCGGCCAGATCGTGACGATCGGCCAGAAGGCGTCGGAGTATTCCCGAAAACTTTATGCTGCAAATAGTTACAAAGATTATCTATATTTCCATGGCCTGAGCGTGGAAAGTGCCGAAGCTCTGGCCGAGCTCTGGCACAAGCGTGTTCGGGAAGAGCTGGGGATCTCGGGCAAGGACGCGACGGACATCAAGAGACTGTTCAGCCAGGGATACCAGGGTTCGCGTTACAGCTTTGGATATCCCGCGTGTCCCAACCTTGAAGATCAACTCAAGCTCTTCGAGTTGTTGAAGCCGGAGCGAATCGATGTCTCGCTGACCGACGAATACCAAATGGTGCCGGAGCAATCGACGTCGGCAATCATCGTGCATCACCCCGAAGCGCGGTATTTCAATGTGAAGTAAGTTGTCTCAGCTGAACCCTGTCGGTGGGCCCGACCTTCAGGTCGGGCTACTAGGCCAGAAGCACATTCAACCTACAATCTACAACCACATTTACCGACTATGCCCAACCTCATGTTACTTCGCCACGGCGAATCGCAATGGAACCTTGAAAACCGTTTCACAGGATGGACCGATGTCCCGCTCTCACCAAAAGGGGAGCAGGAGGCGCGCGAGGCGGGTGAGAAACTGAAGTCGTACAAGTTCGACAAAGCGTTTACTTCTGTTCTCAAGCGGGCGATCGATACGCTGAGTATCGTGCTCAAGATCATCAGGCAGGAAGATATTCCGATCGAGTACGACAAGGCCTTGAACGAGCGTCACTACGGGGCCTTACAGGGATTGAACAAGGCAGAGACAGCCAAGAAGTACGGAGATGCGCAAGTCAAGCTCTGGCGACGGAGCTACGACATCGCGCCCCCCAGTGAGGTGACGGAGCTGAACCCCATGGGCATCAGTGAGAGTCTGAAAGACACGGCCGCGCGTACGCTGCCGTACTTTGAGTCGAAGATCATCCCCGAGATCAGAGCCGGGAAAAACATCCTCGTTTCCGCCCACGGCAACAGCCTGCGGTCAATTGTGATGCAGCTTGACAACCTGACCAGGGAGCAGGTGATCGAGCTCAACATCCCGACGGGAGTGCCGCTTCTGTACGTCTACGACACGGACGGAAACATTCTCGAGCACCGATACCTCTAAGAAGCTTCCACCAGACGCAACAAAGGCACGGTTCTCCAAAGGGATTGTGCCTTTGTGTTTCGGGATCACTCTCTGAATCCTGCTTAAGGAAGTCTTGGCTGGCAAGCATCCTGTTGTCGAGGGCACGGAGGTCGGGAATGGCTTCTCGTTTCCCGGTAGCGAGAGCGTTCGATGGAGCTGAGCCACCGCAAGACGTTGTTGTATTATTGACACGCAAATGGACAATTTGGTACGCGTGAGCGGTACTCTCGTCGGTCGGCAAATGAACGGGCTTCCCGCAAGCATCATTTGGCCGAACGGAAACGGACGAATCGCCGAAAATGCGTGCAAAATGGCCTTTGCAGACAGGCCAAAAAGAACCGCAGACTGCTTGTTTTTCTTACGTCTATTTGCTATACTCGCTGCGAACGGCGTTGCGATTTCGCGGAAAAATTCCGCACGACGGAGTTGTCTGCAGAGCTGCGAAGACCATCTCACCTAACATACGAGCGAGATTCAACGAGCGGATTCAGCTCATTTCAAACTAGAGGAGACATCTGAATGGCGACAGTGATAACCGAGGAGTGCATCAATTGCGGTGCCTGTGAACCCGAGTGCCCCAATACCGCCATCTATGCCGGCGGTGCGCAATGGGAAATGGATGGGGCTATGCATGATGCGCTCAATAATGACCTGTACTATATCGTTCCCGACAAATGCACGGAATGCGTTGGGCACTTCGAGAAAGAACAATGTGCAGCGGTGTGCCCGGTTGATTGCTGTGTTCCGGACCCGAATCACCCTGAAACGGAGGAGCAGCTGTTCGAGAAGGCTAAGAAGCTACATCCAGACAAGACATTTGCCGAGCTGAGCCCAGCGACATCACGCTTCCGCAAGTAGATCTATCATAGAACCGTGACCCAAGGTCGGTGTCCGAACCGTCACGCACGCTGTGCGGATGATGTTCGACAGCCGACCTTCTTGTTTCTCCACGAGAGTTCCAACGTCGGCTCAAGGGCGTCGATCACGTGGATCCGCATGGTCTTTTGACCAGATTGAACCCTGATTCATGGGAATAAGATCGCTGCTATTTGGCACCAATACGAGGAAAGCATCTTCATGAAAATCGGCCCGTACGACGTATACCCGATCGAAACGGCGCACTTCGCTCTCGACGGCGGTGCGATGTTCGGCATCGTTCCATGGGTGTTCTGGAGCAAAACCAATCCGCCGGATGAACGCCAGCGCATTGAGCTCGCAGCGCGCTGCTGGCTGGTCCGGGGCAACGGGAGAACTATCCTCGTCGACGGCGGCAACGGAACGAAGTGGAACGAAAGGCTGAAGGATATCTACAAACTGGACACATCGAGGGGCGACCTGTTCAGCTCGCTTTCCGCACACGGTGTTACTCCGGCGGACGTCACCGACGTCATCCTGACCCATCTTCATTTTGACCACGCCGGCGGATCGACGATTATCGTCGATAGTAGGCTGGTTCCAACGTTCCCCAACGCGTTATACTACGTGCAGAAAAAGCATTGGGAACTCTCTCAGCAGCCGTCGGAGAAGGACCGGGGAAGTTTCATGCCGGATGACTTTGTGCCGCTCATGGAGCACGGCGTGCTGAAGCTGGTGGAAGGCGAATTCGAGATCTTCCCGGGGATCGAACTTCTCGTTTGTAACGGACACACCACAGCCCAGCAGTTGCCGAAGATCTCGGATGGCAAGACCACGATGCTTTTCTGCTGCGATCTGGTCCCAACCGCCTCCCATGTGCCGTGGCCCTACGTGATGGCGTACGATGTCCGGCCGCTCGTGACGATCGAGGAGAAGAAGAAGATCCTCGGACGGGCGTATGAGGAGCGCTGGATCCTCTTCCTCGAGCACGATCCAACCACGGAAGCGATCACCCTGCAACCGACACAGAAGGGATTCGCGGTCGATCAAAGGTTGAAGATTGTTTGAAGGGATTCTCAACGGCTGCGAGATCAAGATCCAGTTGTCCGAGAACGATTCAGGATGGAGTTGACGTGGAGAGCACGCACACCCTGACAACACAAATCAGGACGAAGGCTCAGGAGCTTGGGTTCGCGCGGATCGGTGTAGCCAGGGCTGAGACGCTGACCGAGGAGGGACGCAAGCTGCGGGAGTGGCTGTCCAGAGGATTTTATGCGACGATGGACTGGATGGAAGGCAACGTCGAGAAGCGAGTTGATCCCCGGTTGGTACTGCCCGAGGCGAAATCGGTCATCTCACTGGCGATGAACTACTACGTTGACGTGCCGCATCGCGACGAACAAGGTATCGGCAAAATCTCGCGCTATGCCTGGGGGGATGATTATCACACGGTTCTCACCTCTCGAATCCTGTCGCTGGTTGAGTGCATCAAATCTCTACGACCGGGCGTCAGGGCGAAAGTGTACGTCGATACGGGTCCCGTGATGGACAAAGCGTGGGCAGTTCGTGCCGGCGTCGGCTGGCTTGGGAAACACACGAACGTCATCACAAAGGAGCACGGCTCGTGGGTGTTCCTCGGCGAGATCCTGCTTGATCTTGAACTGGAGTACGACGAGCCAATCGAGGATTTCTGCGGAACCTGTCGGGCCTGCATCGACGCGTGCCCGACCGGCGCAATTGTCGATGAGTATCTGCTCGACTCCAATAGATGCATCTCGTACCTGACGATCGAGCACCGGGGGGAGATACCTGGCGAGTTAGGTCGAGAGTTCCAGAACTGGATTTACGGGTGTGACATCTGCCAGGACGTCTGTCCCTGGAACAGGTTTCAACAACCGACGACAGAGGCTGCCTTTTCGCCGCGACAGGAGAACGTTGCTCCAAAGCTCGGGGAGCTGGCCGAGATGAGTTCCAGCGAATTTTCTCAGCGTTTCCGCCGCAGCCCGATCAAGCGAACGAAACACAAAGGATTCATCAGAAACGTAAAAGCAGTCCTTCGGGCAAAAGGTGGCTGACTCTCCCCAGCCAGCCCGACATGATCCTGCTTCAGTTCTTGCTCACGAATCACCAATTACGATTCACTATTCACAAACGAGTTCCATCATGGCCAACGACACTCTCCACAAACTCATCATCATTGGATCCGGACCTGCGGGTCTCACCGCGGCTCTCTATGCTGCCCGGGCAAATCTCAATCCAATCGTCTTTGAAGGCATTCAACCCGGCGGGCAGCTGACCATTACGACCGAGGTCGAGAACTATCCGGGGTTCCCGAATGGAATCATGGGACCCGACCTGATGGAGCTCTTCCGCCAGCAAGCGCAGAAGTTCGGAGCTCAGTCGTTCTTTCAGGAAGTCACCGAGGTCGACCTCTCGAAGCGACCGTTCAAAGTGGTCGCAGACAACAAGCCGTATCTCGCCGAATCGCTCATCATCGCGACAGGAGCCACGGCCAAGCTTCTGGGCATCCCATCAGAAGCTGAGTATATGGGCTACGGCGTTTCCGCCTGCGCGACATGCGACGGCTTCTTCTTCAAGAATCAGCATGTCGTGGTTGTGGGAGGGGGCGACACGGCTATGGAGGAGGCGACCTTCCTGACGAAATTCGCCTCGAAGGTGAGCGTCGTGCACCGACGCAACGAGCTGCGAGCTTCCAAGGTGATGCAGGAGCGGGCGTTCAAAAACCCGAAGATCGAGTTCATCTGGGATTCTGTTGTCGAAGAAGTTCTCGGCAAAACCGAGGGAGGCAAGAAGTCTATCACAGGTGTCCGTCTCAAGAACGTCAAAACCGGTGCACTCACCGATTTCAAGTGCGACGGCCTGTTCCTGGCCATCGGACATCAGCCGAACACGAAGCTCTTCGAGCGGCAGTTGGAGATGGATTCCGTCGGATATCTGATCACCAAGCCGCACAGCACGGCAACCAACGTCCCGGGTGTCTTCGCCGCGGGGGATGTTGCCGACCCGACATACCGCCAGGCCGTGAGCGCGGCGGGTACCGGATGCATGGCGGCGATCGATGCTGAGCGGTTCCTCGCGCACCAGCAAGTAAACCGCAGCTAGAACTGACTGAGGAACCCGAGAAATCCCGAGCGGGCCAGCCTCGCGTCGGGCTTTTCCTGTTTCCAGGGGACTTTGGCATTCGATATTTCCACGAGCACCGTCCCTCCCGCAGCGTCACACAGGATCTTTGCGTACTGCCCGCCTTGGGAATCCTGGTTTTAATGCCGGATTTCTGAGAAGCTACTTCACGCAAGATTCCTATTTGACTTTCAGGCGCTGTTTTGTTATAATCATTTACATTTCAATAACTTACAAAGCTCCAGCTTCCTATGTCCAACACTGCGAAGTGGGTTGTCGCAATCGTTGCATTCGTCGTGCTTCTTGGCGGTTTGTTTGTCCTCTTCGTGGTTTCGCTGTTTTTTGTGGAGCCTGAGGACGAGACAACGTCGACGTCCGGCGACAAGGTTGCGGTGGTCGAGCTGAATCAGCCGATACTCTCGTCTGAAGACATTGTCCGGCAGTTCAAAAAATACCGCGAGAACCGATCGGTGAAAGCCATCGTGTTCCGCGTCGAATCGCCAGGAGGAGGGGTTTCGGCAAGCCAGGAGATCTATGAGGAAGTGAAGAAGACGCGAGGCGGGGGTAAACCCGTCGTTGTTTCAATGGGTTCCGTCGCTGCCAGCGGTGGATACTACGTCTCGTGCGGCGCCACCAAGATCGTCGCCAATCCCGGCACGCTGACCGGGAGCATCGGCGTTATCTTCCAGTTCCTCCATTTCAGCGAGCTGATGAACAAAATCGGCATCGACGCTTCGACCTTCAAGACGGGCAAATACAAGGACATGGGGTCTCCGTTCCGAAAAACGACTGCGGACGAGAAGAGGTTCTTCGATCAGTTGCTCGGTGATGTCTACGAGCAGTTTGTTGATGTTGTGGTTGAGGAGCGGAAGATGGAACGGAAGAAGGTCATCCAGTATGCCGATGGGAGAGTTTTCACCGGACGCCAGGCGTTTGAATATGGATTTGTTGACACGCTTGGGACAATGGAAGACGCCATAGTCATTGCAGCCAAGCTCGGGGACATCAGCGGCAAACCGAAGGTTGTGAAAGAACGAAGATTCCGGTCATGGCTGGAGCGGATGATGGGGGATGCCGTCTCAGAACTGGCAGGTCTGAAACGGGAGCTGCTCAACCAGCCCATCCTGCAGTACCGATACACAGGTTTCTGATGAGCAATAGTCCTGATCGGGGATCATCATTGAAAGAGAGTCTCACAAATATTGAAAGTCGGCTAAACGAGGCGTTGAAAAGCGAGGCGGGCGTTGCTACAGCTTATTTGTTCGGATCAGTGCTGACCGGCGCGTTTGGCCCCGAGAGCGACGTGGACCTCGGCCTCTTGTTCTTCCCTCAACAGGAACCAGAACCTCTCGAAGTTCTCGAAATTGAACACCGTTTGTCTTGTGCCGTCGGCATTGAGGTGGATGTTGTTGTGCTGAACTCGGCTAGCTCGGTGATCGGGATGCAGGTTTTACGAAAGGGGAAAAAGCTGTTGGAGCGAGACAGCCGCCTCGACAGTGAGTTCTTTGTTCGTTGTGTCAACCTGTACGCAGATCTCAAACGGATTCGGGCCCCGATCGAACAGCATCTACTGGACAGTCGCATTTTTGCGACGTGAGGCAATACGAAATGGTTGATCGGGACATCATTTCCGCAAAGACCGGCACCATCCAAAGATGCCTCCGGAGGATTCAGCAGGTAACGAAACTTGACCCGAGCACGCTCGAAAATGTTGACATACAGGACATCTTCGCCGTTAACCTGTAGCGTGCCGCACAGGCAGCTATCGACTTGGCTACCCACGTGGTCGCATCACGCGGATTGGGGGTGCCTCAGGATCTGAAGGAGAATTTCCGAATGCTCCAGTCGGCTCAGCTTATCTCGCCTTCGCTGTCAGAGAAAATGCAGAGAATGGTGGGGTTCAGAAATATCGCCGTACACGAATATCAAGACCTTGATCCGGCGGTCTTGAAATCTATTCTTGTCAATAACTTGCGTGATCTTGAGGATTTCTATTCCGCCATACTCGAGCAAGCTCGAGCGAACAGACTGTAAGACGTTTCCGTCACAAACTCCGGAGGACTAATGACGAAGGCTGATATCGTTGATGTGATTGCGGCAGCCACGGGGCTCACGAAGGTCGAGACCGAGGCGGTGGTCGACGGCTTCATCTCGACCGTCATCGACGCGATGAAGGCGGGGAAGAATATCGAGATCCGCGGCTTCGGCAGCTTCAAGGTCAAAAAGCGGAAAGGCAGAATGGCGCGCAATCCGCGGACTGGTGAGCAGGTGATGGTTGAGGAACATTTTGTTCCTATCTTCAAGGTCTCCAAAGACCTCAAACATGCTGTCGACGAAAACCTGAAGAAAGCGGCGGTCCAGGCGAAAGAATGAAGCCAACTCTGCTGTGCGCGGAATGTCAGATTGAGATCCGATGGGGTGATCGGTACTGCGGCAATTGCGGCACGCCGGTCGAATATCCTTCGGATGAAACTGCCAGTGCAGGAGAGGCCGGAGGTCCTGCGGGAACCCTCGAATGCGGCAGATGCGGCGCGAAGAGCCCGGCCGATGCCAGGTATTGCTCGGCCTGCGGTGCGGAACTGGGTGGTGAAAGAGTGGCAGCGTTGCCGAAACCCGCGGCGAAAGAGGCGCGGCGGCAGCGCGGGCGTGAGAGGTCAGCGCGGCTGGAGAAGAAAACCGCTCCGTCGGGCCCGCTCTTTTCCTGGAAGACCCTTGCCGGGTTTACGGGTTTCCTCGTTGTTGGTGTCATACTTCTGGAGATCCTCACGGGTCCCAAGCCCGTAGCAGTGCCTTCGGGTGCAACCACACAGGCGCCGGGAGCCAATATCCAGGCCATCGGACAGATGGCTGAACTTGAGCAACGCGTTGCGGCGAATCCGGATGACGCGGAGTTGTCTCTCCAGCTCGCCAATTTTGCCTACGATCACCGATTCTTTGACAAGGCAATTGTCTACTACAGGAAATACCTCGAGAAGAATCCCGAGAATACGAACGCGCGGGTCGATCTGGGGACGAGTTACTATGAATCAGGGAACGCCACTGAAGCCATAAGCGAAATGGAATCGGCCCTCAAGTACGACCCGAAACATTTGCAGGCCCATTTCAATCTGGGTGTAGTGAACCTCGGAGCAGGTCGGGTCGATGTGGCGAACGAATGGTTCAGAAAGACCATCGCTCTGGCTCCCAACAGCGAAATCGGGAAACAGGCGAAGCGGATCCTCGAGCAGCACTCTAATCCACAAACCTTCAAAAACCAATAACGGAGCGCGCAATGCCGAGTGGTAAGAAGCGGAAACGCCACAAGATGGCAACCCATAAGCGCAAGAAGCGCTTGAGGAAGATGCGTCATAAGAAGAAGAATCGTTGATTCCAATGTTTTCTTTTGTAGTCTGTTGCGGTCCGGCTCAGGACCTTGCGATCCGCCGGTTAGTGGCGGATAAGCGGGCATCCAGACAAGGCCTTGTTCTGGATTCCCCGCCTGCCTCATTCGTTCTGGAAGGCGGGCAGGCGTCTGAAAATCCGACGGAATGACTCTGCATTTTTTCAGATGATCTCTAGAGACCTGACCGAAAAGTATCGCCACGAAGACACAAAGGCACAAAGTCTTTCAGAGTGGGACGAAAACCAAAATTCTTTCTTCGTGTCTTGGTGACTTCGTGGCAAATAATAGGTTTTCGGATGAGTTTCTAGTGTTGTGTTGCCCTGTCAGCTGCACCAGCAGGGCACTTTTTTTCTCCCAATTTGACTGGACTTAGCGAGCGTAGCGAAGCTAAGTCCATTGTCAAATTGAGTTCCGCTCTTGGGAATCCCGTCTTGTGAGCGGAATCCTGAAAGACGGAGATCCCGGCTGCTTTTTGCCGGGATTTGGTCGATCTTAGTTGACTGGACTTAGAAGCTCGCACGGAAACCCACTATTTGCCACAGAGGCACCAAGGCGCGATGAAAAAGAAGCGTAGAACTCCAAGTATTCATACCGCTTGGTGTCTTCGTGACTTTGTGGCAAAGTTGATGTTTTCGTCCGTGCTTCTTGTTCACACAATACCAAGAATGACTATGCAAAGGAAGCAGAGCCAAGATCATCACCAGATCAAGTTTGACGTACAGTTGCGCTCACTCGGTCTATGCGGATGGAATGAAACCGTCTGCTGAGAATGAAGAGTGGCCGGTAGTTCTCGGGACTGATTTCACGATTTTGGCGAACTCCCCCATATTTCTTGTTTCTTTATGACGATTTCTCTACTTTGAATTATCTCAAGGGGGAAATGTTGGACTTCAATTCAACGGAGGGTTCTATGGCAAACGACAATGGCGATGGAATGGCAAAGGGTTTGATTATCGGCTTCGTCACCGGCAGCATCGTCGGTGCGGTGTTGGCCCTGCTGTACGCTCCAAAGACCGGCAAGGAGTTGAGAAAGGACATCAAGGAGAAGACCGACGAACTCGTGGAAAAGGGTGAGGAATACCTCAACAAGGCAAGGACGAAGGCGACGGAGATCGTCAGTGAGGCGAAGAAGAAATCCGATAGTCTGCTCTCGGATGCCCGGAAGCAGGCGAGCAACCTGATGGGGGACGCGGAGCGAATCCTCTCCGATGCCCGAAGCAAGGTGGGTGGCGAAGGTTCGCGGTAGTGGAACCGTTCCAGACCTCCGAAGAGCCTGTAGTTTTCTACACAGTTAATCCATTGAGAGGAATTTGACGTGGACACCCTTCTCCAAGTGGTGCAGGTGGTGGCACTCGTCTGCGTGTCAGCGCTCTGCGTATATCTGATCGTTGTGCTCTCGCAATTCAAACGAGATGTGTCGGACTTCAGCCAGCGCTCAAAACCGGTGCTGGAGAATCTTGCCTTCATCACCGAAAGGCTCAAATCTGCATCCGAAAAGTTCGAGAGCCAGGTGGATATCATCAAAGGCTCGCTGCAGTCGCTCAAGGACGTCGCTGACGATGTGCGCATGTTCGAGCAGCGCGTTCGGGTGGCGGTGGAAGAACCTGTCTTCCAGGTGGCCTCGGTCTTCGCTGCCGTCGTGAATGCCATTGCTGCACTCATTGAGAAGCTCCGCGGCAAGCAGTAGCCCGATCCACCCAGCGGTTTCCTCTCTACTACTCATCATTCTCTACGACGCAAGGAGATACCGTGACCAGCGCGCCTCAGAAAGACTATTCCGTCGATAAAATCCGCAACATTGCATTAGTCGGTCATGGTGGATCTGGAAAGACCACCATGACCGAAGCCATTCTCTACACCAGCGGTACGACTAACCGATTGGGGAAAGTCGATGACGGGTCCACCGTCTCGGACTACCACCCCGATGAAATCGAGCGGCGTATCTCCATCAATTCGTCGCTCCTCCACTGCGATTGGCAGGGCTGCAAGCTGAACATCCTCGACTCGCCCGGTTACTCCGATTTCACGGGCGAGGTGCTTTCGTCGCTCAGGGTCGCCGATGCAGCCATCGTGACGCTGAAGGCGGTCGAGGGAACAGAGGTCGGCACGGAGATCGTCTGGAGCTACACCAAGCTGTACCATACGCCGGCGATGTTCGTTGTGAACAAACTCGACAACGAGAACGCCGACTTCGAGCACGCGGTGGCGACGGCAAAGGACCGCTTCGGGCACGACGTAACCCTGGTGCAGTTCCCGGCGAACGAGGGATTGACCTTCGATTCCATCGTCGACGTGCTGAAGATGAAGATGTACAAATACAACCGCGACGGGAGCGGAAAGAACACGGAGTCCGACATCCCCGCTGATCTCAAAGAGAAAGCAGCGGCCCTCCACGAAGAGCTGATCGAGAAGATTGCAGAGACCGACGAGGAGTTGATGAACAAGTTCTTCGATGACGGAACGCTTCACGAAGCCGAGCTGCAGAAAGGTCTGTGGCTTGCATTCAAAAGCCGCCAGATATTTCCCGTGTTCTGCGCTGCCGCCAGTATGAACATAGGCGTCGGCTCGCTGATGGATTTCCTCGTGCACTTCGCCCCCGCCTCGACGGATCGCGGACCCGTAAAGGCAAAAGACCTGCAGAAGAACCAGGAAATCGACGTTCCACCCGACCCCAATGGCCCCCCTTCGCTCTTCGTTTTTAAAACTGTATCGGAACAGCATGTGGGGGAGCTCTCGTTCTTCCGCGTCTATTCGGGCACGATCACGCCCGGCATGGACCTGACCAACGAGTCGAACGGAAAGATCGAGCGTCTCGGCCAGATCTTCGTGATGAACGGCAGGGAGCGGCGCGACGTCGGCAAGCTCGTCGCGGGCGACATCGGAGCAGTGGTGAAACTGAAAGATACGCATACGAACAACACGCTCGCCAACAAAGGATTCACCGTCGTCTATCCGCCGATCGAGTTCCCCGAGCCCGTCATCCGCATGGCGATTCGTTCCAAAGCGAAGGGAGACGAGGACAAGATTGCGACCGGACTGCATTATCTCCACGAGGAGGACCCGACGTTCCTGGTGCAGGTGGACGGCCAGCTCAGCCAGACGGTCATCGCCGGACAGGGGGAGCTTCATCTGCTGATCGTCACGAAGCGTCTCAAGGAGAAATACGGCGTCGACGTCGACCTGGTCGAGCCGAAGATCCCTTACAAAGAAACGATCAAAGCGATCGTCCCGGAATCGGAGTACAAGCACAAGAAGCAAACCGGTGGCCGCGGGCAGTTTGGTCATGTGTATCTCAAGCTCGAGCCAAAGCCGCGCGGCACGGGGTTCGAGTTCGAGGACGCTGTCGTTGGCGGCGTTGTCCCCACACGGTTCATCCCTGCCGTCGAAAAGGGAGTAATTGACGCGATGCAGAAGGGAGTGCTGGCGGGATATCAGGTCGTCGACGTCAAGGTGACGATATTCGATGGCTCGCATCACTCGGTGGACTCGGACGAGCTCTCGTTCAAGCTCGCCGGCTCGATGGCGTTCAAGAAAGGATTTCTTGAGGGAAGGCCTGTGATCCTTGAGCCGATCAACGATGTGGAGGTCATCGTGCCGGACGAGTATATGGGAGATGTGATGGGAGATCTCTCAAGCCGTCGGGGCAAGATCTCCGGAATGGAAGCAGAGGGGCACTTCCAGAAGATCAAAGCGATCGTCCCGATGGCGGAGCTCCACAAGTACTCGACGATCCTCCGGTCCATGACACAAGGACGCGGCATGTATCGCACCAGGTTTTCGCATTACGAAGAGGTCCCGCGGGAGGTCGCCGAGAAGGTGATCGCTGCCGCGGAGAAGGCGAAGGAGGAGGCGGGGTAACGCCGGGAGGGGGCAGTAAGGGATTTGCAGCGACCAGTGGCTAGCGGGAAGTTCGAGCAGAGATGACCGCGCACGAAACAAATGGGAAACGGCTGGGCTTGAGTGCGGACCTTCTCAGGGACGTAGTGGATGCGATCGTGCGTCACGCAAGTCCAAGGAAGATCATCATCTATGGGTCTCGCGCGCGGGGTGATTTTTCGCCTACTTCGGACATTGATATCGCGTTGGAGACCGACAACAAGAACTTTATCAAGAATGTGATTGTCGATGAGGTGAGAACCTTGCTGAAGATCGACATCGTGGACCTCGATGAGGTCAATGATGAGCTGCGTCCTGAGATTGTGCGAGAGGGTGTCATTATCTATGAAAAGGCTTGAACAGATCCGAAGCGATTTCGTGAACGCCCTCAAGGCTCTCGAAGAGGCTGTCTCCCAGGCAACCACAGACCTGGAAGTCGATGGTGCCATTCAGCGATTCGAGTTCACATACGAATTGTTCTGGAAGTTGCTAAGAGCGCACCTCCAGCAGCAGGGTCTCGTCGTCAATACGCCCAAGGAATGTTTCAAAGAAGCATACAGACTTCGCATCTTGCCAGACGAAGAGACTGCCCTGAAGATGGTGGATGATCGAAACCTCACGACGCATCTGTATGACAAGCCGAAATCGCGTGAAGTGTTCGAACGCATAAAGTTGACTTACGTGAGGCTGTACAATGAAGCACTTACTCGCATGCAAGCGCGATAATCGGCTTGCTTGAACGTGGGCTGGGTGCAATGACTCAAGGGACTGCCAATAGGATAAGCAACGAGTGCGCTCAGAAGCTTGCAGCAGTTGCCGCGCGCTTTCCTGAGGTGGATGTGCTGTATCTCTTTGGCTCCCGTGCAAAGGGAAGCGCCCGGGCCGGCAGTGACGTCGATCTGGCTGTGCTGCTGGGTGAGCAGACCGATAGAGAACGCTACTTCGATCTGAAACGACGCCTTGCCGCTGAGTTCAGCGCTGTCGCCGGAGATTCTGTTGACGTGCTTATCCTGAACGAAACCCCGTTGCATGTGACCTATGAAGCGGTGGCTCCAAGAATGATTCTGTACGAACACGACGCCGCGCACCGGGTGGAGTTCGAGGTGCAAGCAGTCAGCCGGTATTTCGACTTTCGCCCCTTGCTTGAGGTCCGAAAGGAATACGTCAAGCAGCAACTCTCCCGGGGAGAATTCTTTGGTTAACCAGTTGCTGCTGAGCAGACGCTTGAACAAGCTGCGAGAATACGTGCAGCTTCTCAAGACGATCAGGCTCGAAGCGAGAGATCGTTTTGTGTCGGATCCGCTCGTTTACGGAAATGCGGAACGTTACCTGCAGCTGGCAATTCAGGTGGTGCTGGATATCGGAAATCATATCCTCTCCGACCGCAAGCTGAAAGAGCCGGAAGAGTATCGTGACGTCGTCCGAATCCTGGGCGAACAAGGCATTCTCCCTGCCGCACTCGCACAGCGACTGCTTCTGAACCCCAAACCCCGAACTTTGAACCCTGAACCCTAAATTTCCCCCAACAACTTGAAACTGAAAACTTGAAACTGACAACTTCCTGTGGTTGACAGGAGCTATCACCCCCGATCCCTCCCTTCATCCACCTGCCTCAGCCAGAATTCTCTATGTCACTCGCAACCAAGATCAAGCAGAAGAAAGCCCGCATCGGTGTCGTCGGATTGGGCTACGTCGGCCTGCCGCTGGCTGTCGAGTATGCCGCAAAGGGTTTCCGCACCATCGGCATTGAGACCGACCGGACGAAGGTCGATTCCGTCAACGCCGGCAAGAACTACATCGCCGATGTCGATGACAAGGTCTTTGCCAGGGTCTTCAAACGGGGTCTCCTCAAGGCAACGACAAGCTACGATCCCGTCCCGGATCTCGACGTCATCTTCATCTGCGTCCCGACACCGTTCACCCCGAACAAAGAGCCTGACATCTCCTACATCGTTGCGGCATCCGAGCAGATCGCGTTGCGGCTCCGGAAAGACCAACT
>VGWB01000031.1 GCA_016873755.1 Ignavibacteria bacterium | reverse complement strand
GTTGCGGAGGTTGTATGATCCGAATGCTGCGTTAGAAATGTTGAGAAAGGTGGAACACAGCTCCCAGCGGCAAAGATTCCTTGGCAATTCTTTCTATCGCGAGGCAACAGAGCTTCTTGAGAAGAACAAAAGCCTGACCCGTGAGCAGGCAATTCGGCTGCAGAAGCTGCTCATCGAGCTCAACTGCTTGTCGTACGTCTTCACGAGGACGAAAAAGAGAGACGTTGAAATTCAGTTTCCGATTAGAGAAGCGAGAGTGATCCGTGTAGAGTTTACCCGAGCAGAGATGGAGTTTTACGATGCTGTTACCGAGCTGGTGGCTGAACGTTTCACAGCAAGGTCTGGATCCCTCCAGGGAATCTCATTTGCAGTCATAATGCCGCAAAGGCAAGTGGCAAGCTGTATTCAGGCCATGAAGGAAACGTTGGAAGATATTATACGCAAAGGAACTGTCAGGGCACCTTCCGGAGATGACGGAGATGTAATCGATCAGTCTGCGGACATTGACTCACCTTGGAAACTCGAGAAATCGGAACTGTCTGCAATCAAGAATCTCAGGGAAAGCGCGAAAAGGGTCGGCAGCACTGACACGAAATTCGAGAAATTCCTTGAGGCTCTACGTCAGTTGGAGAAGGAAGACCCCGAGTCAAAGATGATCGTTTTTGCGTTCTTCAAACGGACCCTGGGATATCTAAGGAAAAAACTGGGCGCGACGGAGTACGCCGATAGAGTAGCACTGATTCATGGCGATATACCTACCAAGGACAGACAACGAACTATCAAAAAATTTCGTGATACAGACGAGATCAAGATTTTGCTCTCTTCAGAAGTCGGTGGCGAAGGTTTAGACTTCGAGTTCTGCAACGTGATCTTCAATTACGACCTGCCCTGGAATCCGATGAGAGTCGAGCAGCGAATCGGTAGGCTGGACCGATACGGACAGCGGCATGAGAAGATCCTGATTTATAACTTCTCGATGGTGGGCACCATAGATGATGAAATCCTGCGTCGCCTTTACAACAGGATAAAGATTTTCGAGCAATACATCGGGGATCTAGACGCAATTTTAGGTGAGCAAATAACGGAGTTGACAAGAGACATGTTTAACACAAAACTTACCCGTAAGCAGAAAATTCAAAAGATTGACAAGGTCGCCGAAAACATAGAAAGAAGACAAAAAGAACTGGAGGAGTTTGAGCGAGAGTGCCAAAAATTCATAGGGCAAGATGAGTATTTCAATCAAGAGGTCACGAGGATACTCGAAACAAAACGTTTCATAACGTCGGACGAGGTCATGTTCCTTCTCAATACCTTCATTAGAAGGAACTTCCCCAAGACGACGCTGCTGCCTCCGAAGAGCGGCAGATCCAGTGTCTACGTTCTGAAATCGGACGACGACTTCCGAAGATTCGTGGCTCGATACTCTTCCGCAAGCGAAAACACGAAAGAGGTCGAAAGAAAATTGTCTTTCGACGGCGGCGCATTGGTGACTTTCAGTGATCAGGAAGCCTGCCGGGACGACTCTCTAGAGTTCATCACGATCCATCATCCAATAATGAAAGCCATCAAACGCTATTACGACGAAGAGAAGCATCAAATCTGCAGCACGGCGCAGTTTCGTTTGAAGACGGACGATCACGGGAAAGGTGACTATCTCTTTTTCATCTTCTTACTGGAGAAGTCAGCCCTCAGGAAGGACCTTGTTCTTATGCCAATACTTGTCAGCCTGGAGGACAACAAAGTTCACATAGGCGATAGGCTTTCCGAGAAGTTCCTGGGCGAAATAGTGAAAGCGGAATCCATTGATACTGAGAACATTGCGAGTTATGAAGCTGACGAGTTCGACAGAGCGTTCAAGGAAGCTGGAGAATATCTGGAGATGATTCGCGAAGAAGAGGAGGAAAAACTGAGGAGAACTAACGACACCTTAGTGAACAACCAGATCGAAAGCGTCAAGCAGGCAACTGCAATCAAGATAGCAAGGGCAGAGGAAACGATCGGAAAACTCCTGAAACAGGGCAAGAGGGAGGATGACCCGATAGTAAGACTTCATAGCGGCAGGATTCGCAACTTCAGGATTTCTATGGAGCAGAAAATACAGCAGTTGGAACTGAGGCGGCCGGTATCCGTCGGTTTCAATCTAATTGCAGGTGGAGTGGTCAGAATCGAATAATAGCAACAGACAGCTACGAAGATGACTGGTATGATTGGCGTGCATTCCTTGATGGGAGCCTCGCCAAATTGAATACAACCAAATCCGTGGAGTATACTCTTCACCCATACTTCCCTGATCCCATTCGAGTCATAGAAGACCGGGCGACAACGTTTGCGTTATTCAGTTCGGGCTGAGGTGAAATCACAACAAAAGCCGGTATTCATTTTGAGGATGGATCTGTCCAGACGCAATCGTACGATCTAAAAATAGAACGCGACAATTGGCCGAAGGGACAAGCCAGACGGGCGCTCCAATCCAACGAGGAACAACTCACTTACCAGGGATTATTCCACGCGAAGCACCCTTGGCGAGGACGAAGTGTGGCACGCTTCGAAAGTCCGAATGCCAACTCTCCAGGCAATCCGCGCGAGGTTGCCTTTTCATAATGCGAACGTTATCTGCAATTGGCTCTCTGGCACCTCGATGATTGACACAATCGACAAGCTCATCGGATTGGTAGTGAAGCCCATAGTTTTCGTCTTCCGTTACCTCCGAGAACAACCGATTATTACAATTTCACTTGTAGGAGAGAAGAGTCTTCAGGGAAATTCAAGAATCCCAGACTGTATCCACCTTAAGTGGTTGCGGACCCTCGTTCTCCATAATGATTCACCTCATCTGGCAAGAGGGATAAAACTCCTATCGGGTCTACCTGAAGGTTGGCAGATTCGGGCCGACATACCAACACGTCTCGAGGCTGACGAGAAGATTAATCTCGAATTGGAGATTGAAACTAATCTCAATCATCAAGAACTGCTGGACCGATATGGGGTGCATCTGCGAGATAAACTCGCAAAGGCATCTTTTCCCGATGTTATCGACGGGGTAGTTCTTGAATTTGAGATCAAGAACGAACGTGGCCGGACTTTCTATCAAACTTCTATCTTTAGAAGAAACAGTACTATTGAATCAACTATTTCAACGAAGCGGGCATACTAGTCGCCAACGACAACTAACGAGCGGCACATGACAAACGCCAAAGCGGCGCCCGCACACTGGATAGGCGATATTGAAGCTCAGACTAGCCAAATGAAATGTGTCCGTTCCATTGCTCGCTGCCACGGAACGAGTCAGTTGATAGTGGCAGCTCGCAACGGCGGTTTGCCTAAACGTTAAGCGCAATGCCCACGAGCGAGGCTACAAATGACACTGCTTGCCAACGAGATTCACGTTCAGGATAGTTTACAGCATACCGTAATTATCTTTGCTGCCGATCGACGGATCACGTTCTTGGGGAGATTCCATTCGCTGGGGAAAAAGATCTTTCCCATCGAGTACCTTAATGCTGGTATCGGATTCTTCGGATTAGCCGAAGTGTTCCCGGGCGGCAAGAAACAATCGATGTCGAGTTGGCTACCTCAGTTCATAACCCGTAACCACCGGATAAGGACTTTGGAAGAGTTCGCCGACACACTACGAGCTGAGTTGGACAACGTCGTACCTCGAGATCTGAAGACTTCGAATCCTTCTGGTTTTCACATCGCCGGATTCAACCAGTCTGGTCTCCCTGAGTTTTGGTTTGTCAGGAATATCGAACATATGGATGCGCATCGCTACATTGACCTACAGGATCACTACTCTGCGACTGAGGATTTTCTTGCCCGTGATGCACGACAATTCGGCTTCGACGGCCACTCGCCTACCGTGGCGCGGCCTTTCACTTGGTTTTACCGAAACGGCGACATTCGCGCCCACGTCGTGGCTTGGGAAAGACTCGACGGCATCATTGCCGACTTTCTATCTCTGCCTGACTTCAAGAAGCTAAACAGTCTCTGTGACTACGAAAGATTCATAGAATTCAAAATGAAAATGATCGCAGCAATCTACAAGGAGTACTCGACCGCTGCGACTATAGGAACACCAATCGACGTGTTTTCAATTGTTCCTAAGTGACCTGATGTGGGCACTGCGCTTAACACGCCCAACAACGACCCTCCATCTGTTGAAAATAGATTATGGTTGTCGCTCAAGGCTTTTGCTCACAGTTTGGTTTGCGGCTCCAGCCGCGAAAGAATTGATTATTGTAGCGGCGTCCGCCGCATCATTTAGTAGTTCGCAAAAGCCCTGCGTTGTTGGGTGATCCGTTAGCTGAAAATTGTTTTGCTGCATTCTACAACTTAACAACTCAAACCAAGAGTCACGATGGCTCCCACAATAGAAGAACTTCGTGCCCAGTCCACTGAGCAACTCATAAAGGAACATGATTCTCATGCTCGCAGTACAGTGGTTGGCATTTCGTACTACCTCGACGAAATTGCACGGCGGCAACAAGCCAATCAGACTGAAGCTATGCTTTCGTACACCAAGCAGATGAGGACAATGACAGTCATCATAACGCTCGCGGCCACACATGACCGTGGAACCCACACCACATCATCAATCATAGAATCCAAATGACAACTTCTGAGTTGCTTCAACTAGCAGGTGTAATCATAGCGGGGCTGAGTCTGCTAAGTGGTACCTCATACGCGGTCTACAAATGGATTCGTTCACGCTTCTTTGCGCTGAGCGTTAGGGTGGTGAATCCGGATGAGAACAGATTCTACATTTCCTCGATCTCAGTAGACCGCGATGGCCCTCCATTCGTGTCCTCCGTGGCCACGTGGCGCGTGATCGAAGTCTACAACCTATCGAGTGAGCCCGTAGTTGTCAAGGAGATCCTAGCCTATGAGCTCGCCACCGAGCCCCATCTGATCAAGGGCCCGCCCCTCAAGTCGGTAGCTTTGCTCAATGAACCTGCGCAACTCGGGGATCACTACGAACTTCCTGTTACTCTCGCAAGCCAACACGCCATCAAGTTTTGGTCTCTTGTTGATGTCTATATACCAAAGAAGCTCGGCATAGTCTTGTTCACGCTTTTTGGCCGATCTGCTGAACGCAATCGCTATTTCGAGCGCTTTTTCTATCATCAAAAAGAGCTGCAAGAATATCTCACGAAAAGCCTGCGCGACGATTTCAAATTCCTCGAGATTGGTGAAGTCTCTCTAGGCGGTCCCAAGATGAGTGATCCGCAAATTCACGTAAATGGCACGACTCTGTCATTCTCGAACCTGTTTGGGACTGTCCCAGCAACTTGTTCCGTTGACGTGATGAACTACTTGATTCAAACGAAACAGGATGCCGCCAATGTATTCGTTAATCCTTACAAACAGTATGCAATCCAGGTAGTGCTCGCCGACGGCAAGCGTGTGACCCAGAAGCTCGCAATCGGGCGAGATGCTCTTTGGCTCTTCCACCGACACCACTAATGTGCGGCACCCGACAAACGGCACACCGGCGCTCGCTGGCAAGTGTTGACAAGCCATCATGAAATGAAAGAGACAAGAAGGCCAATTGTTGTTTGTAGAGAAGGATTAAAGAAATTGGTCGGACGGAGAATCTCTTTGAGTACTCAGCAGGAAACCAAAGCACTCAGCAGAGTTCTAGCGCACGCATTTCGTGCCACTGTGAACTACCTTTTAGGCCGGGCACCTGTCCAGGCGGAAGTCAAGATTGCACATCGAAGCATTTTCGCATAACTTTCATTGGACGAACGAGAGCAGAGCCCGACCTCATATCGAAAACGCAGTCACCGCAACGTAACAATCGCATTCGATAAGATGTGGGGCTGCGTGGTCAAGGATTCCTCCCGTTGGAACAAGAAATGCCTCTGAATAAGAAACTCCTTAGCGAACGCGACATCTGCACCAAGTTCATCAGTCCTGCACTGGAAAGGACTGGATGGGATATTCAGACCCAGGTGCGCGAGGAGGTGAGCTTCACCAAAGGCAAGGTCTACGTCCGTGGCCGACTCGTGAAGCGAGGCCAGCCAAAGAGAGCAGACTACATCCTGTACTACAAACCTGGCATCCCGCTGGCGGTCATTGAGGCAAAGGACAACAACTACCCCGTGGGCGCGGGTATGCAACAAGCTTTGGACTATGCTGGCCGTGAGAACCTGGATCTTCCCTTCGTCTATAGTTCGAACGGGGATGCGTTCCTTGAGCACGACCGCACAAAGACATCTGGCCTCATCGAGCGGGAAATCTCACTTGATGCATTTCCCTCCCCCGAACAGCTTTGGCAACGGTACCGGAAGGCAAAAGGGATCGACGACACCGCCAATGAGATCATCACGCAGGACTTCTACGTCGATCCAACAGGTAAGGCGCCTCACTACTTCCAACTCAAAGCTATCAACCGCACAATGGAGGCAATCGCCAAGGGGCAGAACCGCATATTGCTTGTGATGGCGACTGGCACCGGGAAAACATACACAGCATTCCAGATCATTTGGCGACTTTGGAAAGCAGGCATCAAGAAGCGAATCCTGTTCCTGGCAGACCGGAACATACTTGTCGACCAGACTCGGAACAACGACTTCAAACCGTTCGGCTCGGCGATGACGAAGATAACCAGCCGGAAGGTCGATAAAGCCTACGAGATTTATCTCTCGCTGTACCAGGCGGTTTCAGGAACCGAAGAAATCGATAACATCTACAAAGAGTTCTCGCGTGATTTCTTTGACCTAGTCGTTATCGACGAGTGCCACCGCGGCAGCGCAGCCGAGGATTCGGCGTGGCGGGAAATCCTCGATTACTTTAACTCAGCAACACACATCGGTTTGACAGCAACTCCCAAAGAAACGAAGTATGTCTCCAACATCGAGTACTTCGGAGAGCCGGTGTTCATTTATTCTCTCAAGCAAGGAATCGAGGACGGATTTCTGGCACCCTACAAGGTTGTACGAATCGATTTGGATAAAGATCTGCAGGGTTGGCGTCCAGAACAGGGAATGCTGGACAAGTATGGTCTGCTAATTGACGACCGAGTCTACAATCAAAAGGATTTCGACCGAATACTCGTTCTTCTGAAACGCACGGAACTCGTCGCCAACAGAGTGACAGAGTTTCTAAAAGGCACAAATCGGTTCGACAAGACAATCGTGTTTTGTGAGGACATTGAGCACGCTTCGAGGATGAGGCAGGCCCTCGTGAATGAGAATGCTGATCTCGTGAGCGAAAACGAGAAGTATGTGATGAAAATAACTGGAGATGACAGTGAGGGAAAAGCAGAGCTGGACAACTTTATATTGCCTGAGAGCCGGTACCCGGTGATTGCCACAACTTCAAAGCTAATGACCACGGGGGTCGACGCAATCACCTGCAAGCTCATTGTCATAGATCAGAATATCCAATCGCTGTCCCTTTTCAAACAGATCATTGGCCGCGGAACGCGCATCAACGAGGACTTTGGCAAGCTGTTCTTCACGATAATGGATTTCAGAAAGGCAACTGAGCTCTTTGCCGATCCGAATTTCGATGGCGAGCCGGTACAGATCTACGAACCGAAACCGGAAGATCCCCCTGTCCCTCCTGACGATACTGCAAAACCTGGGTCAGACGACGAAACTATCATTGTTGATGTTCTTCCCCCCAACGGAGGTGAAGGACCGCCGACTCAAGCTCGAATCAAGTTCTATGTGGACGATGTGCCAGTGTTCGTGATCAACGAGAGAGTGCAGTATTACGACAAGGACGGGAAACTCATCACAGAATCGCTCAAAGACTTCACAAGAAGGTCTATACGGAAAGAATATGCGTCTCTGGATGCCTTTTTGAATGTATGGTCGAAGGCAGAGCGGAAGAAGGCTATCATTGAAGAACTAGAGAAACAGGGGATATTTCTCGAAGTGCTGAAGGAAGTCGTAGGCAAGGATTTGGACGCTTTTGATCTGATTTGTCATGTGGCGTTTGACCAGCCGCCGTTGACTCGAAGAGAACGGGCCGAAAACGTCCGCAAGCGAAATTACTTCACCAAGTATGGCGAAAAGGCGCGCACAGTTCTCAATGAACTGCTTAACAAGTACTCCGACGAAGGTATAGAGCACATCGAAGAGATCAACGTCTTGAAGCTCCCCGGATTCGGCAAGTTCGGAACACCAATTGAGATCCTCGAGAGTTTCGGCGGGAAAGAGAAGTATCTAGAAGCCCTAAATGAGTTGGAAACAGCTCTCTACAAAGCTGCCTAGTTCAATCACCAAACGGTTCAGAAGTGAGGTAATTGATCTATGTCAATCAGCACGGTCATAAAGTCGATTCAGGACATCATGCGGAAGGATGTGGGCGTCGACGGTGACGCTCAACGGATTAGCCAACTCGGATGGATGCTTTTCCTGAAGATCTTTGACGATCAGGAGAAAGCACTTGAGTTGATGCAAGACGACTATCGTCCAGTAGTTCCGAAGACACTCCGGTGGAGATCGTGGGCGGCCGATCCGGAAGGGATAACAGGCGAAGAATTGCTCGAATTTGTGAACAACACCCTCTTCAAGAAACTCAAAGAGCTTCCTGTTGCGGGCAACGGAAGGGCAATGATTGTGCGCGAAGTGTTCGAGGATGGCTACAACTATATGAAGTCGGGAACGTTGATGCGACAGGTGATCAACAAGATCAACGAGATCGACTTCAACAAGTCCGAGGATAGGCACCTCTTCGGCGACATTTATGAACAGATCCTCAAGGACCTTCAAAGCGCGGGGAACGCGGGCGAGTACTACACACCACGGGCCGTCACTCAGTTTATGGTTGATATGGTTGACCCCCAACTTGGCGAGAAGGTGTTCGATCCAGCGTGCGGGACAGGCGGTTTTCTTACAGGAACGATTGAGCACGTCCGTAGCCGATATGTGAAGAAGCCATCTGACGAGAAGAAGCTTCAACAGTCGATCTTCGGAGTCGAAAAGAAACCCATGCCACATTTGCTTTGTGTGACGAACATGCTGCTGCACGACATCGAGGTCCCCTCGAACATTCGGCACGATAACACGTTGAGCAGACCTCTGAGAGACTATGGACCGAGAGATCGAGTCGATGTGGTGCTCACGAATCCTCCTTTTGGGGGGATGGAGGAGGACGGGATCGAGATGAACTTCCCGGCGACGTACCGGACAAAGGAAACCGCCGATTTGTTCCTCGTTCTGATAATGCACCTTTTGAAAGACGGCGGACGTGCCGGGATTGTGTTACCAGATGGGACTCTCTTTGGCGAGGGTGTGAAAACCAGGATCAAGGAGAAGCTCCTTGAAGAGTGCAACCTACATACGATCGTACGCCTCCCGAACGGAGTGTTCAATCCTTACACCGGGATCAAGACGAACCTGCTTTTTTTCACGAAGGGAGAGAAAACAAAGCATATCTGGTACTATGAGCATCCCTACCCAGAGGGAGAGAAATCGTATAGCAAGACGAAGCCGCTACGCATCGAAGAGTTCGAGCCGGAGAAAGCATGGTGGAAGAAGAGGAAGGAAAATCAGTTCGCGTGGAAGGTATCCATTGATCAGATCAAAGTCGCCAATTACAATCTTGACATCAAGAATCCGAATGCTCCTGAAGCTGCTCATAGGGACCCAGAGGAGTTGCTTGCTGAGTACAAGGAACTGCTCAGCGAGCTCTCTGAGAAGCGCGAAGCATTGAGAGATGAGCTGAAAAGGTCGCTTGAAGGGAACAAGGTGTGACGACCAATCTACTCATTGCCAACTTCGATCTGCTCGCAGAGGCACCCAACGGTGTTCAGAGATTGCGCGAGCTCATTCTCCAACTCGCCGTTCAAGGAAAGCTCGTGCCACAGGACCCAAACGACGAGCCAGCCTCCGCACTACTTGAGCGTAGTCACTCAGACAAGGTAAAGCTCATCGCGGAGGGGGAAATCCCGAAGGGCGAGTCGTTGCCGTTAGCCACGCCAGCAAAGATAGCGTATGAACTGCCAACGGGATGGGTGTGGACGAAACTGGATCAGGTGTCAAACAAGATCCACTACGGATACACCGCATCGGCTGATCCGATCCTCAGAGACGTTCGGCTACTCCGCATCACAGATATTCAGAACGGCACGGTTGATTGGACCAGTGTTCCTGGATGTGAGATTTCACAGGAGGAATACGAAAATTACAGGCTTGGCAAAGGCGATCTTCTAATCGCCCGAACGGGAGGCACAATTGGCAAGTCCTATCTTGTGAAAGATCTGCCAGTGAAGGCCGTGTTCGCTTCCTACCTTATCCGAGTCATCCCAAAAAGGCACTTCAGTCCTGAGTATTTGAAGATCTTCTTGGAATCGCCGTTGTATTGGAGCCAATTGTACGCCAAGTCAATGGGGACTGGCCAGCCAAATGTAAGCGGCACATCATTGCGGTCACTACTGATTCCCATTCCGCCGGCTGATGAGCAGCGGCGAATCGTCGCGAAGGCCGATGAGCTCATGATCCGTTGCGATGAATTACAGAAACGCCAGAAGGAGAAAGAGCAAGTTCGAGTTACACTCAATGATTCGGCTCTCACACATCTTGTTGAGGCCAGGGATCCCAAGGAGTTCGCCACCCACTGGAAGCGCATTAAGGAGAACTTCGAGCTCCTCTACGACACACCGGAGACCGTGCCAAAGCTCCGTCAGACCATATTGCAGCTCGCGGTGCAGGGCAAGCTGGTTCCTCAAGACCCGAACGACGAACCGGCTTCCACGCTACTCCAGCGAATCAGGGCAGAAAAGGAAGAGCTCATCGCAAAGAGGAAGGTCTGGAAGGCTGAATCGTTGCCAGCGATCAAGCCGGATGAGATACCGTATAAGTTGCCGAGGGGATGGACCTGGTGCAGGCTGGGCGAGATCGGCAACACACGTGTCGGATTGACATATTCTCCGAAGGATGTTGCAAAAACAGGTGTTCCCGTTTTGCGCGCCAACAACATTCGAAACGGAAAAATAGACTTAGGCGGTGTAGTCAGAGTTAACATGGAGATCGACGACAATCTCGCGATAAAGGTTGGTGATATTCTGATTTGCACTCGGAGTGGCAGTAGAGCGTTAGTGGGGAAGGCGGCTTCTGTCATCTCGCTGCCAGAGAGAATGACATTTGGTGCGTTCATGGCAATCTTCAGAAGCGTCTGCAATCCTTTTGTCGAGATTTTTTTAAGATCACCCGTCTTTAGGAAGGTCTTGGATGAGGTTGGGACCACAACAATCAATCAGATTACACAATCGAATCTTAAGGGTTCGCTTTTCCCGTTACCGCCGCTTCCTGAACAGCATCGCATTGTGGCCAGAGCGAAGCATGTATTGGGTCTATGCGAAGACTTGGAAGTCAAACTGGCGGGCGCCGAGAAAGCAAGCGAAGAGTTGATGGGGGCGGTGGTGAGAGAGGTGGCGGGGGCATGATAACTACACCGACCGTCCTTATCCTAGGCGCTGGCTCGAGTTTGATGTACGGATTCCCATCGGGCGCACGGCTGAGAAAACAGATACTTCAGCGATTATCCAGTGGCGGATCGGAAATGCGTCGCACCTACGAGTCAATGGGATTCAACAAACACGCCGTCCAGGTGTTTCACGATGCGCTGCTGAAATCAGGTACTGAGTCGGTCGACGCCTTGCTGGAACACAGGACCGACTTGCTTACAATTGGAAAGACAGCAATAGCGGAAGCTCTTATCCCGTGCGAGAATGAAGCTGCACTGTTCAATGCAAAACGGGACTGGTACGGCTATCTTGCCGACCGACTTGATGCACCCTTTGACCGCTTCAACGAGAATCGCTTGACGGTGGTTACGTTCAACTACGACAGGTCTCTTGAATGGTACTTGTTCAATTCGTTGGGTGCTCGTTTCAGCAAGAAGCACGCGGAGGTCATTCGGCAGCTTTCGAACATCCCAATAATTCACTTGTATGGCACTCTTGGTGGCGTGCCTTGGGATAGCCATTCCCG
Organism: Ignavibacteria bacterium; assembly: GCA_016873755.1. Lineage (GTDB taxonomy): Bacteria > Bacteroidota > Ignavibacteria > UBA10030 > UBA10030 > VGWB01. Next base: position 13,912 of record VGWB01000031.1, on the reverse strand, counting down.
TCAATATGATCCGACGTTGAACCCGAAAAGCATCCGACTCGCTCGTGATGCTATCAAGATTATTCATGAAGGCGAACGGAATGAAGAGGAATTTGACCGGGCACTCAACGCCCTGCGCACTGCAAAGCGAATCATCTTCCTCGGCTTTGGGTATAACCGAACAAACATATCTCGATTAGAACCCAAAGAATGGAAGAATTGTGGCCAGCCCATCGGCACAGCTGTTGAAAGAACGGAAATGGAAAACCAGGAAGCGGGCCGCTTGATTGGTCACGGCATCACGTTCGGAGATCCCAATTGGGATATCTTGACATTCTTGCGGGAGATGATCACTTTGGATCGCCCCTGACGGGATCACATCATGGCCATTTGCCCTCACCGTGATTGAGCCCAGAAATGCTAGGCAGCTAAAATCGTATCCAACAAGTCAACAGTTCTTGGAGGCGACGGTGAGAGACGTAGCGGGCAGCGGGAAATCATCGAATTGGCTAGGTCGCGAGAACAGAGCAATCGTTCCGGAGTGAATCATGAGAGTGTTCATAAGCCACTCGATGAAAGACACAAATCTCTTAGATGCTTTGAGGTCAATCTGCGCAAGCACGGGCATTACGCCTTTGATTGCTGAACACTCGATCGAATTGCAGCACACGATTACCGAGAAGATCGAGCGGATGATCGACGGCGCCGATTTGGTCGTGGTCGCGTTGACAAAGGATGGCTTCGACTCGCAATTTGTGCAACAGGAAATCGGTTATGCAAAGAAGGCGAAGAAACCTTTCCTTCTATTAGTCGAAGAGGGCCTCCAGCAAAAACTCTCAGGATTCGTCTACGGACGAGACTTCATCACAGTCAATCCAATGAATCTCGGACCCACTTTAGAAAAGATCAAAGTGGTGTTAAGTGTGGAGAAACAACAACGCGATCGCGTCACAGCCACCGCGAGGCAGCAAGCCGAGGCCCGGGAGAACTTCGCCAAGTTGTTATTGCTCATTATCGCCTTCATCTTCCTGGCGGGACTCTCAAAAAGCTAGTGACAGGCCTCGAGCGGTCACAAACGTGACTCAAGAACTGTCCCTCCAATCGAACAGGAAGCGGAGATGCTACCGGAGAGGTAGCCACCCCAATGCCTAGGTCGGCGAATGTCATTAACACCCCTTATGGACCTGCGCCAAGGGTAGAGACACCATTGCAGAGAAAGGCACGCCTATTACAGGGGCACTATCGTCATACGATTTTGCGGTTGCCCATTGGGACGGGTCCAACGCGGAACGCTGAACAACGGTACTGTAATATGCTCAGGAATGGGGAGACAAATGGTGGAAATTTCCTAACGACCGAAGTCTTTGAATACGCAAAGTTCCGATGTCGTGATAAGCGGGACGTTGAAACGATAGATAGATTTCGGCTATTCAACAACATGCTCTCCAGCATGCCAATGTGTTTCAATCTCTTCGTCCCATTGAGATCTGCCGTGCGAAGAGGCCATGCCTATGTTATGAGAGCTTTCCAATATCTACTACCACAGCTTAACATTGGACAACTGATCAATATCGAAATAGAGTTCATTCCTGTTCCAATTGATGAATACATCAATGATAAGTCAGCCTTTGATGTTTTTGTCGAATATCGCACCTCGAGCGGAGAGAAGGGTTGCATAGGAATCGAAACCAAGTACGTAGACGCCCTAGGCAGGAACAATCCGTCCGACATGGGCAAGAAGCACAGGGTGGCAATCGAAACGGGCTGCTTCACGCCCAGTGGTTTGGATTCTATCAAGAGAAGCTGTCCCCAACTCATCCGGAACTTTCTTCTGATTGAGAAGTATCGACTACGACACGGTTTCGTTTTTTCACATTCGCTCATACTTTCATTGAAAGAGGATAACGAGTCCGTTGAGGAAATAGCAGCGCTTAAGAAACTGTTGCGGCGGGAGACTCAATCCAAGATCGTGAAATTGTCGTTGGAGGATTTTGTCGATGCGGTCCAGAGATACTGTCCTGAACTGTATCGACGGTGGATAAATGAGTTCTATCGGCGCTACCTGGATTTCGACGTCGTAAAAGACTACTTGGCAATCGCCGATGACTGAGTGCAATGATCGCACGGAAGGAGTCACCTAATAGCGAGACAGCACAATGGCAAAGAGAAACAAGTCAACTAGAAAAACCCGCAGCGTGGTCGGCAAACTCATTAACTTCCGAGGTCTCGTCTACTCTCCTGTCAATGAACAGGGTGTAGTATTTCTCTTCGGCAAAGTTGCGCAAGACCTCGGCATGTATGTGGAGCTCATACGACCAGGCTATCCGGATTGTGTCGCGAAACGATACATCGGAAAGGATAGATGGGAGAATGTCAACATCGAATTTGAATACAAAAGTAGCAACTACAAGCACGACCCTGCGAAGTGTGATATGATTGTCTGTTGGGAGCATGACTGGCAAGAGTGTCCATCCCACATCGAAGTCATCGAGTTGCGAGAAATCATCAAAGGGTTGCCAAATTCTGTCATCGAAGCTCCAGACAAGCCGACATCAAAAAGCGAATACTCCTTGCAACATCACTACAGCAAAGGCACCCCACTCACAAAGCAACTCTATGACGACCTGATCAGGCAACTGCAGCAGGGAGACGACCAGATCTACAGCAAGCCTGCGAAGTACAGGATCTGGTTCTACTCCCCGAAAAGGGTTTTCGCAGCTATCAAGATCATGAAGAGACAGCTCAACATTCAGCTGTTCACCAACGGCAAGCGGCAAAAAGGTGTCGAAGAATTTCCGGGGGAGTACGGGTTCAAGTGGGGCCGAATGTACGTAGGGTCCAAGGACGAACTCAAACTCGCCGTGAAGAACCTGAGAAAGGCCAAGGCCCTCGTCAACGAATGTATCAGTCGGAACGAACCTACTGGCTGGTATGCTGAGACGGAATGATCATTATGTGAGCCCGACCTACATTTGATCCCAACGGCATGCCCTTAATGTGGGTTTCTTCTGCGACTCCGCAAAAGACCTTACTGAAGCACAAACCCGAGATCCTCACTAGCAAGTACCTCACCGGTTGGACGCCTGCCGACAAGGTTCTGAAGGCAACGGCACATCAGGGTGCGGGCAGATTTATCATCTTTGGCGGCATGGTCATGTTGCTCATTCCCTGAACCGCAGAAAGCTACCGAAATGCACCTTCGTCGAGACGAAAACTCGGCGGAGCCTTGGGATCCGGCTTGGAAATCCATGAACAGTATCCGTTCCTGCGGCCAAAGGAGCGATTGCATTCGTTCAAGAACCTGCAACGCCGATATGCTTCGATTTAGGGCAACCAGGTCGTTTCGCGATTTCAGTCCCCCGCCTGTGCCCTTTTTCCTTCCCGTTTGCTATGTTGGCCCCAAGAGATGATAGATCAAAATCAAAATCTTGTACCTATTTTGTACCAACTTTATCAAAAGAAAGGGATAAACCATCGAGCCACAATAGTTTATCCCTTATCAGTGGTAGCGGGGGCAGGACTTGAACCTGCAACCTTCGGGTTATGAGCCCGACGAGCTTCCAATTGCTCCACCCCGCGATCGTAGAACTAAACGTGCTTCCTTGCCAATCTCCGATTGTTGAGAGCCGACCTCTTTTGGCGGCTCGAAATCTCCCGCTCTCTGGATTCCGCTCCTTTTGCGGGATTCTGGAAAGCGGAACCGCACGCCTTTTGTGCGGGACTCCACCCCGCGGTATTTTCGCGCGGCAGCCTTGCGCGAGTCCCCTCTTCTGGGTCGAGTCGAATCCTTCGACAGGCTCAGGATTCGATCCCGAGCGAAGTCGAGGCGTCGAAGGGCACCCCGCGGTGTATTTCATTTACAATATACAACCATTTTGCACCGATGTCAAGATACCTCTGACCCATACCCATCTCACTGAATCAGTTGACATATTCCGTTCCATTCCAGCAATACGAACAAGATCGCCTTCACACCAGCACACGCAGTAACTCAAGCATTCATCTCTCAATACATGGAACAAACAGGAATGTTTGTCCCACCGAGATTTGCCGGATCAGACAGTCCTGTCGAATCACCCGACTGACAATCAACCACAGAAGTCCCACCTTTACTTCTTTTTTCCTTATTATCACTGCAGTGAAAAGCGACTTCAGCAATATCGAATCCATCTTCTCAGAAGAAGGAAGACTCTCCTCGCTTCCCTCATATGAGTACCGTCCTCAACAGCTTGCGATGGCAAAAGCTATCGTGGCAGCGCTCGATTCACACACGCACCTCATCATCGAGGCACCGACGGGGGTCGGCAAAAGCCTCGCATACCTCGTCCCTGCAGTGCTCTATGCTCTCAACGAAAACCGTAAAGCCATCATCTCTACACACACGAAGAATCTTCAGGAACAGCTGCTGCGGAAGGATATCCAAATCGTCCGCTCCCTCCTCGGCAGAGACTTCACCGCGGTCCTGCTGAAAGGCCGCAGAAACTACCTTTGCACGACAAGACTTCGGGCAGCATTTCAACAGCAGAAACATCTGTTTGAAAAAGAAGAGACGAAGGAACTCGAGAAGTTGAAAGAATGGGCGGAGACAGCAGTCGACGGCGACCTCGAAAACATCCCCCTTGTGCTCAGAACCGACGTCTGGCAGCAGGTCTGCTCGGAGCAGGGGGCTTGCAGCTCAGCAATCTGTGAATCCGACTGCTTCTTCCAAAAAGCCAAAGCCCGTGCTCGTGAAGCCGACCTTGTGATAATAAACCACGCCCTCTTCTTCTCGCTGTTTACCCTCCAGAGTGGAGAGGATTTCTTCCTGTTCAAGGATGATTTCGTGATTTTCGATGAAGCCCATACTCTGGAGCAAGTCGCCGGCCTCACTGTCGGTAAGAGCATCTCTCGTGGTCAAGTGCTCTACGCCATTCACCGGCTCTACAATTCCAAGACCAGAAAAGGCCTGCTGGCAAGGCTCCGCACCAAAAGCTACCGGGAACTATGCGAACAGGCTGAAGAAGCTGTCCTCTCATTCTTCGAGAGCACCACTCGTGCAGCGCGCCTGTTGAATCCGAAATCGAATGCGGTGAGGGTCCGTTACGCGTACTTCGTGGCAGACACTCTCACGGCGCCGCTCCGTCTCCTTCATGATGCAGTCAAGGAACTTGAGGAGGATGCCAAAACGAAGATCAACAAGGACGAGCTTGCTGCGGCGAAGAGATTGGTGGGGGAAGCGGAAACGCTGGTGAATGAATTCCTCGAGCAGCCCAATCCTTCGCTCACATATTGGGTCGAGCTCTCCGCCGGACGCACGCAGAACGTCTTTCTTCACACTGCTCCCACGAGCGTGGCCGAAAGCGTTGGTCCCAGGCTCTTCAAGGAAGGAACATCTGTCATCATGACGGGCGCGACGCTCTCGGTCAACGGGTCGCTCGACTATTTCCGGCATCGCATCGGCGCATCCTCAGCTGAGACGCTTGTGCTGGATTCGCCCTTCGATTTCCAGCGCCAGATGCGCGTGGTGTTGGCAAGAGATATCCCGCCGCCAGACGACCCGGACTTCGAGCACGAGCTCCCGGAATGGATCTATCGCTCACTGCTTCGGTCGAAAGGCAGAGCACTTGTCCTCTTCACCAATGCGGCCCTGCTCCAAAGGATGGGAGATCGATTGCACGAACAACTCGAGTCGGACGGGCTCACGTTGCTCCTCCACAACGGCCTCACCTCCCGGCATTCACTGCTGGATGAGTTCAAACGGGATGTGAGCTCTGTGCTGTTCGGCTTGGAGAGCTTCTGGATGGGTATCGATGTCCCCGGCGAGGCGCTGGAGCATGTTATCATCACGCGCCTCCCCTTTGCTGTACCGGATCATCCGTTGATCGAATCCCGAATGGAGTTCATCGATCAGCATGGAGGGAACGCGTTCGCAGACTACACGTTACCCGAGGCGGTGCTAAAGTTCCGGCAGGGCGTGGGACGGCTGATTCGCTCCTCGTCCGATAGAGGCATGGTGACGGTACTCGACTCCCGCGTTCTGACGAGACGGTATGGTGAAATGTTCATCCGCTCGATTCCGCACTGCCCTGTTGAGATCGTGTCCGCAAGTGGAGATGTACAGGAACTCGTTTGAACCGACACTCAGACCTTGTCAAGGTAAGGGGAATTAGCCTGGAACCTTGACAAGGTTCGAGGTCTCATGCCGAAATATCTCGACGATCATATTTACCATGTCTACAATCGAGGCGCTCACAAGCTGCCGCTCTTTGCGTCCCTATCGCCGCCTTCTCTCTATCTTCGCAAAGTACAGGGATCGATATAACGTTGCTTTGCTAGCTTATTGTTTGATGCCTAATCACTATCATCTCGTGCTGAGACAAAAAGAAGGTGGGAGCATCTCCGGTTTTCTAAAAACCGTGTTCAACACTTACACACAGACCATCAATGCATTGACAGGACACAGCGGCACCCTCTTTCAGGGGCAATCGCATGGAAAGGCCGTCGAAGATGACGACTATCTTGTCCACTTGATCAGATATGTCCACCTCAATCCGGTGCCCGCACAACTTGTGAGACGTCCGGAAGAATGGAGGTTCTCTGATTGCAGGGAATGGATGGGATTGGCAGACGCAACGCTTACAGATCTGAGTGTGAGGAACGAGTACTTCGAAGACGGGAAGAGTTACAGGAAATTTGTTGAAGCGTATTGGGAAGAGAAGGACGGAGAGATTGTCGACCGATTGTGGCCGGAAGCTCGGAACCTTGACAAGGTTCGTATGAGAGCCCCTAGAACCTTGTCAAGGTAAGGTACGCTAGTTAGGCAAGTTTGTCCATCGTCCATGTCTGGCCGACTGACTCCAGAGCGACGCGGTCCGAGGCATCTGCAAGCGCACGCTTGAATCGCGCGATCGGCTCCATCGTCGGCTCTTCGCTCTGAACGAACGTCCGCCAGTGAATCGGAAGGATATGCCGCGCCCCGAGATGGTTTGCCATCTCAACGGCCTGTTCCGGATTGGCGTGGTTGGAGATCCAAGGATCGTAGGCACCGATCGGCACGATCGCTAGATCGATCGGAAGATTGCGCTTACCGATTTCTTTGAAGTACTCCTGATACGCCGTGTCTCCGCCGAAGACGATGTGGCGGCCGTTCTTGGAGATCAAATACGCGTTGTAACTTCTTCCGTTCCAGTAGCCCTTTGAACGATCGTTCTCCCACGGGTATCGCCACCCGAAGTGCTTCACCTGCAGAGCCTCGATCTCCACATCACCGATCCCGGTCGTTTCTCCCCAATCGAGCTCGTGGACTTCCAGTCGCCCAAGACCGTCAATGACGTCAAGGGTATTCTTTGCCATCACCATGGGGATCTTCGGATCGAACTTCTCAAGCGTAGGAAGATCGAGATGATCCAGATGAGCATGGGAGAGGAGGATAAGGTCGATGGCCGGGAGGTCCTCGAAGGACAACGCCGGAGCAATCAGCCTCTTCGGCCCAAGCGTGAACAGGCCGAAGACGTCCACTCCGATGCGATGAAAAAGTACCGGATCCGTGATGATTTTCGTGCCGAAGAAATTGATCAGAACCGTGGCGTGGCCGATCCACGCGGCGGTGATTGTCGCGTCGTCCCAGGACATTGGATCCGGCCGGAATTCGGGCTCCACAGTCTCGTGGTCCCCGAAGAGCATCTCCCACCTCGAGCGTTTCGGCTCATCACTCTGTCCGAGGAGCACTTCTGGTGCAAGGGCAGTTAGACCCAGGATTTTCAGGAATTTCCGCCGGCTGGCCATGCGTTGGACGTCGTATTGAAAGGATGAAGAATGAGATCGAACAAAGCGTTACATCATAGAACATTGCCGATGGACGAAAAATTCCCCGAGAGATGGGACGTCCCACGCACCTCCAAGGTGCGTGGGACGTAACCTACCAAAGCTTCTTCAAAAGATAGATGAACACCGGCGCTCCGAGGACAGCCGTTACAGCACCGACCGGGATTTCGGAAGGAGCGAGAAGAGTCCTGGAAAGAAGATCGCACAGAAGCAAGAAGGTCGCTCCTCCCAGAAACGAGGCAGGAAGAAGCAGGCGGTGGTCGGGACCGAAGAGGAGACGGCACGAGTGAGGCACAACGAGTCCGACAAATCCGATGACTCCACTCACGGAGACCGCGAGGCCGGTGATCAATGACGCCAGGAGATAGGAAACGCGCTTCACCCGCTCAACCTCCACTCCCAGATGCATCGCCGTCTCATCGCCGGTGGCTATCAGGTTGAACAGGCGAGATCGGACGATGAGTCCGGCGCATGCAAGAACGATCAACGGCGCCACGATCATGATCGAGCTCATCTCGGCTCCGCTCAAGTTACCGATGAGCCAGAGGTAGGTGGCGCGGATGTCCTGTTCGGCCAGCGCTGTGAAGAGCAGAATCAGTGCGCTCAGGAACGCCCCGACCATAACGCCGGAGAGCAGGAGCGCATTGGTGTCCAGAAATCCGCGGCGATGCCCGAGCACAAACACCAGAAACATCACCAGTCCCGACCCGACGAACGAAAAGAGCGGCGTCGTCAGTTGCGTCATTCCGATACCGATCAGAAGGGCGGTCAACGCGCCGGCGGTGCCCCCGCTTGATATGCCTAGGATGTACGGCTCGGCCAGTGGATTCCTCAAGAGCGCCTGCAACACCGCTCCAGCCGTCGACAACCCTGCTCCGACGATCATTGCCAGTAGTATCCTGGGCAAGCGAATCTGGAAAAGAATGGCTCGCACCGATTCGTAGGACGGTTCGCTCGACGCAAACGCTGCGCCCCACGCGTCAGCAAAAGATACGGGCGTTGCGCCGATCATCAACGAGAGAGTCGCGACTACGAGAAGGACGACAGTCAGCGATCCGATCGTGAGGATCGTCTTGCGAAGGGTCAACGGGGCTCTGCTCAAGGCGATCCCCTCCTGACCTTTGTCACCGGAGACTGACCTTTCAGGGCTCGCCACATTTCGTCCAGTAATCTGCCGATCCCTTCTCCTGTAGCGGCAGAGATGAGGACGACAGGGACTTTTCTCCCAAAGGTCATTCTTCGCAACCGCTTCGTGGTTCCTTTTTCGAAGAGATCGATCTTCGTCAGCGCGACGATCCTGGGCTTTCTGGCAAGATCAGGATTGAAGCTTTCGAGCTCGTTAAGCAGAATGTCATGGTCGCGCTTCGGATTCTCGCTGACCGACTCGATCATGATCACAAGCACTTTCGTCCGTTCGATGTGCCGCAAGAACTGGATGCCGAGACCCTTTCCCGCGTGCGCGCCTTTGACCAGTCCAGGCATGTCGGCCAGCGTGAAGCTCCTGCCTTCACCGTACCGCACAATCCCCAGATTGGGCGACAGCGTCGTAAAGGGATAGTCGGCAATCTTGGGCCTCGCAGCCGAGACCACGGAAATCAGCGTCGATTTCCCTGCGTTCGGGAATCCCACCAATCCGACATCGGCAAGCAGTTTCAGCTCCAGCAGAAGAAAACGCTCCTCACCCGGCGTTCCCGGTTCTGCGATGCGAGGGGCCTGGTTGGTCGGCGTCGCGAATTCTGCGTTCCCCCTTCCTCCCTTCCCCCCTTGCGCGACAACGACCTCGTCGCCGTCAGCTACCAGGTCTGCGATGATCTCGCGGTTGTTGGCGCTGAGAACGAGTGTCCCGCATGGGACTTTGAGGGCCACATCGCTTCCGTTTCTGCCCGTCTGAGTCTTCCCCCTTCCGTGCTCGCCGTTCTCCGCCTTGTAATGGCGCTTATATTTGAAGTCGAGAAGGGTGCTCAGCTGCCGGTCAGCACGGATATGCACGCTCCCGCCGTTTCCACCGTTGCCGCCATCCGGTCCCCCTTTCGGCACAAATTTCTCCCGGCGGAAGCTGATGACACCGTTGCCACCGTTTCCGGCTTTGACGTAGATCGAGGCTTGATCGATGAACTGCATACGGGGGTAACGGCGTAGTGGTTAGCTTGTACCGCGTGAGGTGCACCTAGCCTGTCGGTGCATCGCCAACGGTTGGCAGGTAACGACTCTGGATTTTGTCGGTGAAGAGAATGGCTTCTTCTGAGAACGGATCAATATCATTCACAACGAAGATAGTCTCAAGGTATTTCGCAACGTCTCTCCAGTCGGAGATCCTGTTCAGCTCGTCCAGAGCTTCCCGAAAGGAAACTTCGTCTTTTCGGAAGATCTTTCTTGTGAACAGCCGTTGCTCGGCAGGCGTGAAAATCGAATGCAGGTCGCTATAGTCCAGTGATTCACCCTGCTTGTGCAACTGCTCCGATTCGGGTCTGTCCCCGGCTGGAGCCGAGCTGACTCCGGACGCCTCCAGCTCCTCGAAGTCCGAAAAGACCAGCACTGGGCCATGACTGACCTGAGCCGTGTCAGCCGGTTGTGCAGCGACCGGTGTGGGCTTACTCTCTTCCCGGGGTATCTCCTCCGACGGTGCCTGTTCACCGTCCGGCTGGAGCTGAGGAAACGTCACGCAGGCCTCGTCATTGCCCGTCCTGACTTTCTCTATCACGTCAGCGAGATAGTGGAGCGTGATGTGGCTCAGACCGTCGCGATCGCGTTCAGCTTCCAGTCGCTCCTTGATCTCCTCTAGTTTCTTATCTTCGAAGAAAACAATCACCGCGTTAATCGGAATACTCGCCTCCTCCAGACGCGCAGCCGGTGCAGGCAAGGCCGCTTCGATGAAGCGCAGCATCGGTCGTGTCATCAAGGCAAGCTCGACGCTGGAATGACTTCCCACAATCTCCCGATCGATCTTTTCGAGCAGGGAGCTGAACTCCTCGTACGTGAGCTCCGCAAGCCCCCGGTCATCGATGAACCGCTTGATGATCTCCCCGTAGTACTCATAGTCGACGCAGTACTTCAGCTTCTTTCGGATTTCAGATGTGGCGCGGCGGCGCTGATTTTCAAATATGAAGTTCAACAGCGTCCATTGAGGACGGCAGAGGAAGTTGAATTGGAAGTGCACCGCATGGTCAAGCATCAGCTCGAAGTCGTGCTGACCAAACGCGTAGTTGTGCACGAGCAGCAGGTCGATCTGTTCCTGCAGCCGGACCACCTCCGGCAGCGAGTACGGAAACTTCTTTGACCGAGCCTCCTCCTGCCGCTCGTTCTGCAGCAGTTGCTCAACCCGGGACTTGAAATACGCCTTGATGGCCGGGTGGATGTCTGAAGCGAGAATATCCCTTAGTCGAAAGGTCTCCGCCTCGCCGATCGTCCGGGCGCGGACGGAGTTCATAATCATCTCGATTTCCGACTCAAAGATGTAGCCCATGTGCGTCGCTGAAAAAACAGTGAATTGGTGAATGGTGATTGCTTAATTCGCCAATTAACCATTTAACAACTATTTGTTTGCCTTCATCAGTGCCGTCACCCGATCAATTTCTCGCTGCGCACCTGCCTTGAACGTTGCATCGATACCCGGTCGATCCATGATCTGTCTATACATCGTGATGGCTTGGTCGAACTTCGACATCTTCTCATACGACTGTCCGGCCATGTAGTACGACGTCGCGACCCAATCGTTCTTGGTTCGCCTCGTGACCAGGTATGGGACTTTCAGAAACTCCAGGATTGCCTGCTGGTAGTCTCCCTTCGCGAAGCACGCTTCTCCGATATAATACCGCACCTCCGCCTCAAAGTCCGCATCGGCGCTCTCCAGCAAGCTTTGCAGATGTAGAACGGCCTGATCGTAGTATCCGAGCCGCTGGTACAGAATTCCGATCTCGACGCGCTTGTTGATCAACTCTGGATCTTCTGGAAATTTCTCAATGTACTTGCGCGTCAAGTCCAGCGCGGCGTCGAAGAGCGTGAGCTCTTTGTACGCCAGAATGAGGTTGTTCATCGCATAGCGCAGAAGCTCCGGTGCCCGAGACTCGTGGTCGACGATCGCCTTGTACTGCCGGGCGGCGGCGTCCCATTTCTCCTGATTGTAGTAGAGATTCCCCAAGCTCAATTGTGCTCTCGGCGTCATGTTGTCGTTCGGGTATCGTTGGAGGATCGACTCATACGTCCTGATCGCTTCCTGCGTGTTCCCCGACAGTTCCGCCACCCGGGCGTTGCCCAGAAGTGCCCCGGGAACAAGGGCTGTGTTCGAGTATTTCTGGACCACGTTATCGAAATACCGCTTCGCGTTGGCCGCATCCTCCCGGCGAAGATAGTACAGCCCCCGCTCGTATTCGAACTCCGCTGCATATCGAGACGCACCCGGATACCGCCTGATGAGATCGCCGGCACGGGCATCAGCTTCCTTCGTATTGTTCAGGCGAAAGTAGCAGACAGCAACTCGCGACATGAGATACTGCTTCAGACTATCGGTCTCCGCCTTCTGTGCCAGATCGCTGTAGCGGACCACAGCGTCAGCATAGTTTTCATTGCGAAAGAGCAACTCCGCAGCCTCAAAACCCGCCCGATTAAAGCCCCCCGATGGACCACCCGACAAGCGACTGGCCTCCTGAAGATACCGCGTGGCGAGCGCAACGTTGTTCTCCCCACGAGCAATCGTCGCCAGGGAGTAGTACACTTGTCCGGCCTCCTCAGAGGACTGATCCCGCATCAAGTATTCTGCATAGAAACGTTTCGCGTCGGCACGAGCACCAGTACGATCGTAGCAGGAGGCAATATTGAGAAGCACCCTCCGTGGGACCTCGGCTCGCTCAACCACATCCGCTCCCCGGGCACGAAAATAAGTCAGGTACGACTGGATGGCATTCGCGAAATCCCCGGCCTGATAGTAGGCATCCCCGCGGGCAGCATCGAGATCCCTGCTCAGGTCGGTGTAGAAGTATGTCTGCGCGATGGACTGATACAACCGCACGGCCTGAACCGCGTTCCCTTTGCTCGAATGATACTGGCCAAGCGCCCACGCGGCTTTGGCACTCATTTCATGACCGGGGTATTTGTTCAGATAGTCTTCCAGCACGGCCATTGCCGTGTCCCGCGCTCCCATTGCAAGCAAGGATTCGCCGAGGCCGTACATCGCATGAGGACGGATATCAGGAGAAGGATTCGATCGCAGCGCCCACTCATATGTCATCGTCGCATCCTCGAACGCCTTCACTCCGCGATATCCTTCCGCAAGCGCAAAGTGCACCAGGTCCTTCCTTCTGGCTGAGGGATAGGTGTTGAGGAACGTAATGCCGGCGGTTCTGATCTCGGAGACCGTTCCTGCTTGTTGAACCCTGAGCTTCAAAGCGGCGATCATTGCGTCATCGGCAGATTGGCTTTCCGGAAATCGCCGCACGAGGGTGTCGTAGGCTGCGATCGCCTTTGCGAGGGTGCTGTTCGCAGCGTCTCCCCGCTCCAGCTTTTGCCGGAGAGCAAGATACTCGTACGCCTTCGCCTGATTGTACCATGCAACCACCTGGCGATTTTGCGGAAGCTGGGCCTGAAGGGCACGACCGTACTGATCTGCCGCCTGTTGGTAATCCTTCAAATCATGAAAGTAGATCTCCGCCAGCCGAAATGCCAGGTCTGCTTTGGATTCCTGGGCGATGACATCTCCGATGAGCAGTGCAAGTTTTTCAAGCCCCGCATCCTTGTTCTTGAGTTGGAAGAGATGAATCTGTTCGGCTTCGGTCCGCGCCCTCCCGACGTACTCGCTCGCGGGGAACCGATGGATCAGCGCTTCATACGTCTGCACAGCGGCCTCGAGCGACCCCGATAGACGCAGCGCCTCGGCTGAGCCGAAGAGCGCATCATCAACGACAGCGCTGGTTGGATATTCCCGAACCACAGACTCAAACAGAATCAACGCCTGCCGGTAGTCCTTGACTTGATCAAGGAACGTTCGTGCGGCTCCCAGAAGAGCTTCGCCGGCCCGAGGATCGTCCGGGAACTGATCCCGGTATCTCTGAAACAACCTCGTTGCTTCGCTGTACCTCCGCGCCGCTGCAGTGGCTTGAGCGGTTCTGAAGAGAACATCACGGCGACCGACGGTGAG
>VGWB01000030.1 GCA_016873755.1 Ignavibacteria bacterium | reverse complement strand
GGGGGCTATCTGGGCGGCGAGCACCTCAGCAAGCTGCTTGGCGGGAAGGGGAAGGTCGTTCTGCTCCGATATCAGGTCGGTTCGGCGAGCACGACGGAAAGGGAGGAAGGATTTCTCGAGGCGATTGGGAAGAGCAAAGACTTGCAGGTGATCGTGGACAACCGGTATGCGGGGGCAACGGCCGGCGAGGCGAAGACGCAGAGCATGAACATCATCGACAAGCTGAAAGAAGCCGACGGCATCTTCTGTCCAAACGAGTCCTCGACGTTTGGGATGCTTCTCGCGCTCAAACAGAACAACCTTGCTGGCAAGGTAAGGTTCGTCGGTTTCGATACGTCGCCCCCTCTCATCGAAGCGCTGAAGATGGGGGAGATCGACGCGTTGGTCGCGCAAGACCCTACCCGTATGGGATACGAGGGTGTCAGGATTCTCCTGGAGCATATCCGGGGGAAGAAAGTTCCGACCACCGTCGATACCGGCGTTCGGCTCATAACCCGCAATAATCTCAATTCTCCGGAAATCAAGAAGCTGCTCGACTCACCGTAAAGGAGATTCAATCATGAAATGGATGGGACTTACAGCCATGATACTCGCAACGATGACTCAGGGTGCATCATCACAAGGGAGTGGGAATGCACCGGCATTCGGTGATGACCTCGCGTTCCTCAAGAAATATGTCGATGTCATCGTTTTATCCGACAAAACAGCGGCGACGCAGGTCGCTGTCATCCCGGCCTATCAATGCCGCGTCATGACGAGCACTGCCGCTGGCACTACAGGCGTCAGCTACGGATGGGTCAATCGAGAATTGATTTCTTCGGGCAAAAAGCAGCCTCATATCAATGTCTACGGCGGAGAGGACCGCTTCTGGATCGGCCCGGAAGGCGGGCAGTTTTCCATCTTCTTCAAGAAGGGTGATCCATTCGACCTTGACCATTGGTTCACACCGGCTTCGATCGATACGGAGCCGTTCGAATTGGTGAGCAAGAGCGATGAACGTGTCGTCTGCCGACGAACGATGCGACTGACGAACTACTCCGGAACGACGTTCGACCTCGAGGTGACGCGTGAAATCAAGCTGCTGACAACACAGGAAGTGAACAAGCACCTCGGTGTGACGGCGAAGCCATCCGTCAAGATTGTTGCTTACGAATCCATCAACTCGATCAAGAACACTGGAGCGAATCCGTGGGTGAAGGATTCAGGGCTGCTCTCCATCTGGATTCTTGGCATGTTCAACGCGTCACCGGCAACGACCGTCGCGATACCATTTACGAAAGGACCGGAGTCCGAGCTCGGACCCATCGTGAATGATGCGTACTTCGGCAAGGTCCCGGCTGATCGCCTGATGATCAAGGATGGCGTCATTTATTTTGCTGCAGACGGGAACTATCGGAGCAAGATTGGTGTCTCACCGAGCCGCACGCAGCCAATTCTCGGCAGCTACGATGCCGTCAACCGCGTCCTCACCATCGTGCAGTTCACTTTCCCCAAGGGCGCGAAGGACTATGTGAACTCGATGTGGGAAATCCAGGAGCATCCCTACGGTGGCGACGTCGTCAACAGCTACAACGATGGTCCGCCGAAGCCGGGCGCACCCCAGTTGGGAAGGTTCTACGAACTGGAAACGTCTTCGCCCGCGCTGGCACTGAAGCCAAACCAGGTGGGGACACACGTCAATCGGACCATTCATCTCCAGGGCCCGGAAGCGGATCTCAACGCCGTAGCGAAAGCGACGCTGGGCGTGAGCCTCGAAGAGATCAAAAACGGCCTGAAGAAGTAGGTCCCAGGACCCTGTGACCTTTATGAAAGGGTGGCTGAAAAGACTGGGCCCACTTGCAGGGCTTGTGTTTGTGTTTGCGCTCTTCGCAATCCTCACTCCAGGTAGATTCGCGACGGCCGACAACATGCAGTTGATGCTTTTGCAGACAGCTGTCGTGGGTACGGCGGCACTCGGAATGACGATGGTGATCATCAGCGGTGGGATCGATCTCTCCGTCGGATCGGTCATTGCACTTACAACGGTGATCATCGCCCTGCTGTTGAACAGCGGGGCGCCTCCGTTGGCGGCTGCGCTCGGAGGCGTCGCGGGCGGCATGATTTGCGGGTCAATGATCGGGATGCTCATTACTCGGGTGCGCCTGGCGCCCTTCATTGTCACGCTCGGTATGTGGGGCGCTCTGCGTGGCGCAGCGAAGGGCCTGGCGAACGAGCAAATGATCGTCACCCCGAACACCTGGCTGAACAAGTTGCTCAACATCCTGCCGGCCGAGCAGAAGTGGATGCTTCTTCCGCCGGGAGTCTGGCTGATGCTCCTTCTCGCGGTCGCGGTCGCGATCTTGCTAAGATACACACGGAAGGGTCGTCATATTTTCGCGGTGGGCTCGAATGAGCTTGCTGCGCGCGTGTGCGGCGTGCCGGTCGAGCGGACGAAGCTCGTCGTGTACATGCTCGGTTCAGGATTTGCTGCAACCGCCGGGATCCTGCAATTCTCCTATCTTACAGTCGGTGATCCAACGACAGCAACCGGGATGGAGCTCGACATCATCGCAGCGGTCGTCATCGGAGGAGGAAGCCTTGCCGGCGGCGAAGGATCGGTGCTCGGAAGCCTCGTGGGCGCGCTGATTATGACGGTTGTTGGCAATGGCTGCACGAAGATGGAACTACCAAACTGGGTGCAGGAAATCGTCGCAGGTGGAATCATCGTTGTCGCTGTCGCGCTGGATCGACTGCGCCACCGGAAGAAGCTGTAGCAGGGTGTAGAAATTGGCGTGCATCTTCCCAAAGAAGTGGTGACACTTCAGTGCAGGATTGCGCGAGACCATACCTGTCAGCGTCAAGAGGTAACCCGCCCGACTGAACGACCAGTCGTTCGCCCGTCCGAACGGCGTAGCCGGGCGGGGGCGGGCTCCTGACGCCACCAAAGAATCTGTCTTTCAAGAACGTGATAGTGCTACGGTGCACGCCGTGAAAGGCCCTGCCGCGAAGCTGTTTCGTCAGCTGTCAGGCGCGGATTGGGCTGATCCCTCTGTCACTATATCTCCTCTAATCAAATCACCATTGACACCTGGTATCGTGCCGCGAAACGGAATTTCAAAATCTGAAATACCATCAGCGGTGATCTCAAGATATTGGAGTAATCCCATGCTTGCCGCAACATTCACGATTTTCGCTGGACTCACTTTATGTCCCGTTATCTTGTTCGGGGCTCCACAATCACTACCTCAGGAAGCAGCAGAGACCATCTCCATTATTCCCCAACCGCTGAGCGTTAAGAGAGACGATGGAACATTCGCCATTGGGCCGAGTACGGCGGTTGTCGTTGCGAACAAGGATAAAGACCTTCTGCTCTCGGTGGGCGAGCACTCTGCAGCTCGCCTCAGGCAAGCGACCGCGTACGCACTCGACTTGAGAGTGGCGGTGGGAGTGAAGGAAAGAGCAGGCGCGATCGTCCTGGCACTCGACCCTGCCGATGCCGATCTCGGCGACGAGGGCTACCGCCTGAAGGTGACCAATGCCCCGGTTGTCATCAAAGGGTCAAAGCCCGCGGGCGTTTTCTACGGTGTCCAGACGTTTTACCAGCTCCTTCCGGTTGAGGTTGAGAAGAGCCAGCCAACTCCCGGTATCGCATGGTCGGTACCATGCATAAGAATCGAGGACAAGCCGCGTTTCCCCTGGCGTGGAATGCATCTCGACGTTGGACGACACTTCTTCTCAAAAGATTCCGTCAAACGATACATCGACCTGCTGGCCGCGTACAAGGTGAACACTTTCCACTGGTACCTGACCGAAGACCAGGGCTGGCGCATCGAGATCAAGAAGTACCCGCGTCTGACGTCCGTCGGCGCGTGGCGAAAGGAAACGATGGACAACAATATCCCCCACGGGGGATTCTACACGCAAGATGAGATCCGGGAGGTCGTCGAGTACGCGAAGGAACGGTTCGTGACGGTCGTTCCAGAGATCGAAATGCCGGGGCATTCGCAGGCGGCGCTGGCCTCGTATCCGGAGCTCTCGTGCTCGGGGGGGGCCATTTCCAGTCGCGAGCGAGTGGGGCGTGATGTACGACGTCTATAAATATTTTGAGGGAAGCTGGAATATGCTTCCCGATTTCAACACCCTCACGCCGGTCCGCTCCGGGCAGATTTACGATATCGACCTTCAGTCCTTCCCGCATCGCGAGGACGACTACGGCGTGCAGTTCACAGCCTACCTGAACCTCGATGCGGAGGGTGACTATACACTCTTTCTTGCTTCGGATGACGGCAGCAAGTTGTTCATCACGGGCAGATCTTGATCAGTAATGATGGACTGCACGGACTTCAAGAATCGTTCGGCAAGGTCAATCTTGCCAAAGGTAAACACAAGCTTGAGGTCTGGTTCTTCGAGCGCTCAGGGAACCAGGGGTTGAGCGTTTCGATTGAGGGGCCTCAAATGCCGAAGCAGCTCATGCCGCCATAACACAGCCCGATGGTCGGGCGTCCTGATCCCGCGTGTCGATTCTCCCTTAACGAGTCATTACAATGAACGTACTATGAACCATTGTGTGGATCAGCCAGATTTCTCACATCCTGAGGATCTCCAATGAAACGACGATCATTCATCAAGTCAACATCACTTGTCGGGGCAGCGACACTCCTTCCTGCGTCTGCGTTGGCAGCTCGGCGACTCGTCGAACAGGATCTTGGTGGTGTCGTGAATACAGGTCCGGTTGTGCTGTCGACGTGGGACTTCGGTCGTGCAGTGCCCGAGGCTGCGATCAAAACGCTGCACCTGGGCGGCAGCCTCATCGATGCTGTCGAGAATGCGGTGAAGATCCCTGAATCCGACCCGCAGGTCACCAGCGTTGGCTACGGCGGCTACCCGGATCGCGAGGGGAGGGTGACGCTCGACGCCTGCATCATGGATGGAAATGGAAATTGCGGTTCTGTGGTGTTCCTTGAGCACATCATGCACCCAGTATCCGTAGCTCGGCTCGTTATGGAGAAAACCGAACATGTCATGCTAGCTGGTGAGGGGGCACTGCAATTCGCACTTAAGCACGGCTTCAGGAAGCGACAGCTCCTGACGGAACAAGCTGCTGCAGCATTCAAGGAGTGGCTGAAAACGAGCCGGAACAAGAAGGCCGGGGTCGACAAAACGAATCACGATACCATCGGCCTGCTCGCGATGGATGGAAAAGGAAACATGGCCGGGGCATGCACGACGAGCGGCATGGCATGGAAAATCCGCGGGAGGGTTGGTGATTCTCCCCTGATCGGGGCTGGGCTGTATGTCGATAATGACGTCGGCGCGGCCACAGCGACGGGTCTGGGTGAGGCGGTCATCAAGGTTGCAGGCAGCTTTCTCATCGTCGAACTCATGAGAAACGGGAAATCTCCGCAAGCGGCATGTCGGCTTGCGCTTGAGCGCATCCTTCACAAACAGCCGCACTACGCAGAGCGGAATGACTTCTTGGCCGGCTTTATTGCGCTGAGGAGGGATGGTGAGGTGGGGGCGTGCAGTTACAGGAAAGGATTGCAGTACACGTTGTTCAAAGACAGTGCGATCCGCGTTGTTGATGCGGAGTTCATCGCTACGTAGAATCCCACATTGCCGCAGCAGGTGCATGATCGTCGAAGTCTGCATAGATTCCGTCGAGTCGGCGCTCGCCGCGCAGCAGGGAGGTGCATCCCGCGTTGAACTATGCGCTGAGCTGGACAAAGGAGGAATCACCCCAAGTGCCGGCACGATTGAACAGGTTTGCCGGAGCATCAGAATCGGTGTGCATGTGATGATACGACCGCGACCAGGCGACTTCTGCTACTCTGATCACGAGTTTGCCGTTATGCAGAAGGACATACAAGTTGCGCGACAACTTGGTGCTCACGGGGCGGTGTTTGGTGTTCTGACTCGTGACCGTACTGTTGACGTCCCTCGCACCAAGGCGCTCGTCGAGCTTGCCCGTCCGATGAGCATTAGCTTCCACCGCGCGTTCGATGAAAGCGTGAATCTCGATACGGCGATGGAAGCTATTATCGGTCTCGGGATTGATCGAATCCTGACATCTGGCGGAAGACCGTCGGCTCTTGAGGGAATGGGAAAGATTAAAGAGCTCGTTCAGCGCTCAAACGGTCGAATCGCCATCATGGCTGGTGCCGGCATCACGCTCGAAAATGCCAGCGCGATCATTGCGTGGACCGGTGTGGATGAAATCCACGTGAGAAGCGCCGTGACGCGCGTCGCAGGCAACGCGCCCCGGAACGGTTCGCTCTTCGCTCTTCCTCGCGCGGTCGTTGATCCTCAAGCGGTTAAGAGCTATCTGAATGTCGTCCAACGCGGCTGATCGGAGGTGGGAAAATCCAGGCGCTCGACTTCTTGATGTACCACGACCGAGATGAGCCAAGCATTGGTGCCTAAGCAGGGACTTCTCACCGATTTCTCAGAACCCGGAAAAGACGGTCGCGAGAAAAGGGCGATTCCCCCTCAGACGACTGTGCGTTGCCTCCCCTGGTTTCTGCAGGTCGCATATCTTGCCAGGCGTTCCATCCCAGTCGGCCGCTCTGCATCAGAAAGGACTTGACTTTCATCCTGCGGAATTGTAACATTGCCATGTGCTGTTATCGATAACATCGTCCCAGAATCAAGCATCCCACCGTCGACTTTCCGTTCCGGCCTGTTAGCGATAACATCGCGCATTCTGTGTCGTGGAGGCATTTCTCCCAGTAGGAGCGAGGCGATCTCAACGAGTAACGCGGTGAGACGAGTTGCCGCGTTCGCGTGATCTCCAATCTTCCTGTTCCCATATCCAAAGCGCCCGCGCTGAGTCTCTCACGAAGTGTGCGCGTCATGTTCTCTCACAACACTTCCACCGCTCATGCAATCAATCGAACTGGCGTTCTCTGATTGGCTCATCATCGCTCTGTATTTCGCCTTCGTGCTGGGCATCGGTCTCTACCTCAGACGGTACACGAAGAGCGAGACCGACTTCTTCCTGGCCGGCAGAAAGAACAGCTCATGGGTGGCCGGTCTTGCGTTTCTTTCCGCGAACCTCGGCGCGCTCGAGTTGCTTGGGATGACCGGCAACACGTTCAAGTACGGAATGTACGTCGCCCACTTTTATTGGATCGGCGCGATTCCCGCGATGCTCTTCCTCGGTATCTATATGATGCCTTTCTACTACAGCGGCAGGATCAAATCGGTCCCAGGATATCTTAAGCTCCGTTTCGATGAGAAGACACGCGTGCTCAATGGCGTTGCTTTCGCGATCATGACACTGCTCGTGTCGGGGATCAACCTCTACGCGATGGCGCTGGTTCTCCATACGTTTCTTGGCTGGAACTGGGACATCAGCATGTGGGTGTCCGCCGCGACCGTTGCCGCGTACGTGACACTGAGCGGTCTGCTATCTGCTATCTTTACAGAGATCATCCAGTTCTTCCTCATCTGGTTTGGACTTTTTCTGGTCTCCATCCTGGGCATCATCGAGATTGGTGGCATCGACCAAATCTTCCGGCGTGTTGACGAGCTCTACCAAACGGTCTCTTACACAACCTTGTGGTCGACCAGCGGTGATCCGATGCAGAACGGAATGGTAATCACATGGGGTGGCATCGTTCTCGGCCTCGGATTCGTCCTTTCGTTCGGATACTGGACGACGGACTTCCTTGTGGTGCAGCGGGCGTTCTCCGCCAAAGACCTACGCGCAGCCCGGATGACCCCCATTCTTGCCTCGTTCTTCAAGATGGCTGTTCCGTTCATCGTTATCCTCACCGGTCTCATCGCCATCGTGCTGGCAAACGACAAACATGCAGGATATGCGCTGCTTCAGGATGGGGGACATCTGAACTATGATTCCGCTCTGCCGCTCCTCATTGCGCGGTACTATCCGGAAGGACTTGTCGGCCTTGGCGTCACTGCACTGCTGGCGGGGTTCATGGCAGGACAGGCTGGCAACATCAGTGCGTTCAACACGGTGTGGACCTACGACATCTACCAGTCTGTTCTCAAGAAGGATGCTTCAGAGGAGCACCTCGTCTGGATGGGTCGGGCTGCGACGGTCGTAGGCATCCTGATTAGCATCGTCACGGCGTACTGGGCGAAGAGTTTTCCCAGCATTATGGACTACATGCAAGCGATTTTTTCCTGGGTGAATGCACCGCTCTTTGCCACAATGCTGCTCGGCATGTTCCTGAAATGGATTACCCCGAACGGCGCGTTCTGGGGGCTCTTGGCCGGGATGGGATCATCGTTCACCCTTTTTCTTGCAGTGAAATTCGAGTGGATCGAGGCACACCTCATCACCCTGTCTGGTGTAGCAAGCGACATGGCGGCCAACTTCTGGCGCGCGTGGTGGGCATGGCTCATCTGTTTTGTCGTCACCATCATCATCAGTCTCTTCACGAAGCGCAAGCCAGACGAGGAACTCGTCGGTTTGGTGAAAGGTCTGACTCCGCCGACCTCCGACCAGGGTGTGCCGTGGTATCGAAGGCCAGCGTTCTATGCTGTCCTCTCGCTGATCGTGCTGATCATTCTCAATATCTACTTCTGGTAGGAGCAGATCCGTGGAACATGAACAACCCAAAATGCGGCCCATTTGGTACTTCGTTGGGCTGATGTTGGTGGCGATGGGCGGAGTTGTGACGATTTCCGGAATCTCGCGGTTCTTCGTGCCGGCGGAGACAAGAACGGTTCTAGCCGATCTTCACCCGGACTTCTGGTGGGGGCTGGTCATGGTGATCGGGGGGGTACTCTTTCTTTTGACGAATCGAAAGACGACGGCAAGTTGACGAGCAGGAATTTGACGAGATGATTCGGCGGATTCAACAACTGTTTGCTGAACGCGTGCATGGGACGGAGCGACCACTGATGGTTCGATCTCCCGGCAGGGTCAATCTGATCGGTGAGCATACAGATTACAATGAGGGCTTCGTCCTGCCGGCGGCGATCGACAAGAACATAATTATGGCGGTCACGCCGCTGAATGATTCGCGGTTCCACTTCATTGCTGCGGACCTCAATCAGGAATATGTCGGTGACCTAGCTTCGGTGAAGAAATCACCGAACGGGTGGCCGAACTATCTGCTCGGCGTCATCGACCAGATGCAGAAGGTGGGGTATCCGATTCGAGGCTGTGCGGTGGTGTTCGGCGGCAACATCCCGATCGGTGCCGGGATCTCGTCGTCTGCTGCGCTGGAGTGCGGATTTGCGTATGCGCTCAATGAGCTCTTCGATCTCGGCATTGACAACCTTGAGCTTGTGCAGCTCTCGCAGAGGGCAGAGAACCAATTCGTCGGTGTGCACTGCGGCATCATGGACCAGTTCGTGAACATCTTCGGCCGCGACCGCAACGTCCTCAAGCTCGACTGCCGTTCGCTGGAGTACGAACTTGTTCCTTTCTCCCGCGACGACATTGAGATTGTCCTGTGCGAGACAGAGGTCCGCCGGGCGCTAGCGTCGTCGGAGTACAATGTGCGTCGGCAGCAGTGTGAGGTCGGCGTGAAGGCGTTGCAGCGCGTGAAACCGGGCGTCCGAAGTTTGCGCGATGTGAATCTGGATATGCTGCGGGAGCACAGGACTATGCTCGATCCGATCATTTACAAGCGTTGTGAGTATGTGGTTCGCGAAAACGCCCGAGTGCTTCAGGGTTGTGAGGATCTGCAGCGAGGCGATTTCCGGTCGTTCGGCCAGCGGATGGTGGAATCCCATGAAGGCCTTCGCGATGACTATCAGGTGAGCAGTACAGAGCTCGATGCGCTCGTTGAGCTCGCCACATCGGTCAGTGGGGTTCTTGGCGCGCGCATGATGGGGGCTGGATTTGGAGGTTGTACAATCAACCTTGTTGAAGAGCCAAGGGTACGTGAATTCGTTGACGTGGTGCGAGATCGCTATCATCAACCTACTGGAAAGAGCATAAACGTCTATGTGACGAGGATACAATCAGGAACATCGAAGCTCATCGACGAACGAATCCATGTTTAACCTATTGAGATGAAAGGAGGTGTGAAAAACCGGGGGGAGTGCCTACGGTTTGACAAATGGTTGTGAGGGTGATTGCGTGCTGGGAACGGTTTTGGTAGTAATGGGTAGAAGTTTGTTCGTATCAACTCACAAATCAAGAGGAGGCATGAAATGAGACCTCTGCATTCCTTAATCATGATCGCCTGTCTGGTGATCTTCTGTGCAACCGCTCTTTTCGCACAGGGGATTGAGACGATTGGCGGTCCCTACACAGCGGACGCATACACTGTGCTGCTGCTCCACTTCGACGGGAACTACAGCAACGCAGCAGCGGCCTTAGGGAAGACTGCGGCGAATGCCGTGCCGCACAGCACGAATCCGGCAAAGATCTACTTCCTTCCCAACACCGGTGTTGCCGGAATGGGTCAATGCGTCCGGATTGACAACTCGTCGATCAACGACTCAAGCTATATCACCGTCGACGACACTGCAGCCTTTGATATGACTGGCAGCTGGACGATCGAAGCGTGGGTGAACATCTTTACGTTCGGGGCCACCTCTGCTGACTACCGGTGGGTGCCGCGCGCGGTGATGAAGCCGGGTGACGATGTGTTCTATTTGCCGAATTACTGGCTCGAGATGTGGGGTGACAACCGGCTGTTCCACGCGGGCTTCTACACTACCGGAGGTCAATGGATCAGCCTTTCATCACCTAATAACATGTTTGTTCCTGGTGAATGGGTTCACCTCACCTTCATCCGGGATACGGCGCGCGCATTCATCGCCTGCATGGTGCACGATAAGGACAAGAACCTCAAAGGGTTCATCACAAAAGGATTCGACAAGACCAAAGACATTCCGCTGACAAACAGGCAGAAAGTGCACATTGGCTGGGCAGGTGCTGTCGGCATTGCGACCGCGAGCACCGATTCGTGGCTCGACGGCTTTGTGGACGAAGTGCGAATCAGTAACGTTGTGCGCAATTTCGCAGGACCTCCAGTCATTTCGAATGTGACGGTGTTACCGAATCAGCCGTCGACGTTGCCATCGTACCCGATCACGCTTACTGTGTTCCCGTTGAATGCTGGGGGAAGAATCACCAGCGCGATCCTGTACTTCAGAACAGAGAGTGTTGGATCATTCACGGGTTACGGCATGACCCCGTCAGGCACCAACCAGTTCACCGCGTCGATTCCGGGCCAAGCATTTGGGAAGAAGATCCAATACTATGTGAAGTGCACGGACGACAACGGGCTCTCATCCCTTTCGCCGACGGATGCTGAAGCTGCCACAAATCCAACGTACTATTCGTTCCTGATCTACCAGCCGAATGCCAAGACCCTCGACCTGACGTTTGAGGAAGGACCGGGGAAGACGCCCGTTGATCAATCCCCGAACAAAGCCAAGATCAAGACGCACAAGTACGTCGAGTACTCGACGGATAGACCAACGGGAGGTGGACAATACTCGTGGCTCCTGCAATCACATCCGGGTGTGGTAGTTGACTCGAACTGGGTCGAAGCGGAATCCCCGTTCCTGGCGGCTGAAGAATTCACCTTGGACGTTTGGGTCAAGGCTGACTCAGCGGACCTTCATGCCACGCGCATCATTATCAATCCGTCAAGCGAGCAAGACTGGAACAACGCCAACTTCGAGCTCAGTTTCCGAAACGGGCCACCGACCAACAAGCCAGTTTTTACTGCACGCTATTGGTGGGAAGGAGGAGGCCCGGCGACCCTGCAGGATAGCTTGCGGGCTTCAGTAGTGCACGGCGGGAAATGGCGACACGTTGTTCTCGAACGGAACAAGGCGAACGGCGCTTTTGCGATGTCGATTCGTGACGAAAATGATAACCTGATGTTCAAGAAGTCCATAACAGAGAGCAGAGCGCCAAGAATGGCCGGTGCTCCGCTTCGGATCGGTCGGTCGTGGTTCCTTGCTGACAATAACTGGTACGTGGCGCCGTTTAGAGGGAAGATCGACAACGTCAAACTCTACAACTATCCCGCTGCGGGTCTGACGACAGGTATTTCGGATGAGGATGGGAGCGAGATCCCATGGGCGTTCGACTTAGAGCAGAACTATCCGAACCCCTTCAACCCGACAACCCAAATCCGGTTTACCATTCCGAAGTTCCAGCAGGTCTCTTTGATCATCTATGACCTGCTCGGCAGGCAGGTGAAAACGCTCGTCAATGAGGAACGTCATGCAGGTCAGCACAAAGTCACCTGGGACGCGACAAATGACAAGGGTGTTCCCGTGGCCACAGGGGTCTACTTCTACCAGCTGAGAGCGGGTGATTTGACGAAGACTCAAAAGTTGCTGCTGATACGCTGATCTAGGATCTTTGGCGGAGGCTGGCACAGAACCAGCCTCCGCCGAAACAAAAAGCACACCAAGAGGATTGCTTATGATCAAGCGGTCAATTCTTGTTGCAGCATCTTGCCTTGTGTTTGGTCTGTGTGTGAACAGCTGTCGGACCGGGGTTGAGCCCTCGCCGAGCCCCGGTATCGTGCGGGTAACGCTGAAATCGATCGAAACGGATACGACCATCATCATCCAAAATGATACCTCGCGATTCTCAAGGTGGGATGAATTCTATCTGTATATCTCGCAAGGAAAGATCTATCGAGGTCACAACCATGCACTGCTGTACGCGGAACCCAGCATCGCGCGTGTTCCTGGAGATACGGTCAACATTATTAGACGCGAGTGGCTGAGTGGTGTTCCGATCAAGCCGACCGACTTTACTGAAATCAACACCAGAAACAGCCGGTACATCAAGTATGTGATCCTCGAATCATATGTTCCCCCAGGGGAATACGACTCGCTCGCATTTGCCCTCACGGCAAACGAAATCCTGATTTTTCTCCCCAAGGTTTACATGAACCCGGTTCAGCTTCCGCCGGGGACTCATCCTCAAATGCAATTCCCGGCCAAGATCACTGTCAATGAAGGGCGTGTTACGCAAGTGGACCTGGAAATCTTCCCCTTCAGTTCGCTCTATCGGTACCGGGATTCGTATTTGTTTGGGCGGAAGATCCGAGTCGCCAGTGTTGAGAATCTGTAGAAGAAAGACAATCAAAACACGGCGTGCGTGTGTTACCTCAATGCTTCATTATGACTCCAACACCGTGGTGCTGCTATGATTCAACAGATACGCTATGTTGTCCCATTCCTCGTCGTGAGCTTGGTGCTCTTGTGGCTCTCATGCGAACGGCCCACCTCGCCGCCTCATCCCAATAGTCCTCCCGACACGAGACTCGCGAACATTCCGAAGGACACCGATACTGTTTTTGCTCTGGTGACGCTGAACTGGAGCGGCGGGGATGATGACGGATTTATCGCGAGGTATCAATATCGTTGCTTCACCTATCATCTCGTGCCCGGCACGAACAACAACTGGGCATTATTCGATTCAACGAGCTGGACCGATACGACTGCATCGAGTGTCACAATTGCATTCAATTCAACTGAGCCATTGAATCGCCAGCGATTCCTCGTCCGCGCGATTGACAACGATGGTGATGCGGATCCATCGCCTGCCGAAAAGATACTCTATACGACCAGAACTGCTCCACCCATCACACGAATTGCCACCCCTATACAGAATGCCGTCGTTCTCGTCGTTGATCATGTGACAGACTGGTGGTCTGGAGTACCGTTGGTTTTCAGCGCTGTGGACCCTACCAAAGGCGGGAAGGTGGTGGACTATGCGTGGTCAGCAGACGGGGGGCCATGGAATTGGCTAACGGACACTTCACTCTACATTCCTCCCAACAAGTTCAAACCTCCGTTGGACGGGATGCACACCATCAAGGTGACGTCCCGCAACAACACCAACCTCGTGGATCCGATCGGGGATTCCGTTAGCGTTCGGTTAATGATACCGCCGTTCGACAAGAAGGTCTTGATTATTGATGAGACAGACGAGTTCAATAATCCGTTTATCACATTCGGCATCCAAGACTCGACGGTGGATCAATTTTATGCCGACGTGTTTCCAGGCTCGGTTTCGTGGGATTTCAAAAAGAATGGGATGCCACCGCGGGAAGTGCTCGGGCAATACAAGATCCTGGTTTGGCACGCTGATGATGTACCGGCAGTCGTGCCGCACAAGATTTCCGACCCCAGGAACATTGCCGTCTTCACGGACTATCTGAAGGTAGGCGGAAAGTTCCTGATGAGTGGGTGGAGAATCCTGAAGTCGTTTGCGTATTACAGCAACTTCCCCTTTACGTTTCCCCGCGGGACATTCGTTTACGATTACTTGCACATCTATACTGTCGATGAGACTCAGATCATGGGTGACTGTCTAGGTGGGGTAGGCAAGCCAGGGTCGTTCAGTGATTTCAGCGTTGATTCGGCGAGGCTTGCTTTCTTCCCGTATGACGGGAAGTTGGCGCAGGTGAACCTCATCACCAAGATGGCCGGGTTTACGGAGATTCTCTATTCCTACAAGAATGCGGACAACAGTCCGTTCGTGACGTACCGCGGAAGGCCCATCGCACTTCGGTACTACGGAACGGTGTTCGACGCGGTCGTGCTGGGATTCCCGATGTATTTCATCAGGAAAGATGATGCGAAAGTAATGGCGCGGGAGATTCTTCAAAGTCTTCATGTCAATTGAGGATGTGATATGGTTAGAAGTGCTTTCAGCCTGAAAGGAGCGGCGGCGGTCGTCCTAGGATTGCTGTTCTGGTGCTGGGATGTGACGCCGCTTGTGGCACAGAGCACGGGCAAGATCGCCGGAACAGTTCGCGATAAGCAGACCGGTGAGGCCCTCGTCGGCGCGAACATCATCGTCAAGGGAACAACGCTTGGCGCAGCGTCTGACGAAAATGGTTTCTACTACATCCTCCGTGTCCCCCCTGGAACGTTTGAGCTGCAGTTTTCCATGGTTGGGTACCGAATCACGACTGTCCGAGGAGTTCGTGTGCAGATCGACCTAACATCGGAAATCAACGTTCAGTTGGAGCAGAAGTCCGTCGAGATGGGAGAGGTGGTCGTTGTGGCCGAGCAGAAGATGGTTCAAAAGGATGTGACGTCCACGCGGCGGCTGGTTTCGAGGGAAAACATTCGCGAGACTCCGGGCCTTGAATATACGACGGATATCTTCAAGCTGCAGGCGGGCACGATTCTCTCAAGCGTGCCGCAAACACTGAAGCTGGCTGACGGTACTCAGCTTCAGGTCCGTGACGAGAGTCTGAAAGACATTCACATTCGCGGTGGGCGCGGCGGTGAGATCCTCTATATGGTCGACGGCATGCCTGTGACCCATCCCATTTACGGCGGACGCAGCGTTGTGGACTTGAACGTGGTGGACGTCGAGAGCGTTGAGCTGCTGACGGGAGCATTCAACGCTGAGTACGGTCAGGCACAGTCGGGAGTTGTGAATATCACCACGCGCACCGGAGGAGACATTCTCAGGGGGGGGCTAGAATACAAGACAGATGAGCTCAGAGTTTTGGGAGAATCGTACAACACGCACTACGGCTCGTTTTACCTTGGGGGTCCAGAACCGATCACTCGACAGCTACTCCCCGCATTGGGAATGACAATACCGGGCGGCGTCACCTTTTTCATTTCTGGAAATGGGACGTTGACGAACACTCCCTATGATAATCACCGGAAGCGAGAAAAGTTTGCTTTGTTCGGTCTGCAGGTGGAAGAAAAGCAGGAGAATACTCAGAATCTGAACGCCAAGATAAACTATGATATCTCGCCGGAACATCGATTGACGTTGAGCTACCACGGCTCGTGGAATCAGTGGAGCAGGTTTGATTGGCTCTGGAGGGACTATCCTGACAGAACCATTGGCTTCAAACGCGCAAACCACGCCGTCAATCTTCAGATCAATCACGTGCTATCAAAGTCCACATACTACAATGTGAACCTCGGCTACCTCGGCGTGGCATACAAAAGCTCGTGGAACGGGAAGAGACCAGTTGATTTTTGGGTCCAGGACGGCACCGGGAGGTTGTTTTCCACTATTGCTGCTCCGCAGGTCGATCCGCGCACCGGCTTCTTTGACGAGCGTGGAAACGAGAACATCTGGCGAGACGACCTCACAAAAACGTTCGCATTCAAGGGTGACTTGACCTCGCAAGTCCATCCGGCACACCTCATCAAGACCGGAATGGAGATACGCTACAATGACATCAGCTACATCGACATTCAGGACGGCGGGGTCAAGCTTTCGAGATATGGTCAGGGTATAGATTCCATTCCTCCGCCCGGGCCATTCCCTGAGTTCGGTCAGAACCGATGGGTATTTCAGGTGAAACCTACGGTGGCGGCCGTGTACCTTCAGGACAAGTTTGAGTTGGAGTACCTCATTGTTAATGCCGGTCTGAGGTTAGATGGGTTCGCGTTAGGCTCGACGGTGATGCAACGTGATTGGCAAAGAACCTGGGAGAGAGCAACCGGGCTCAAAGCCGGCTGGAAGCCTGTCATTTACAAATTTAGTCCGCGGTTTGGGATCTCTTTCCCGATATCAGAATACACGGTTGTTTTCTTCTCGTACGGTCATTTCAATCAGCTTCCCGAATTGCAGTTCTACTATCGAGATCCGTACAGTGGCGGATTCACGGGGAATCCGAGCCTTGATTATGAACAGACCATCCTATATGAGTTCGGTTTCACACATCAATTGTCCGATTTCTGGGCAATCGACATCAAAAGCTACGCGAAAGACATCTCGAAACAGGTTGGGACCACGCTCGTGTTTGGCAAAGAAGGCATACCAGTAGAGTTATATGATAACAGAGGTTACGCGCGTGCTCGAGGTCTGGAATTTGAGTTGAACAAGAGATATTCAGATTTTGTCTCGGGGAGAGCAACCTACACCATCCAGTGGACCAGCGGCTATTCCTCATCTGCATTCGATGACTATATCCGGTCTCAGACGAACTTTCCGTACCCCATACGAGAACGTCCTCTCGGATGGGATGTCCGACATCAAGTAATCTTCCAAGGCACCCTGGCCGCGGGCGAGAGTCAGAATCCGTCGCTGTTTGGGCTTGAGCTTCCGGGCAACTGGAATTTGACCGTGCTGTACAGGTTCTCGACGGGTCAACCGTATACACCGGGTGAGGCGACGATTAATCCCGTGGAGGCACAGAAACGGGAAAACACCGCGACAGGTCCATCATTTTCATCCACAGACCTGAAATTCGAAAAAGGACTTTCGATCTTCGGAGCTCGTGTTGCGTTCACGCTCGATATTTTCAACCTTTTCGACCAGAAGAACATCCAGATGAGCTATGGATTCAATACGTGGACCGGCAAACCGTTCAGGTACGGGGATGTGGAGCGTCCACAACCGAATTTCTATGATTACTATAGAATGATCAGCATCATGGATCCTCGCCAATTCTCCACTGGCCGGACAACGAA
Organism: Ignavibacteria bacterium; assembly: GCA_016873755.1. Taxonomy (GTDB): domain Bacteria; phylum Bacteroidota; class Ignavibacteria; order UBA10030; family UBA10030; genus VGWB01. Next base: position 9,282 of record VGWB01000030.1, on the reverse strand, counting down.
ACTCGGAATACGAATGGATTTCTAGTTTGGATGCGATTGATGGAAAGGGGAAGAGATAGCCACATGCTTACTCGGTACAGGAGCCGGACGGTTTTGTTCTTGGTCACTGTGTTCAGTGCGGCGCCACTTTTTGCCCAGTTTGTGAAACTCGATTGGAAAATGCATAACGTTGGCAAGGTGCGCCAGGTGATCACAAATATGGGGACCTTGGACAAAGGCAGAACGAATTTCCCCGGTTTGATTTACTCTGAGTTTCCGCCGGGAAGCGACGAGGAACATCTCTATCAAGGAGGACTGTGGATTGGAGCTGTCACTCAAACGGGGGATACTTTAGTTTCGACGACTGAAACGCATTACACGCCGCACGAGTTCTACCCCACTTCCGCTTCGTGGGACACTATTTGGGTCGCATCGAAGGGCGACACGCTGCCTATCCCTTACTGGCCGAACTACGTGGGCCTATCCGATCAGGACTTCATTTGCCGCTACAGTGATTACAATGTATTGAACATCGATAATCACGCGCCGCTCTATCTGGATGTGACTCAGACGAGCCATGCCTGGAGCTCACCTCCAGTTGATGAGTTCATCATCTTCAAGTATTTCATCGTTCCCAAGAAGTTTCCATTGAAGAATGTGTACATAGGTTTCTGGATGCACAGCTCGATCGGAAACATCAATGCAAGCTACAATTTTATCGACGAGTATACCTATTATTTCCCCGATCATCACATGGCAGTCGCCGAAGACGTACCGTACGGAGACGACGGCACGGCTATCAGCCCAATTGGGTTCAAGGTGCTGAGCCCTGCCCACGGAGGTCTGAAGTGGAGCTTCAAATACTATGAGCACGAAGAACTCCCGAGCAGAGATCCTGAGCTGTACAGAGAGATGTCAAGCGGAACGATCATGCCTAATCGCCTCGATCCTGCTCGTGCACACATCATTTTCGGTTTCGGTCCTTTTGAGTTAGATGTGAATGACACGATAAAGGTCGAGATGGCCGAGGTCTTCGGTTACGGCATGAAAGGCCTTTTGAAGAACGCGGATTATCTGAACTTTTTGAAAAGCAAAGGTTTTAGGGTCCCGTCAGCCCCACCTAGGCCAATTTTCAGAGTCGCAACAGGGAACAAAGAGGTCCGTTTCGACTGGCGCCCATTAGACGATCGCACGAACCCCGAACTCTACGAAGATCCTTCGCGAGGTGATACCATCCGAAAACCGTTTGAGGGATATCGGCTGTACAAGAGCACGAAGGGGCCGAATGGCCCATGGACTCTATTGGCCGAGCACGATGTCATTGATGACATCGGTTTCAACACTGGGTTGCAGTATGAGTACAGAGATGTCGGGCTTCTGAACAACGTAGAGTACTATTACACGCTGACCGCCTACTCGAAGCCGGATGCCGTAATCAATTTCCCTTCCCAGGAAACAAGCTTATCGTCGAATGCAAAGACCGTTGTTCCTGGTGTGGCGCCACCACAGACGGTCGGCGAAGTCGCGGTCGTGCCGAACCCATATCGTGGGGACATCGCTTACAGCTCCTACAACCCGCCGTGGGAGCGTCCGCAGGGAACTCGGCCCTGGTGGATGGAACAGGATCGCCGAATTCAGTTCATCAATTTGCCCGAACAATGTGAGATCAAGATCTACACACTGGCAGGCGATCTGGTCAACACCCTTCGGCACAACGATCCGAACAGAGGGTTTGAGGATTGGAATCTTACGTCATCCGTCGGACAGGCCATTGCCAGCGGCATCTATTTGTTTTCTGTTGAAGATTTGAAGAACGGAAACGTGCAAGTGGGGAAGTTCGTAGTCTTGAAGTAAGAACAAGCTCTACGTACTCAACCTATGCACGGACGGATTTTCACGCACGAAGTCGGAAAGACACCATAAGATGACTGCACGCGCTCTTAAAAGGCTTGTTCTTCTGAGTATCGGCGTCATGCTGGCCGGGACAATGTTTGCACAGAAGGCCAAACTTGATTGGAAGGTGCACAACGTGGGGAAGGTGCGGCAGCTTGTGACAAATATGGGAGCGTTGTGGAGAGCGGTCACTAACTATCCTGGGCTCATTTATTGTGAATTCCCTCCTAGCAGTTACGAGGAGCACATCGGCGAAGCTGGTATCTGGATTGGAGCAATTTCTGGAAATGATACACTGGTTTCGGTTACAACAAGCTGGCATTCATCGTTTGAGTTCTATCCGGGCTCGGAGTCATCGGATACCATTTGGGTTGTTGAGAAAGGGGATACTGCAAGAATCCCATACCGTCTGAACCACGTTGGTGTATCGGATCAGGATTTTGTGTGCCAATACAATGACTACAATCCAGTTAGCCAGAGAATCAGTGAGCACACACCGTTGTATTTGGACGTTGTTCAAGAGAGCTATGCATGGAGCTCGCCACCGTTCGACGAGATCATCGCTTTTCGTTTTCACATCATACCAAGGCGAACCTCTCTCAAGGATGTCTACATTGCGTACTGGCTTGACGGCAATGTTGGCACTCGCGTAGAAGGATGGGGTTTTGCTCTCGACGATCGTTCAATCTATGACTCCACTCAACATCTGGGGATAGCTGTCGATCGACCGGGGGGCGTAGATGGTTCGGCATACAGTCCGATAGGCGTCAAAATCTATCCCCCGAAAAACGTGGGCTCGCACTCGCTACGGTGGACATTCAACTGGATTCAGGATCCCAACTTCGGTCCTCCAAGCAGAGATCCGCTGAGATACTTGGATATGTCAGCCGGCATGATTATGCGCGATCAAGAGGACTATGATGGTTCACAGTTTTTCATCGCTTTCGGGCCTTTTCAGTTGCTGAAAGGGGATACGGTTTGTTTCATGGCTGGTCTTGTTTTTGGTAAGGGCCTGGAAGGCATATACAAAAATGTCGCCTTGCTAGACTGGCTTGAGGAGAGAAACTTCAGGGTACCTTCGCCGCCGCCTAAACCGCCGCTCCGAGTGTCAACGGCAAATAAAAGCGTGACACTCACTTGGGAACCCCGTCCTGGAGATGTCAATCCGGAGTTGTATGAGGATCCCTACCGGGCTGATACCGTGAAGAAACCGTTTGAGGGATATCGGCTGTATAGAAGCACCAGGAGTCTTGACGGTCCTTGGACGCTCTTGGCGGAGTACGACATTGTGAATAACGAGGGTTATAACACAGGTCTGCAATATGCGTACAAGGACGAGGGTTTGTTGAACAACGTGGAATACTACTACACGGTGACGGCATTCTCGATGCCTGATCGTGTTATCAACTTTCCATCTCGGGAAAGCAGCTTAGGCGCCAATGCCCGAAGCGCCGTGCCTGGAGCGGCGTCGATGGAAAACGTTAGCGATGTTGCCGTTGTGCCGAATCCGTACCGCGGTGATATTCCTTACAATTCCTACAACCCACCATGGGAAAAACCACAGAGCACCCGACCTTGGTGGATGGAGCAAGACCGGCGCCTTCAGTTTATCAATTTGCCGGAGCGGTGTGAGATCAAAATCTTCACGTTGGCTGGCGACCTTGTGAGCACCATTCGGCACGACAACCCGAACAAAGGATTTGAAGATTGGAATCTTACGTCGTCGGTCGGACAGGCAATTGCGAGCGGGATCTATCTCTTCTCGGTTGAAGATCTCAAGAATGGTCAGATGCAAATAGGGAAGTTCGTGGTCATCAAATGATGACGGCAACGATTAGAATCATGTGAGTGTGAGGATTACTATGATTCGTAGGATCTTTGGTTTTGTGGTGCTTCTTCCTGCCCTACTCTATTCCCAATACAATCGCCCCGGGAGCACCGACGCACAGTTCCTGAAAATTGGCGTGAGCCCACGAGGGACGGCGATGAGCGATGCCTATATCGCCGCAGTGAACGGTGCCGAAGCAACGTACTATAACTCGGCCGCCCTGCCTTGGATGCAGGGAACGGACGTTGTGTTCAACCATACGATGTGGTTTGCGGGAATCAACCATGAGTTTCTTGCCGTCGCCCGCAATTTCGGTGATCTTGGAGCGCTCGGCTTGTCGTTCACCGGACTGTATACCGACGAGATGAAGGTGCGGACACCACTTCAACCTGAGGGCACCGGAGAAACATTCTACGCGGGCAACTACCGGTTCGGTCTCAGCTACGCACGAAACCTGACGGACCGGGTATCGTTCGGCGCGACGATCAGTTACATCACGATGTCCCTCTACTCCGGTTTTTCTGCGAACGCGTTTTCCCTTGACATTGCTACGCTCTATGTCTCGAATTTCCGCGGGTTCCGATTCGGCATGCAGATCGGTAATTTTGGTTCGAGCATCCAATACGTCAACGAGTCGTATCCACTGCCGACAAATTTCACGTTTGGACTTGGCATCAATGCCATTGACGGGGAGACTCAGAAACTCTGGATCAGTGGTTCTGGCGTGAAACCGAATGAGGGCCAGCCGATGGCACAAGTGGGCACTGAGTGGAACTATCTGAATATGTTCTTCCTGCGTGCTGGCTACCGACTGAACCACAGCGTTGCCACGTATTCGTTCGGGGGCGGTGTGCAGTTCGATGTGAGCGGTTATCGGATGCGAGCAGACTACTCGTACAGCAACTTTCTCTTATTGGGTGCCGCTCATCGGTTTGGCGTCGGATTTGCATTTTGAGCTGAGTCGGTACCGAGCTGACCTGATCTATGTGCGGCGCGGGCTTGGCGATGTTGCTTGAGAATAGGCATCGACGATGTTGGCGCGTCGGCAGACGTGGCAAGGAGTTGAAATGAGAAAGCAGTTGCCGCCGCTGGATCGAAGTTCGTGGTTGATGTTCTTCAGACCTCTCCCCCCATTCGCTCTCGCCCATTGACTTGACAACAGTGTTCAACTAGGAGGTATTCACTCAACGGTCTTATTCCATCAACAATAAGCGTCTTGAGAAGGAAGAACTGCTTGAGGATCGCATCATTTGTTTTCTGGCTCGCGGTGCTGGGAGCTTGGTCGTGCCTCAGTCCCGCGCAGGGTCTATCCATCTCAGCTCCCGACCGGCCGATCGCTCTGCCGTCAGCATTCCCAGCGAATACGTACACCCCACACGGCTACATCGACAACCCCTATCACAGCATGGTCTTTAATCGCAGCGGTGTCGTTCGGTCATTTCCGCCGCTTGGATTTGGATGGTGGCGTGCTGAATTCAGGGGGAACTATGGTGGTGGGGTCCGAGATCACGTAAACTATCTTTCGCTGCTGCAGGTAAGCGTCACTTATGGCGGGAAAACCTTCCTGCACCCGGAGGATTTCGGGAAGCATCAGAGTGAACTCTACTCTGCCTATCATACCAAGCACATGATGAGCTACGACTGGAAATGTGATTCGATTGTCGCCAGTCTGAAGTATTTCTTGCCACGCGAGAATACGCTTGCCTGTCTCGTCGAGCTGCGGAACGTCAGCACGCGAACTCAGGAGATAACGCTGCACACAACGAATATCTACGAAATAGGAGATCTCAGGTGGTGGGGGAGCGATGGGCTCACAGCCAAGCATTCACCGGAGCTTGACGCAGGAATCACCAAAGTATGGGCGTATGGGGATGTCTTTGTCCTGGGTTCAAGTCTCAAATGCGTCGCCTACACGGCGACCGACAGCGAAAAGGAGTGGGAGCGATGGATCCAGAGTGGTGATCACACAACAATTCCAACGGCGTTCACACGCGGACGCGGTCCGTTGTGGATGGCGCAGAGATACCTGGTGACAATACCGGCCGGCTCTGGTCGGTCGGTTCTCGTTTGTTTGAGCCGCGGCAAGAATGAACAATGGGCCGCCGATGAACTCAAAACTGGGTTCAAGCTCGCACTGGAGAACCTCCGAAAGCAACTCAAAGAGGATCAAGAATTCTGGTCTCGCTGCCCCATATTGGTCGGCGACTGGCCAGAGACCTGGAAGCGCGGATGGGTATACGATTTCGAAACGCTGCGAATGAACGTGCGGCCACCAAGCGGGATCTTTAGGCACCCCTGGGATGCAATGCAGATTCACTCTCCACGCGTTGTCCTAGGTGAGACGAGTCTCGACATGATGACCCTTAGCTATGCCAATCCAGGGCTTGCACAAGAAGTCATCTACGGAACGTTTGCCGATGCTTTAGCGCCGAACGTTCCCTGTGCACGGGAGGATGGCAGCGTCAACATGATTTCATCCGATGGTTCCGAATGCGGCACGGCGCCGATGTGGGGATATCCGTTTCATGTCATCCAATCGATCTACCTTGCGACGTTGGATAGCGCGTGGATCAGAAATCTCTATCCCCACCTCAAAGCCTACATCGAATGGTGGCTCGAGCATCGCACGGATGAGGATGGCTGGCTGCACTGCAACAATAGCTGGGAGTCCGGTCAGGATGGGTCGAAGCGCTTTCTCGTTGCTGAGAGCAACGCGGGCGCCGTGGCAGATTTCGTGCGCACGGTGGATGTTGAGGCGAGCATGGCCGAGGCTATGCAAACGATGGAATTGTTCGCCGCCGTGGCGGGCAAATCGATGGATCTCCCTTGGTGGCGGACGCTTGCAGATCGCCGGATCAAGAACACGCGCCAGATGTTTTTCGACGGATGGTTTCGAGATGTCCATGCACGAACGAAGCAACCGATCATCCTTCAAAACTACTTCGACGTGATGATGCTTACGCCTGTCACGTGCGGCATTGCGACGGCCGAGCAAATCAAGGCGGTGAAGCCGATGTTCCAATACTTCCGGGCAAACCCTGGACATTGGCTCGAATGGCCTCCGCATCTCATCACGTTCACCGAGGCAGCATGGAACGCTAGTGAGTCGTTGGTTGCATCCGAGATCGTCGCCGAGACGGCTGATCGGGTCTACGCAAGGACCGATGCGCGCGAAGTTCGATTCAAAGATGAGGCTGACCGCTTCTCCTACCGAGTGGCCGGTGTAGCCAATGAATTCTGGCCTGTGAAAGACCGTCCGGCAGGAGGGGAAAATTACGGATGGGGAGCGACACTGCCGATGCACATCATACGAACCATCGTTGGCTTTCGAGAGAAAGAAAATGAGTCGGCAACAGAATTCTTCCTCGCACCGTTCCTTCCGAAGACTTTCGTCGAGGCCGGGAAGCGATACGTTGTCAGGAATCTTCACTACAGAGGGGTCGCTTTTGAAGTAACCTACGAATTTGAAGAACTGGAGCGAATGAAAATCACGTTTGAATATCGCTCCCCCCGTCCTACAGCGGTGACTGTGCGCAGCAAAAGTGGCAATGAGGTATACAAACAAAAGGATAAGAAGAAAACTAATGTTCTTTCTTTCCAAGGCTTAAACGGAAATGCTTACGTTCTGAGACTAGATTAGTTCTGTTGATGGCATCATGAATCGAAAGAGGATCACTTCCGTCATTGTCTTACTTCCTTTCACGTTGTCACTTCGGCTCAACGCGCAAACGCGTGATTCGGTCTTCTATGTAAACTTTGTTTATCACTCTGATGGTTCACTGTGCACTCATAAGGCTCCTGCGGCCACGTTCGTCTGCTACCTGAATGGAGACCAAAGCAAAGTGCTGACCGAGAATGCGCCGCGTTGGAGTCTATCAACTGATCCCAACATCGATGGCAAGGGCACATTCGGAGTCGAACTTGGCAACTTCGCCAATCCGGGTCTGAAGGTTGGAGACAGCGTCTTCATCCGCTTCACCTGCAGTGCACGAGGGGAGCAAGCGGTGCTTTCTGACTTGATGAGCAACATTCCGTTGCAGCGATTTCCCCTTTTTCTGAATCTTGTCCAGAAGAACATTCCAACGCAACCCCAAAATGTCAGATTATCGCTCAACTCTGAAAAACGTCGGGTGATCCAGTGGGATTCGGTTGCCGGTGTATCGTACGCCCTGTACCGCCGCGATTTTTCAGATACGTTATCGAACGGAAAGCCACGTAGTCTCTACCAGCGGCTCGCGTCAAATCTCACGACTGCTACTTACGTTGATTCCACTACGCATGGAAGTTACTATCACGGCTATATCGTTTTCGCCATATCGAGTGGTGGAGATTACAGTATGCCATCGAGAGAAGTGACCGAGCCTGATACGATCTCATTTTCACTCAGCGTTCTTCCTCGCGCCACCACAGTTATCCTCTCGTGGAATCCCTTACCCGACTTGGGTCATCTCATCAAAGGCTACAACATTTACCGGCGTTCCGAGAGCGGTTCATACGATCAGCCCGTCGGTTACTGTGGCTTGGATACGACGTTCATCGATTCTCGTTTGCCGCTCGGCACAAGACTTTATTACAGAGTCAAAGGAAGAGTAGACGCCAAGAAGGAATTGGGTGAGTCGAGCGAAATCTTCGTGACGACCCTAAATTCCAGAGAAGGACTTTACGCATATGCCAATCTCAAGGTTGCCGTTGTGATTTACAGGAACACCAATCGCGGTTCTATCTCGGATGTGGACGTTGCTAAGATTCGCACAATGCTTGAAGCTGGCAGACTCTTCTATTGGCGGAATTCCGGGATGAAACTCAACACGCCGTTCGCTTACTATCTCATTGATGCCTTCCAGGATTTTCCCAATCCAGGTGATTATGCGGTGAATCGGACAGCGAGCGATCTTCAAGCGCTGGGCGTTATGAACACACAGTATGATATTGTTTTTCGCATTTCGCCTGCAACAAGCGGGTATTGGTCTTTCGGTGTGTTGAATTTGAATTTACCCGGACCGATACGCAGCACAGGCTTTTCCCATTCAGTGTGGCCTGTCGGGACGGGCGTTCGATTTCCCGCCTACCAAACTGGCATCAATTTCGGACTGACGTGGATATTCATCCACGAAGTGCAGCACGCTCTCGACGCGCTCTATGACGTGAACGGTGAGCCCGATATGTACCACGGTGACCGACCATCGGATTTTCCTGTTGCCTCGGGCGAGCATCTGGATTTCCAAGCAAAGATGTTTCGTGCTTTCAATTCATACGAGAGGTTGCTACCTGAATGGGGAGGAATCTACGAAGCGGTTGATGCAGATAAGGATGGTTTTCCGGACAACGATTCCCTTCTGCCGTTGGACGAAGCGCGCTTCCGCAGCAGTACTTCAAACGCCGATACGGACGGAGATGGGTACTCTGACCGGCAAGAAGCTTTGGATGGTATCTATAGCGGAAGCGATCCTAATAATCCTGACACGGACGGCGATGGAATTCTCGACGGGAATGATCCCTACCCGCGTTATCGTGTGAACACTGTTATTCCAGTTTTTACTCCGACGCTGGACGGTGTCATCGAGAACGGCTGGCATCTGGCA
>VGWB01000029.1 GCA_016873755.1 Ignavibacteria bacterium | reverse complement strand
CAAGATTGAGATTCAGGTTGCTCATGATGAAACTCGCCGGGAAGGAATAATTCACCATACTGCGAAGAGTGCGTTGTCTGCCGAGATTGACAGGCTTGGACAATTGCGACCCTTGCTTGAGGAGCACTCCCCCTTCGAGCAGCGTATCGCTCTGTGCCAGAAGTAGCGCATTGGCTATATAATCGAGAGTGATCGCCCCGGAAAGAAGAACGAAAACGCTGTTCATATTTTGCACGTTCGTGTAGCTGTAGCGCGTCGTCAGGGAGTGGGTGTAGTACTGCTTCAGGTCGGGATTACCCGTGCTGAGAAGGAGCGGGTTCGAATTGTCGATGGCGTTCTCCAACTGACTGATGGCCGGGGGATTGGTCACCGTCCTGTAGAGAATCTGCAGATTGTTTGTCCGGGACGACCGCCACCTCAGTGTCGCCATTGGTAGCACATTTGTGAAGGCCTTGTCCGTCGTACCCTGTGTTGGGAACACTCTCCTTGCGGACAGCGCCGCGCTTTGATATCCCACACCAGCCAAGAAGTTCCATTCAGAACCCTGATACTGGTAGCCTAAGCTTGCCCGCTGGGTGAGATAGTCGCTTTCCAACTCGTTCGACAGGGTTGCATCGAGCAGATCGTACTCGCGGCTCTGAGGATCAAAGTTGTAGGTCTTCTTGTCTGTGGAATTGTTCGCGAACGAGACGTTGTAGCTCAGTTGCACGAGCGAGTTAACGCCGACGGGCTCGGTGTAGGCAAGATTTAAAGAGAGCGTATATCCCTTCGTCCTTGAGTTTGCTCGTTGATCCAGAGAGTCTCCCTGCACCAATCTTCCACTGAAATATGTGTTGCCTGATTCAAGACTCCCTTTGCTGTCTCGGTCGTTGAGGTTCGCGTTGAGTTGAATCGAGAGAGTGCGCCCCGGAATTTCAAATTTGTGCCTGTAGATGAGGCCGTTCGAGAACGTGTAGCCGCCGACGTCGGATTCATTCCTCGTTGCCGACTGACTCAGGAGTAAATTCTCCATCAGATAGTTCATCCCGATGAAATTGCTGGCTGAAGAATTCGACTGAAGGTTGAGACGAGGCACGAGCATGAGCGTGTTGGAGGAATCGAGATCATACTCGATTCTCATGTTCAGACGATGGTTGTAGTTGCTCCTGTTGCTCAGACTATTTTCCCGATAGAACTGACTCGTGTCGGCCGTGACGAAATACTGGCGGTTGGTAACCTCATCACGTCGGTTGTCCGTGAGGTTGAAAAAGTAGTTGCCCTGCACGTCCAATCCGGTTCCCCACGAATCGGAAAACTGACCGCCCAGGGCGTGAGTCGTGTTCGTTCCGTTCTGTTGCCCGATGAGGAAATTGCCGGCCATCTCAGCTTGTATTGGACCTGCAATCAAGGGCATCCTTCCTCCTCCTCCGCCGGCTCCGCGCATTCCCCCTCCCATCCCGCCGGGTCCACGCATGCCTCCGGCCATGAGACCGCCCCGCATGCCATCACGGATGCCGCCTCCTAATCCCCCGCCCATCGCACCAAGGAAGTCCTGTAAGGTGAAACCTTGTTGATTGATGTTGTTGCTCTGGCCCAGAAGGGTGATGCGTTGAACGCCGCGAAAGATATTGACATTCCCCACGGTCTGGTATCTTCCTTGCTCGCCGTATCCGCCAACCGCTCTTCCGAATTCTCCCCTCCGCCTATCGACTCGCGTAATGATATTCATCGTTCTCATCGCCTGCCCGTCGTCAAATCCAGTGAGCTCTGCTTGGTCGCTCAGTTTGTCATACACCTGGATTCTCTCAATCACGTCAGCAGGCAGATTGCGCAGAGCGATCATCGGATCGTCGGAGAAGAACCGTCGGCCATCGACCAAGAGTTGTCGGACATCTTCACCCTGAGCCTTGACGGTATTATCCTCTATCGTTACACCCGGTAATTTTGAGACCAGGTCTTCTGCACTTGCATCGGGATTCAACTGGAATGCTTTCGAATGGAATTGAAGGGTGTCTCCAACCTGATCAACAGGGGGAACCGTGCCGGTAACCACCATACCCTTCATCACGACTGAGCTCTGCAACAAATAGAGAATCCCAAGACTCACTCCGCCCCCTGTGACGGTGACATTCCTGCTCAACTCTTCATACCCGATAAAGGATATCCTCAGCGTGTACGCCCCCTCTTTGACCCTTGAGAAAGAGAATATGCCTTCTCGGTCTGTCGTGCTGAACCTTTTGCTTGCGGTGTCCACCCTGCTCATCAAGGTTACGTTGGCACCGAACAAGGGTACGCGTTTATCTGAATCAAGGACAGTGGCGGTGACGAGGGCATCCTGTGCAATGGCAAGAGGGCTCAGAAACACGCCGACGAGCGTAAGAATGAGGACCGTTTTCATGAGATGAGGCCAGTTCGGGAGAGGGCTGCCATGCACTTGGACACAATCAGATTCGGGCTCGTTTAATTGAGCGAGCTGCGTGTCCCGTGGGAGATGTTCCTGCAGGAAGCACGCTGGGTCAATTCTAGGAATTCCTCCTGCATCTCTCCCCGGGTGGTGCATTGTACGATAGGGAGCCGCACAAAGAGATAACGGAGTAATCCTAGAATTGTTCCGTGCGCTGCCCGGGTGTTGAACGAACCGCTGACGAATATCACGAACGGGCTGGGGGTATTCAGTGCGTTCAACAGTGTTTCGATGTACTTCTCAGTGATGAAGCAGTAATCCCCCTTCTATTTCGGCTCATCGCTCGCGCCAATCCGACAAAGAAAAATCCTCACCAGCTTCCCCCAACATCCTTCGGGGTATTCACCGGTGAGGATCTTCTTGGAAACGCAATGCTTGACCCCTGTTTCCAGGGGAACGTTCTCCGCGCCTCAATTGCCTTGCGGAGGTCCTTCTGCTTTCCCTCTGCCTGAACCTGCGTCGCCTTCGACAGCTTTCACTCCAACATACGCAAGGACTGACAGGCCGACGACTGCGCCCGCGATGAGCGCGATGTGACCGGCCTTCACCTTTTCAATCTCCACCATTCTGATCTGATCTCTGGTGATCTCAAAATAGCCTTTGTCGATGAGGCCGAAGGAGCTGTACTTGTCTCCCCAGCCCTTGACCTCACTGATGGTCGAGTTCTCGCCGTAGACCAGGGTGTACTGCTGACTCGGAAAGACATACGTAAGCTGATCGCGAGTAAGGACGCGCAAACGTGCCTCGAGACCAGAGATCTGGCCGGATTGCTCGTTTTCTTCGAGGGGGACGAATGATGCGCAACCCACGATCTGGACTAGCAAAAGAACAAGCAGCAACGGACTGATGAGTCTGATATGTGACCTCACTACCTCCATAGTTAGTCTCCTTCTCTTCTCTATCACGCCGGGGGCTGGCGCTGGTCGAGATTCGACTGCGCCGGCCCCCTAGCCAGGACGTGACGAGCGGGTATCGTCGTCGCTACTCCGTACTCGGGATTGGCAGAGTGTACTTCTTGCCAGGATTCACATGGTGATTCTGGTCCCACCGGCGTAAGGCAATGAAGTAGTGACCGACTTCCCCGCAGAGCTCCATTCGGATTTCGTACTCGAGCGCAACCATGGCTGACTGAAGATCAGTCGCGGATGCCAGTAGCACAGGTTGACCCGCATCCGTTCTGACGTCGGAACGGATCGTATTGATGTCTGCAATACCACCGCCAATGTTCCCGGAACGGATCTTTGCCTCGGCTGACATCAGCGTATTGTCCTGCCACGACAGAATCCGGATGAATGAGCCCGCAAGTGTAGTCGATGCCATTTTCCTGAGCACCCGCGGCGCCGTGAAATCAAGCACATAGCCCTGATCGATATTTCGGTCGTTCCCACCGAACTGAACAAACCGCTGCCCGCCCGTCGTCGCTGAGTCGAGGTTGACCCGATTGTCTTTTGGATCCTCCACGATGAAGAATTTGTTCATCGAGAAGCGTTTGTTCGGATTGGTTGAGTTCGCGACCGCAGAGGTGCTGAAGAGAACATTCGAGCCTGTGCCCGGTCCGCTTCCCGCAGCCTGCTCGTACGCAGCCAGCACCGATCGATCGGCCTGCGTGTCGCTCTTGAGCAAACCCTTGCCACTGGCGACGAGAGCTTCCGCAAACTTGCCGGACTGGAGGTACGCCTTTGCCAGCAGGGTGTTGGCTGCCTTCCGGATGTTCAGACTGTTCCACCGCGTCTCCGGCGCGTTCGAGGGAAGGCCGTACATCGCCTCCACCTCACTCAGATCCTGAATCGCCCTATCGATGGCAGCCTGTGCGCTCACTCTCTGTCCTTGGTCAAAGTTCACTTCGTCAAACAGAAGGCCGAGATACAGAGTAGCCCAACCTCGGATGAGGGTTGCGTAGGCACGGAACGTATTCTTCCTCGTAGCCATCGGTGGCGTCCCTGCTGTCGTCGGGTACTGAACGTTCAGGTCGAACGCATCAAGATATTCAGTCAGAAACAGGTCGGCCTGTTTTCTCGCGTCGTGCAGTCCCGAGTAGACAACATTGATTTCAAGCAGCCCGGGATGCCAGACGCCCCTGTCAAAATCAGCAGAGGACTGGAATGAGTCAGTTTCGTCCACGTTGTCCGTAGCCACTTCGGGCATTTGGCTCACATCATCCATGACATTGACCAATCTGACCCAGGAGCCGAGAAGCATGACAGTGGCCCCGGGATATCCACTGCCAACGACATTGTCCGGTGATATGATTGTTGAGTCTTTGGCTTTGAACGAGCTGTCGCAGGCTCCCACCACCAGGGCCACCGCCAGCAGACATCCCACCAAAGCACTTACGTGATTCTTCTTCATGACAAATGTTCCTCCTGACGGTTAAAAGGTGATGGATGTCCTGAGTGCAAACATGCGCGGATTCGGAATCGACTGCGAGTCGGATCCCCGGTGCAGGACGCTTGCTCCACCGACAGAGACCTCCGGATCGAAGCCTTCGTAATTCGTTATCGTGAACACGTTGTAGGCAGAAAGTGTCAGGTCGATATTCTTCAGCCCGACATACGACACCCACGAACGGGGCAGCGAGTACGAGATAGCCGCCTCGCGCAGCTTGATGTACGATCCGTCTTCGAGGAATTCATCGCTGAACCGGTTCGCCAGCGTCCAGTACTTCTTGATCGCTTCGATTTCCTCTGGAGTCCGTTGAGCGTTCGGCTTGGCATTTGCGGTCACAAATGCTTCCCTGACTTGCTCTGTGAACTCATCATCGTAGATGCCCCCGCGTCGCAGCGCCTCTTTCGTCAGGTTGAGAATCTTGTGGCCGGTCGCACCGACGAAGTTGAAGGACACCGTCACCTCCCGGAAGAGCGTCAGGGTCGTCACGAAGTTACCCGTAAGAGTCGGCAGCACCTTTCCACGGAACTCCGAGTTCCCAACGGTCATGTTTCCGTATTCGTCAAACACCTGTTTTCCATAGTAGAATTCTGGTATCGAATGCCCCTTTTCCACGCGCGTGATGAGCAGCGCAGCGAACGGCGTCTTGTTGAAGGGGAAACCACCGTCATCAAGAACCTTGTTGTCGACCGTGGTGATGTTGAGGCGAGATTCCCACCGAACATCATCCGTCAACACCGGGGTGCCGAAAACGGAAATCTCGAGTCCTTTGCTCTCAACCTCCCCGACATTAAACGCCTGGATGCGATTACCGAATCCATCCGAGGGCTTGGTTTCCACGGCAAACAAGTCGTCTGTTGTCCGCTGCCGGTAGTACGTCACTTCAACGCCGAGCCGGTTGTCGAGGAACGCCACGTCAGCACCGATTTCGTATTCCGTCGTCACGGCCGGCTTCAACAATGGATTCCCGGGCCTCAAGAACACGAAGGATTGGTTGGATGCATTGAGTGCTTCCTTCCGAAGGGCGATCTGGGCGGCACCGATGTCTGGTTGGCGCCCGGCCTTTCCGAAGCTCCCCCGGATTTTTGCCAGCGACACGTAGGGATTCAAAGTCTGCGTGGGCAGCAAGTACGAGACGCTCGCCTTCGGATAGAATTGTGCTTCCGCGTCAACACCGAAGCTGCTCGATTTGTCGATTCTTCCCCCGAGCGTCAGAAAGAGGCTCTTGTAGAAGTCAAACTGCGACTGCAGAAACATCGACCCTGAAGAGAAGGAGGTATGCGACTCGATCGGCGCAAATGTCGTCGGGTCACCATCTTCCTGCTTCTGGTCGGCTCCGGCGGTAAATGTGCCGCTGCTGCTGGAGAGGAAGTCATTGTCGGTTTTGTAGTAGTCTATTCCGTACGACACGTCGGCGTTGATCTGGTCAGTCAAGCTGTAGCTGCCGGTGACGAGCAGCTGCCCGTTATATGCCGTGATCGTTCGGTTATCAAACAGACGGAACCCGGCCGGCGAGAGTACAAATCCCGCGTTGCGTTCCACGACCTGCTGCGACGTCAGGTTCTCGTAGCCGATGCGAGCCTCTAGGTTATGCCGATACGGGAGCTTCAGCACGTACTCTACGTTGCCGCTGTAACGCCTATTCATATAGCTGATCTTGTACTTGTCAAAGATGTTGACATCGCGGTACAATCTCCCGTCCATGGGATTGCGCCATTCCTGGTTCGCCGCGATAGAGTCGTGTTTGTACAGCGCGTGGAACCATGGAGACCAGGTGGAATTATCAGCGTCGGGTCTCCGCACGTCATCGCGCACATACCCCGCCCCTACCTTGATCTGATTCGCGTCATCGATGAAGTAGGTGAAGTTTGCCTTGAAGTCGCGATTCTCGTTTCTGTTATACATCACACCGCTCTGCGCGTCGCTGACGTAGGCAGACGAATAGAACTTGTACTGCGCTCCCGCACCCGTGATGCTGAACTGGTTACTGTTGCTGATTCCGGGATTGAATCTCACGACTTCTGCCGCGGCGCGTGTGATCTTGGTGTCATAGATGGACCAGTCGGTCTTCTTATACTCGCTGGTATACTGGAAGTTGGTCGTACCACTGGCGAGTCCGGACCCCGACTTTGTGAAGATCTGAATCACGCCGTTCGCGGCGTCAGAACCGTATAAGGTCGCGGCAGAAGCTCCTTTCAGGATCTCTACGCGCTCGATATCAGCCGGGTTGATCAGATTGAGAGTGCTTACGACCTGCCCCCCACGCCCGTCGTACGTACCGCCAGAATTGTTGTTGCCATCATTTGTCCAAGTGTTCACCTGGCTCATCCGGACGCCGTCAACCATGATCAGGGGCGAGTTGTTCCCTGTGATCGACCCGACCCCCCGAAGCTGGATGATGGAATTCACACCGGCGATCCCGCTGCTGTTGAGGATCTGGACTCCTGTCGTTTTTCCATCCAGCGCTTGCTGGATACTCGTCACAGGTGCTTTCTGAAGATTATCAACGTTGATGGTGCCAATGGAATTGCCGAGCCGTGCCTTGGATGCCGCCAGCCCACCGGTACCCGTCACCACGACTTCGTCCATCTTTAATACATCCTGCTGTAACTCGAACGGCAACTCGACGGTCCCTCCTGCAGCAACCGTGATGGATTCCGACTTTTTCGTGTAGCCAACCATCCGCACCTCGATGGTGTATCTGCCGGGCGGCAGGCTCAAGGAGAAATTGCCATCAAGATCCGTCGCCGTTCCCCTGTTCGTACCGGGCACGAGAACGTTGGCTCCAACTAGACCCTCCTTCGTGGTCGCGTCGACAGCCTTTCCCCGCACCGTGCCCGCCAGTTGCTGCCCGTTGGCAAGTGCACCGAGGAGCACGAGTGAGACAAGCAGCATCGCGAGCTCCACTGCAAAACGTCGTATCGATACTTGCATGTGTCCTCCATAGGTAAATTGTAGATGAAGTGAATTGTGAACCGCTGATGGATGATATGACTTTCTCAACGAGTCTGCCGAGACCTTCTGGTCTTACTCACAGGAACGCGTACACTGATTGTCCTAAGCCCGGTTTGACAGCAAGGGCTTGTGAACATTGTTGGCAAATAATACGCTGTGATGAACCACGGAAACAGGATTTTGGGATGAGATTGCCAAAAGCAGGGACGAAATCTGCTGGCGGGACGCAGGAAATAGCGCTTGATCAGGGATACTCGCATCCCGGCGTTACTTCGTCAGGCAGTGGGCGGGTGTGGACGGTTGGTCCGATCATATCTGATTTTCAATAGAAACCGGCACCGATCATCACACGAGAATGGCGATTCGAGACGATGGGTGGCCAGCACGGCACCTCGAAAGCGCTATCCATCAGGTCGAAACACGAAAGGATTTTCTCAGCGGGGAACAATGAGGAGTAGGGCTATCCAGCGTTTCGCCTTACCAGAACAAGTGTCATATCGTCGCCCCGCGTCGCGTTGCCGATGTGGGAATTGACGGCGGCAATGATTTCCTCAATGGATTCAGCAGCGGAAGCGTCGCTTGTGCTCTGAACGATTTGCGACAGGCCTTCTTCTCCAAACTCTTCCATTCGTTCGTTCATCGCTTCGGACACTCCATCAGAGTAAACCAACAGTTGATCTCCCGGATTGATCGGGATCTCTTCTTTCTCATATGAGACGTCTTCCTTCATGCCGAGGGCGATCCCACGAGTCTTGAGAGGAATAGGTCTTGCACCGGCAGGGAACAAGATGGGCATGTCCTGACCTGCGTTTGCGTAGCACAAGGTATGCGTGCGGAGGTCCAGTATCCCATAGAACAGGGAGACAAATGTCCGGGAGTCTGTGCTGCGAAATAGGAGCTTGTTTGCCCGTTCAAGACATTCCCGTGGATCCGTGACGAAGAGGGCTTGACCCCGGACCGTCGCCTGGAGATTCGCCATAACGAGTGATGCCGCCAATCCCTTGCCGCTGACATCCCCCAAAGCGATCGCCAGCCGATAATCATCCATCCAAATGAAGTCATAATAATCTCCCCCAACATTCAGCGCCGGTAGATTCTTCCCACCAATGTCGTATCCTGGGATATCAGGGTTAAATTTTGGGAGGAGATTCATCTGGATATGCCTTGCCATCCTTGCCTCTTCCTTCGACCGCATACGAGCCTCCTCTGCTTTCTTCCGCTCGGTAGTATCCCGATAGATAGCATAAACCCCCATCTGTCTCGCACCGTGAATGATCGGTGCACCGAGAATCGAAACGTCGATGAGCCTGCCGTCCTTCCGCTTACGCTTTGAGTCAACCTCCACCCTCTCTCCGTGAATGACCTTCTCCGATAACGTTGAGGCTTCATGCCGGAGCTCTGTTGGCGGAACGACCTCGTTGATCGGCCTTCCGACGGCTTCGGTCCGAGAGTAGCCAAACAGCCTCGTGAATTCATCATTCACATTGACGATGATGTCGTCGTTGTCGTGCAACGCGATCGCTTCGGGCGCGCTGTTGAAGAGCCTTTCGAAGTAACTCTTCTGAAGAAGAATCTCTTCTTCTGCCCTCTTGCGCTTGGTAACATCTTCGATAATTCCGTCGAAGTAGAGGACCTTTCCGCGTGGGTCCTTCACCGCTTTGGTTGTTTCGGAGACAATGATCGGTGTTCCGTCCTTCTTTCTCAGTTGTAACTCCTCGTTCTTCACAAATCCGTTCATCGAGATTTTCCTGCTGTAGGCAAGCCGCTCCTTCGGATTCTGGTACATCTCAGCGGGGTCCTTGGCGAGCAAGGCCTTTTTGCTCGTATATCTCAACATCCTCACAAGCGCACGATTAACCTCAAGAAACGTGCCCCTGGCGCCCGGCGTGCTTCGGAATATCCCGACCGGGATATTCTCTGTAAGGGTTCTGAATTTCTCCTCGCTCACTCGCAGCGCCTCTTCGATCCGCGTGCGCGCGATATCTGCCTTCCGCGACTTTTCCCTACGCGTGTGCGCGCTTCGAGAGGTCGATTTTTTCATGTCTTCACCCACAGTATTGATGGTTTACGCCACCGAGAGCGCCCGCGTGTTTCCTCTTCTACTCCTCAACAAGCTCGAATTCCGAGACAAAACCGTAAGAGAGCTGCCCTCCCGCGATGCCCGATTTCACCGGGTTCAAGGGAACACGACGGCGCGCCGAACGGGGTGGTGGATAACGCTCGCGGTTAAAGCTACGGCAGTTCAGACAGAAAGGCAAATCACCTCGCTCACGAGGCGGATCTCAACATGTCTGGCAGATGAAACATCCCATCCGCACCGCCTCATCCCTCCCTAGGACTGAAATAGTATCTCTCCTCCTTGCTTCTCGGAAACAACTTTCGGTACGGTATGCGATACAGGTGCTCTTCAATGAATGTAAGATCTTCTTCTGCGGTCACCCAGTCTCTCTCAAACAACCGGAGATCGATCCTCGCATAGCCCCTCAACGTTAGGTCTGTGAGCTCGTTCGTGTGGAGGTTGTAGAAGAACGGATAGTATGACATCACGAGGTCGCGCAGGCTCCGGTATCGCGGTTCTCTGAGCAGCAGATTCTCATCCCGTGATTTCGCCACAGAGCCCCATTTGCCGTTGCGCTTGTAGACGAACAGAACATGGTCGATGTCACGCGCCTCCATGCACACAATCAGGGGAGGATAGCTGTGCTGCATCAGTATGGCCGCTGCCGCGAGCGCCCCTTCAAAGCAGTGCGCTTTCTTATCCCGCACGACCCTTCGAAATGAGCGCCATGTCTCGTCCTGGTCATCCAGATCGTCTTGATTGTCGTAGGCAATCTCCTTGATCAAGAACTCCTGTACCCTCGTCGGCGTGGTAAGTCGTCGTATCAGCGATTTCTCGTCTGGAGTGAAGACTGGCTTGAACATAGCGGAATGAATTTGCTGTAGGTGGACGATGCAACACAGAGCTACCGCAATTCAGCCTGAGCGGCAGCATAGCCTGGCCAAATGTCACCTCTCACCCTGGACCGTCTGAGGTCCGATGCTTTGATACGTGAGCTCACTTTCATTTCCAGCGCGGTCGACAGCCGACACAGCGATGCGGGTCAGACGTTCTACTCTTTCCGCCACCGTTTCTTGAGGCCGTCGCCTGCGCTGTGGCTCCTGCACCGTACGGGAAATCGGGATCACCAACCTCCGATCGTTTCGATTCAGGATGGCGTACTCCCAATGCCCATTGTACTGGTGGTAGACAATCCATCGAAAAACATCATCCGTCCTCTCGTGAGACCAGGAGACGAAAATGCTGTCGTTGACCATACTGGTTTCTACGAAGGGTGCCCGGGGTGCGTCATCGTCGAGCCAAGGAGCGGAAGGTACGAGCGCTTGCGTGCGATAGGGACCTTTTTTCAGGCCTTGAACGAGTGCGCTGCTGTCCTTCATCAAAGCCTTCATGCTGAAATGGATGTGCCCCGGGCCCCCGGGAACAAACCCTCGAGCAACCATGATCTGGTTAATGATTTCGTCTCCGCCGCTCAGGCTATCGAATCTGCTGGTAAACATCCCCGGCCACATGTTCCGTTCATTCACGTTTTCTTTCACCCACCAGCCGAGGAGGACGGGATAGCTCTGGGGAACCTGCTTGATAGGCCAGTAAAGCTGGGGCGTCCAATAATCAATCCAGCCCTTCTTCAGCCAGAGACGGGCATCGGCATAGAGACCGTTGTACTGATCGAACCCCGAGATCGATGGCGGATAGCCGGGGCGCCAGATGCCGAATGGGCTAATGCCAAACTTGACGTACGGCTTCTCCTTCTTGATACCCCTGTAAACTCGCTGTATGAACGCGTTGACATTGTCACGCCGCCAGTCCTCTCTTGAGAGTGAGCCACCTTCCTTGAGGTACTCCATCCACGTATCGTCATCAGGGAAGTTGCCATCACCGTAG
Organism: Ignavibacteria bacterium; assembly: GCA_016873755.1. GTDB lineage: Bacteria > Bacteroidota > Ignavibacteria > UBA10030 > UBA10030 > VGWB01. The sequence goes on along the minus strand of VGWB01000029.1, from coordinate 15,275 downwards.
GGGTAGAAGTAATCGTCGAAGTGGACCCCGTCAATGTCATATCGCCGAACGACGTCGATCACCACGTTAAACGAGTGATCCTGGGTCTCCCTCTTCGTCGGATCCAGCCAGTAAGTCCCGTTTCGGAGCTCTTTGGCCAGGCCGGGCCGCTTACGCACGATCGAAGAATCGGACAGTTCGCCCCCCCTCGGCAGATGGGCACGATAGGGATTGAACCACGCGTGCAGCTCAATTCCGCGATTGTGAGCTTCTTCAATCCAAAAGGCGAGAGGATCGTAGTATGGATCCGGCAGTTTGCCCTGCACACCGGTAAGGTAGTACGACCATGGCTCAAGCTGACTGGCGTACATCGCGTCGCAATGTGGACGTACCTGCAATATGATCGCATTCAGATGCAGTATCGCTGCACTATCGAGGATGGCTCTGGCCTCTCTCTGCTGGTCCTCAGTCGATAGTCCTGGTGCGCTCGGCCAGTCGATGTTTACTACCGTCGCGACCCACGCCGCGCGGAACTCTCGATCAGCCCGCGGAAGCGCGCGGAGAGCGTCCTCTGCGTCGGGCAGTTTTAGAATTGCACAGCCGGACAGGCAAATCAGAACAAACAGAGCTAAACTCAAGGAAACAGCTACGGGCCTCATGAGGATGTCCTCTTGTGGAACCGGGCGACACTTCGGGGATGGAGACAGCGTGCATTCTATAGGAGTGCTCTATCGTCGCTGCAGCTGCAGGTAGATTGTACTGAAACAGGCGTTGAATCACAAGGTATTTGTGAGTAATCCGCGACCAGAGTTCCCCTACTGAGGTTCTTCTGAAAAATCCAGAAATGACGACGCCCCCGAGAAGGGGTCGTGACGATTATCGCAGAGGGAAAATGCTGACGATTCCTAATCCGGTAAAACCAGCCCATACCTATCGCTGATATCGACTGGCGGCATCGGCCCCCTCAACGGACGTGCATCCTTCACATACCAGTCATACCAATCCAGAATACGAAAGAGCACATCGATGCGTCCGGGCTGCCTGGCATTACCGTGACCCTCGCCGGGATACTGCACCAAACGAACAGCCGGGTGGTTCGACATCTTCATCTGGCGATAGAGCTCCATGCTCTGCGTCGGATGCACACGAGGATCCGCCGTTCCTCCTATGATGAGCGTAGCTGTCTGGCTCTGATGTGCATAGTACAGAGGGCTCCGCTTGAGCGCGAGATCCCACATCTGCTCCAACGGTTTACCCGAGTGGACGTAGAGTTCTTCATACGGAATATCTGTCGTACCGCGCCTGCTCACGAGATCACTGATCCCGACGAACATGCAAACCGCCTTCACCAACTTCGCGTAATACGTGGCAAACCATGCTGCGGCATACCCTCCGTAGGAACCTCCCCCAAGCCCCATTCTATTCTTGTCGGCAATGCCCTGTTTAATGAGATACTGGATCCCATCGGCGATGTCGTCAAACTCTTTGCCTGCCGGATCCATGTAGCCCGTGAGCGCAAAGTCGAGCCCGTATCCCGTGCTAGACCGATAGTTCGGGTAGAAAACAGCATATCCTCTCCCCGCCAGAACCTGGCCGGGTTCACTGTACCTCGTAACCCAACCATTTGAGTAGTTCGATTCCGGCCCGCCGTGGACGATCGTGACGAGAGGATAGGATGTCCCCTCCTGATAGTTCACTGGATACAGGAGCAACCCCTCGATTACGACACCGTCGCGGGACTTGTACGTGATGATCTCCTGTTTCCCCAATTGGCGCTCCGAAAGCCAGGGATTTATCGTCGTCAGCCGTTCCGGTTCTTTCCCGACGGTGCAGGCGAAAAGGTCCCCCAGGAAGCTGGGCGTACTGCCGACGAAGGCCGCAACTTTCATATCCTTGCTGAAGCTTGGATGATCGAACACGACTCCCGACTGTTCTGACGTCAGCACGATGCTCCGTTCACCGCCGCTTACGCGCACCGACGAAATCGTGGTGTTCATGCCTTCGTTCGCTCCGTAGAGAAGCGTAGCGGCGTCTTTCCAGTCGACCCAACGAACATGCCCCCGGAATTTCGCCGGCGTCAGATTCCGTGCTTCGCCGCCCTCGACGGAAATGACGTAGGCCTGGCTCACCGCGTGATCCTTCCGCTCTGATGCTGCCGCATAGGCCAACATGGTACCGTCCGGACTGAAAGCAAAATTGCCCAGCTTCCCCTGATTGTTCGAAAGCTGCTTCATTGATTTCGTCTCGAGACTGAGCAGATGTATTCTCTGGAACATATATGAGTCATCAACAAGATTTCGCGGTGATGCTGCAAGAGCAACAGTCTTTCCGTCGGGCGAAAAGACGAAGGACCACACCGTGATATCGCGCGTGAGTTGTTGCGGCGCGCCACTGAGCGAGGCCTTTCCGACGTCGACGATATAGAGATTGCGATGCTTGAGAACCTCCTCGAAATAAACAAATCCGTACCCCAGGCTTTCCAGCCTCTTCTCCCTCGCTGTCCGGGGCGTGGTGGCAACATAGGCGATCTTGTCCCCGGCAGGATTCCAAGCGAAGGCGTTCACGCTCGTCTCGGATTGCGTCAGCTGGCACGCCTCGCCTCCATCGATGGCAATCATCCACACCTGCTGCGATGCCCCTTGACCGCGAGCGCTGAGGAATGCCAGCGCAGATCCATCCGGCCTCCAGGCAACAGCAGAAACGTTTTCCTCACCCGTCACGAATGGCCGGACCTCCTTCGTACGGGTCGAGATCACATACAGCTCATTGTACGCCGGTCCAGGCTTATCCGTGGCCTCGCGCGGCACAGCTACGGTATAGGCAATCCAATCGCCGCGCGGACTGATAGCGGCACTACTTACGCTTTTCATCATCAGCACATCGTGCGGACTGATGGCGTCGGCGGTCTGAGCGAGGACAAATGACGTCGACGACAGAATCAGAATGACTAAGGTGGCATATCGAGCTTTCATAGTTGTATCTCCTCAAATGTATGGAAGTTAGGCCAGGGGACCTCCACCTACCATCATAGCCTCGATCGTTCAAGAAACGGGCAGCGTCTCGAGACCAAATCGCTTGGCATGAGCTCCCATGATCTCTCGCAGCTCACGGTCGAGATCTTTCGAGAGAACGGGATCCACCGCGGCAGTCGTGAATTTCTCGACCTGCAGAGCAGCACGATCAGCCATCGACATTTTGCCGGATTCGACCCACTGTGCGTAGCCGTCGCGGTCGATGAGATGGGGATAGTCCTGCTCGGCAAGATGCCACCGGAGTGTGTGAGGGTGGGTCAGGAACTCGAAATCGATAGCACCTTCGGAGAAGAGATTGAGCGCCATGGGGTCGTTGCGCTGGCTGATACCCTTGAGCAATCGGTAGGCCATTCCGCAGATATCGTTGTCGATAACAAGCTTCTCGAAGCTTTGTGTCGATTCGAAGTCCATCATCCCGCCGCCGGAAACCACATTGATTCCGGAGAGCGCGGCGAGGATCGCCCCCATTGCCGACTCGAGTCCTGCCTGCGCATCGACGCATTTCGAGTCACTGAGGCCCATGTACGCATGCGTGGGGAGACCAAGAGATTTCCCGATCTGGCTGTAGGCAGCGTCGAGCATCATCGTTTCGACCGCGCCCATCGGTGGGTTCGCCGTTCGCATGTCGAAACAGGATGGCGAACCCCCGAAAATCACGGGAGCTCCAGGCATTGCCAGCTGCGACATCACGACGCCGGCAAGATTCTCTGCAGTCAGCTGAACGAGAGAGCCCGTGAGCGTGACAGGCGCCGTTGCCCCCGTTAGCGGCATCGAAACGAGTTCTGAGGGTATGCCGGCACGCGCGCAATCGATGACGCTTTGCACCGTCAGATTGCTCCACATCAGGGGTGGAGAAGGACACGCATCAAAGATAGCCAGCGGCTTCTCCTTCAGCTTCAATGCCCCGCCCCTGATCGCCGCAAGCATTTCGAACATCGGCGCGAATCCTTGGACGATGAATGTCCCCGTGACAGCCGGTTTGGAACAATACCGCAGAGCGATGAAAAGTCGGTAGCAGTCGGAAATCGCCTCAGGGACATCGACGCTGATGAGGCCTGTGCTCTGGAAGTGAAAATTCTCGAGCTGCTCAACGAGCGTCGAGAATCGGATGAGATCGTTCGTCACAGCGTTTCGCTCGGACTGCGTTCGATGATCAAACAGCCTGAGGGCCGCAGACCCCGGATCATAGTGAACCTCATCTCCTCCGACGAGGAATGATTTCTCGCCGCGTGCATCATACATCGTAATGACCTTCGGCGCCGACGCAAGTGCTTCATCGATGAGCTTCCCGGGAATGAACACCCTTCGCGATGTACTCTCCCCCTTTGCGCCCGCCTGAAGGAAAAGGTTGAGCGCCTCGTGATTCTCAATAAAGACGCCCGTCCGTTCCAGAAGCTCACGGCTCTCGTTTACGATTCTTTCAAGGAGCGAATCACTCAAGAGTCTGATTGTGGGACGAAGAGGTTTGATCATGATCACCGTCTTCCTTGCTATTAAACGTGACGAGTATGAAGTAGTACGTAATGAGAATTCAGGAATCAGAATTTTGAATGCGCCTGTGTGTCCAATAGTAGTAGAACGGCAGTGAAGACAAAAGAAGCACAATACCGATGATCGCACCGCGCGGGTCTTCCACCAACGTGCTATACAGGAACCAGCCAGCCGCCCCCACAAACAGAAGCGTCGTGTAGGGATACCCCCACGCTTTGTACGGCCTAGGCGCATCCGGCATCTTTCGCCGCAAGATAATCACAGACAGTGCCGTCAGCCCGTAGAACACCCAGGACCCGAAGACGACATAGGATGCAATCTGATCGTACGATCCACTCAGCGTGAGCACTGCGCTCCAAGTTCCGAGTGTGAGAAGGGAGACAAAGGGGGTCCGGAATCGGGGGTGCACCTTGCCAAAGCTCGGGGCAAACGTGTGGTCATCACCGGCGGCGTACATCGAACGTGCATCGGCGAGAAAAGAGCCGTTGATCGTTCCGAACGTGGAGCAGAGAATTCCTGCAATGATCAGTGATGCCCCGATCGGCCCGATTGCAGCGACTGCGGCATCCGCCGCGATCCGTGCTGAGCCGGCCATCTCGTCGATGGGAATGATGTATACGTAAGCAAGGTTCGCAGAGACATACAGCAGCATAACAGCGACCGTTCCGAGCAACAGCGAACGCGGGACATTCTTCTCCGCATTCTTGATCTCTCCTGCCGACATGCTCACCGTCGCCCATCCCTCGTAGGCCCACAAGACAAGAATCATCGGAAGACCGATCCCCGACGTCAAGTTCTTCGTCGACTGATCGGGCCACCATGGCTCGAAGTTCGCGACGCTACCATTTCCTGACACGCACACAGCGACGATGAGGCCGAGCAATGCTAGGACTTTTGCCAGTGTGAAGACGTTTGTCACCCATCCGCCGAAACGTACACCTCGAACATTCACCACGGTCGCGAGCGCAATGATCAAAATGGCAACAATCTGCGTCCCTCTGATCGTTATGTCCGTTGAATGGCCTAACAGCGACCCTTGGTAGTCAAGCAACGGAGTCTCAGATGAGAGGAATGGTAAGAAGAAGCCGAGATACGTAGCGAATGCAACGGCAATGGCCGCGACAGACCCTGCCGTGTTGATGAAGAAATGATTCCAGCTGAACAGGAATCCCCACAGACGTCCGTAGCTGTGCTTGAGGTAGACATATGGCCCGCCGGCCTTCGGAAGCAGAGAGCTGAGCTCCGCTATGGTGAGCGCCCCGAATAGCGTCAACACTCCACCGAGGCTCCACACAAGGACAATAAGTCCCGTCGACTGAAGGTGTCCGGCTATCATGGCCGGAACGACAAATATCCCCGACCCGATGATTGCACCCATGTGGATCGCCAGTCCTTCGCGCAAGCCAAGGGCTCTCAGGAGCTTGGGTTTGGCTGGTTGGTTTTGCACGGTCATCGGAGCCTGGCCAGCAGCGAGGTCAGGTCGTCGCTTGTGAGCTGGATGTTCTTCAGATCCTGGGCTGCGAGCCTGCGGTGCATGATCGCTCTGGGATTGTCCACATGCTCGAGGCCCAATGCATGGCCGAATTCATGAACCAGAGCGAGTCTCAGGTCATCTTCATTCTCAAATTCGTAGATGTCGATCGCCCTCCCGTCGAAGATGCCTTTTTCGAATTCTCTCATCGTCACGAACTTACCGTTGAAGTACTCAACCTCCAGGTTGAGCTTCTGCGCCAGATCATTGATGCTTTCACCGAGCGCATTGAGTTCGCTCACCTTTGTTCCCAGCTCGACCCGTCTTCTGTCGAGCTCTTGCTGCTGTTCTTCAAGTTCTTTCTTCCTGGCCTGCAGATACGTGTACTCCGCTTCCGTCTGATTCTTCCCCTCGTTCCAGCGCTCTGCTCGCGCATTGTATTCCGCCAGCTGTGTGCTGTACCTCTGAACCGATTCCTCATAGGTAAGACGGTCCCGCTCCACCGATCGAGCCTTCCCTTCGTGTTCCGACTTGAGAAGGTCGAAAGACTTGCCGCTCTCATCGAGCTCTGCCTTTCGCTTCTTTGCCTCCATCAATTGTTCCTGGCGCCAGTCATAGACAAGATTGACTTTGAGAAACGCATCTTTCCTGCGTTCAAACAGATCCTTTCCGGCCGCGCCTTCCCAGACCTTCACCGCCTGTTCAACAATCTGGAGGAATCGCTCCTCGGTAATCCCAAAGCGGGAATCGAACGTTCCCAGCGCATAGCTTTTCGGGAATGTTGGGATTGATATTTTCTCTACTTCCGGTGGTCCGTCGGGAACGGAAGGCGCGACAGGTTGATTTCTATCGTAGAGGATCTTGAAGAGCAGGACGATACTGATGCCCAGCGCGACGTAGGACAGAGTCTTCTTCAAGCTCATAAAGGTATTCCGAAAATCTGCCTCCTCGTCTGTTCCCCCATCGGTGGAGCTTCCTCCCTGCGGGAAAGACCAGATGATTGGCTGCGTTGGCCCTTCTAAACGACTACGCCGTGGAAAGCAATTCAGGACACCATTGCGTCGTAGCTCCGTCCGAGTTGTCTGTGGTACGCAACACTCGCTACTCAAGCTTGCCGATTGCCCCCTCGACTTCCTCAAGGATCTCGCAAGAACGCACGACCTCTTTCATCACCGTGTGATCGGGGTAAAGCGGGCGATCCTCATCAAGGTGCTTGACGTGACGGCGAATGACCTCCTTTGCCTTCCGCACACCGACCCCGGGCGTGAAATCACGGAAATCGAGAGCCTGCGCCGCGGCCATGAATTCAATTCCGAGAATTCCATAGGCGTTGTCAAGAATCTGCGCGTTCTTGATCGCCGTATTCATTCCCATGGAGACGAAATCCTCCTGATCTGCCGCCGCAGGAATCGAGGCGGTCGAGGCGGGATTCGAAAGGATCCGCTGCTCTACGATCATTGTGTCTGCAGTGTATTGGCTTAACATCATCCCGGAGAACATGCCGGCCCCTTTGGTCAGAAACGCCGGCAATCCCACACTCAGTGCCGGATTCAACAGCCTGTTCAGCCTCCGCTCTGACAGGACGCTCACCATGGTAACAGCCGCGCCGACCATATCCATGGGGAGGGAGATCGGGCTGCCCTGGAAATTCGCGCCCGTTAGTGTCAGTTTATGCTCCGGCAAGAAGATCGGATTGTCAGCGACGGCGTTCAGTTCCGTCTCAACCTGCTGCTTTGCATGTGCTACCGCATCATGCGCTGAGCCGATCACTTGGGGTGACGATCGCATAGAGTATGCGTCCTGCACTTTCGTCTTGATTTTGCCGGAGAGCAGGTCGCTCCCCTTGATGCACGCCATAATGGACTTGGCGCTGCGAATGGCACCCGGGAACCCTCGCAGCTCATGCAGCCTGACGTCGTACGGTTTCAAGTTTGCGTACAACGCCTCGAGCGACATTGCGCATGCAATCTCTGCCTGTTTCAGCCACCGGTTGATGTCATAAAGCTGGAGAGCACTCATCGCCGTCAACAGGTTCGAGCCGTTGATCACGGCCAGACCGTCCCTTGCCTGCAGGCCGGGCACCGGAATCCCGGCTCGTTTCATGGCAACACTCCCCGGCATCCGCTCCCCTTGAAAATACGCTTCGCCTTCACCCATCAGGAGAATGGCGATCTGGGACATCGGAGCCAGATCGCCGCTGGCACCAACCGAGCCTTTCTGGCAAACAACGGGAGTTACCCCTTTGTTGAGCATCTCAAGCAGTGTCAGGGTTATCTCGGGGCGGCAACCGGATCTTCCCCGTGCGTGCACATTCACCCGGCTCGCGATCGCTCCGCGCACATATTCGGCTGGCGCAGGATCACCGATGCCCGCGGCATGATTGTAAATCAAATATCTCTGGAACTGTCTGACCTGGTCGTCTGTCAGGACAATCTCGGAGAACTCCCCAATGCCGGTGTTTATACCATACATGATTTCACGGGCGCGGAGTTTCTCCTCGAGCATTGCACGACAGCTCTTGATTTGTTTAAGGGCTTTCGGATGCAGTTCAACCTTTTCACCGAAGCGCGCGATCCGGACGAGTTGGTCAATCGTCAGCCCCTTTCCCTGAAGTGCGATAGCCATTTCTTATTCCTTCTCGTTCATTGTCTCTTGCATCAGCGTCTCCTTTGGCCCTACCCTATCTTGCCCATTTTCGATGATCCCGCCCCGTAAGGTTGATCCCGGGGGGTGGAAAAGAGGGTTCTGCCAGCTTATCGTGACCCGGTCCTCGGTTCGTGATGAGGACTGAGAAGAGATCGTGGCGGTACAACTGGGCCGGCCAATTGATGCTGCGCCACAAAGCTACTGCGGTTTGACCTCAAAGGCAACAGGAGCGACAGCAAGGGGAAGGCTTCTTGACCAAGACCGGCGCGTCCCTTCGGCTCGTCGGAATCCGGCTGCTGGATCGCACAGTTGGCCACGGAGATCCTTTGATCCATGGCCGAGTGATGTCGACTCCCAAGCTGGCGGATTGGTTTGCTCGACCGGCACTCTGGCATTCTCTGAGACGAAGGTATCACTCACTGGTATCGGAGAGCTGGTTTATCTCCTGAAGTCATTTCTTGCGCCTGAGGTCTTTCTCCCCTAAATTCACAGGAATCAATTGCTGCATCCTTACTCTATTTTTGCTTCTATGCCTTCTGCGAACAGGTTTAAGTCTCTCGGCGCCAACGGCAATTTTCTTGGCATCGAAAAGGAAATCTCGGCGTTTCAAACCTCTAGGATCGTGGTGATCCCTGCACCCTATGAACATACCGTCAGCTATGGGGGCGGTACCCGACTTGGGCCTCAGGCCATCCTGAAGGCCTCGCGATACGTGGAACACTACGACGAGGAGCTCGGCACGGAGCTTTGCGAAACAGTCGGAGTGGCAACGCTCCCTCCCATCGCGTTCGGAAAGAGCGCGAATGAAAGGGCCGTCCAAAAGATCTACCGGCTCGTGAAGGATATTCTGGCGGAAGACAAGTTCGTCGCAGTCATTGGCGGCGAGCACACGATCTCACAGGCGCCGATCAAAGCGCATCTTGAGAAGTATCCTGACCTTTCGGTGATTCAGTTCGACGCCCATGCAGACCTGCGGGAAACGTACGAAGGAACCAAGTTCAGTCATGCATGCGTTATGGCGCGTGTGTGCGAGTTCATGGACGCAAAACGGATCGTGCAGGTCGGCATTCGTGCACTCTGCGTTGAGGAAGCCGATTTCATCCTTCAAAAAGGGATCAATACGCAGTACGCCCATGAGATCCGCGGGAGGAGCAATTGGATCTCCAGAATCCTTCCATCATTGTCGCAGCACGTCTACGTCACATTCGATGTTGATGGATTGGACCCTTCGATCATGCCCAGCACGGGAACGCCGGAACCAAACGGACTTTACTGGTCAGAAACGATGAACCTCTTGAGACTCATTGGAAAGCAGAAACAAATCGTCGGATTTGATGTTGTTGAATTCGCGCCGATCAGGGGGTACCATCATCCTGACTACACGGCAGCGAAGCTCACGTACAAACTGATGAACTACGCCTTCTCGAAGAACAGGCCTTAGCCCTTCGCTCTCAACACAGGAAGTCCAAACAGCTCGGGCGCCACGCGCACGATCAGATCCACGGCAATCTGACAAAGAGGGAAACAACATGCAACACACGAAGAAAGAGTATCCAGCCAAGCATCACTATCTATCGGGCAAGCGCGTCCTTCCCCAGCCCATCTCCGTGGACAGCAACATCGCGTCGGTCATCGACAACATGGATGCGTACAATGGCGGAAGACTGAGAGCTGCCTGCCAGTTGCTGCGGGACAGATACTCGGCGGAGGACGTCACGGTCGGAATCAGCATCGCGGGCGCCTTGACCCCGGCCGGCCTTGGGCCATCCGCCATCATACCGTTGATGAAGCACGGCTTCGTGGACTGGATGGTCTCCACGGGCGCAAACATGTATCACGACCTGCATTTCGCGTTCAACCTACCGATGTTCCGCGGCACCCATAACGTTGACGATGCCGATCTCCGGGACAAAGGCGTCACCAGAATCTACGACATTCTCTTCGACTACGAAGACGTCTTGATGGAAACGGACCGGAGGTTGCGAAAGATCATGCTGCGGCCCGAATTCCAGAAGGAAATGGGAACACGGGAATACTACCACCATCTGGGCAAGGTGATCAACGAACACGAACAGAGGAATAATCTGGGCGAGGTCAGCATTCTCGCAGCGGCCTATCGCAACGGCATTCCGGTTTTCACCTCGTCCCCGGGCGATTCTACCATCGGCATGAACGTTGCCGGTCTGGAACTGCTCGCCGAAGCCTCGGGCCTGCGTGATCACTTCAAACTGAAAATCAATCCCAGCATCGACGTCAATGATTCAACCGCTATTGTTCTGAATGCCAAGAAGTACGAGAACGGAAAGACCGGCGTTCTGCTGATCGGCGGCGGCAGCCCGAAGAACTTTTTGCTTCAGACAGAGCCGCAGATACAAGAGGTGCTGATGATACCTGAAGCCGGTCAGGATTACGACATCAACATCACCGATGCTCGTCCGGACACCGGAGGACTGTCTGGTGCGCCGCCCAGCGAAGCCGCCAGCTGGGGTAAGATCGACCCAACCAAATTGGAGGAGACGGTTACGGCGTACGTCGATGTCACCGTTGCACTCCCCTTGATTGCAGCATACGTACTGCAAACCACAAAGCCTAAGAAGCTGAAGCGGTTGTACGATCGTGGAGAAGAATTGCGTGAAAAGCTGGTCAAGTCGTATCTGGAGAACAACAAGGAAATCGAGGATCTGAAAGCTTCAATGAGTAGGCTCCCCGGGTAGCCGCAAACTTCAGTCTTTGAAGAACCTGGCGATTCTGATCGGCGCAACGGAGAGAATTGGATATGAAAGAAGAACTTCTGCAACTTTCGGCCCAGCACGGCACCCCGTTATTCGTGCTCGACCACAACAAGATCCGTGAGAACTACCGGACATTCAAAAAGCATCTGCCGCGGGTCCAGTGCTACTATGCGGTGAAGGCAAACCCGATCCAGCAGATCATCGAGACCTTGTTCAGCGAAGGTTCGAGTTTCGATGTCGCTTCGTACAACGAGTTCATGCAGGTGTATCAGTACATCCGGCATTTCGAGCGGAAGGAAAAGAAGTACTTCGTCTGGGACAAGTTAATATTCTCCAACACCATCAAAGAGCGTACTGCGCTTATCAAGACGAAGCAATACAAGCCGCTGGTTACCTACGACAACGCCGCTGAGCTGAAAAAGATAAAGCAATACTGCGACACTGCCGGACTGGTGTTGCGGGTGAAAGTCCCGGATACGGGCTCGCAGGTGGAGATGAGCTCGAAGTTCGGAGTGGAACCGGGGGAAGCCCAGAACCTGATTCAGGAGGCGTTTGATATGGGGCTGAGAGTTGAGGGCATCAGCTTCCACGTCGGCAGCCAGTGCATTAACTTCGATAACTACACTGCAGCGCTCGCCATCACTTCAGAAATATTCCACGAGGCGCGCAGGAAGGGATTCAGTCTAAATTTGCTGGATATCGGCGGCGGATTTCCAGTGCCGTACGACTCACAGGTCCCTCAGTTTGAAAAACTGGTCCACATCTTGAACTACGAATTCGAACGGCTCTTCCCCAACGATATCGAAATCCTTGCCGAACCCGGACGCTTCATCGTGGCCACTGCCGCCACGCTGGTCACAGAAATCATCGGCAAAGCCCGAAGGGAAGGCAAGATGTTCTACCATATCAATGACGGAGTGTACCACACGTTCTCCGGCGTGGTGTACGATCATTGGATTCCCAACTTCAGCGCCTTCAAGCAAGGCGATCTGGAAATCTGCGCAGTCGTCGGACCCACCTGCGACAGTTTCGACAAGATTATCCTCGCCGTGGAACTCCCGGGAAACCTGGAGGTCGGCGATTATCTGTACACCGAAAACATCGGCGCGTACAGCACAGCCTCGACAACCAAGTTCAACGGCTTCGACGGCGCGAAGATCGTGCACACCAATCTCACCACTTCATTCTAGATCCGATCATCGCAGGAACTTCAGCAACCGGTAGGCCAGCGGGCGCCAGGCCTCTGGACGATTTGTCAACGCTCAGGAGACGAATGATGGGAGATCTTCGGGGTGGGAACAACAGGGGCAGGCAACCGAGCGAAAAACGATCGAAACGCCTCCACAACCTCCTTGCTGTGTGTTCTGGCGTTTGTCTCAAGATCGAGGTCCATTGCATTGGGCAGTGTGGCGGCTATCTGCTTGAGAATTTCCGGCTCGTGCAACTTGTCCTTCGAAGCATTTACGATCAGCGTTGGACAATCCACCGATTTCAGAACACTCCAGACTTCGTATGACCAGACGGACATCACAGCTTTCTTTAACTTCCAGGGATCCGCTGCATCGAGCGCGTCAGAATACTTCTCATACTGGGCCCGGTCGGCGTGAACGTTGAGTCGGAACGTTCTGAGATACCATTTCACCGCTGGGCAGATCAGCGCATACAGTCCCGGATAGAACAGGGTGACAACGGCCTTCCACACGGAAGGTACACGAAAGACCGCGTTCGGTCCGACGAGCACGAGGCAGCGCGGCTTCTTTGTCAGTGATCGATAGCTCTCAAGGATTGCTGTCGCTCCGAGTGAGCTGCCCATGAGGATGTAGCGGTCGGATTGTACGGTGAGCCGGTCGACAAGGCAAACGAGATCGCTTCCGATGTCCTCCACACCGTACCCCGCTTTCCCGTTCACCCGCGAAGAGATCTTCTCGCGGGTCTCAATGTAGTACACGGTGAAGTCCCTTGTCAGCTCGCGAAGGACTTCTTTCCAGCCTTTGATCAGGGAAATCCAGCCGGCGACAAAAATCACGGGGAGCGACGTTGTTACCTGTGGCGGGGTAAACGTGACGAGGCGGAGTGTTATCTGGGGAGATATTGCGAATCGTTCATCCCGGTAGCTTGCTCCGGGACCGCAATACTCCGAAAGGACGTCGGTTGCATGCTTAACGGTTTGTCAAATCGCGATTGAGCCGCGCGTACATCTTTCGGTTCTGACGATAGATCGTTTTGAACTCGCGGAATCGGTCGTCGTACAGTTTGCGATTCTGAGGATTTGGGACGAACTGGCGGCGGATTTTCACATAGTTCTTGATGTCTTCGAACTTGGGTATGTATCCCAGTGTCATGCTTGCGAGAAGCGCTATTCCTTTTGCCCCTGCCTGCTGCGGACGATCCACCTGGTTGATTCTCCTGTCGGTGACGTCTGCCATGATTTGACACCACACATCGCTCTTTGCACCACCGCCGACCATGCCTAACTCCCCCACCGGCCAATAGAGTTTCTCCAGTGTCTCCATCGCCCATCGTGTATTGAGCGCGACACCCTCGAACACCGCCCTGATCATGTGTTCCCTGGAGTGATTCAAACTGACGTTGAACAATCCCGCCCTGATAGTATCATCGTCGAGCGGACATCGTTCGCCGTACATCCACGGAGTGAAGATCAAGCCACCCGCGCCCGGCCCCGCCCGTTCGGCCAGCGAATCGAGCAGCTCGTAGATGTTCGTAACGTGCGCTTCAGCCGTGAGCTGTTCCTCGTGGTACAGCACGTTCTTCTTCAACCACTCGAGGCAGATACCGGCAGTCTCTTGATGCGCCATTGCGAGATAGTACTTCTGGGGATAGGTGCTTCCGATGCAGCCGGTGTAATGGGCCAGATCAATCTTCCGTTTCGTGAAGTGCCCTGCGACCCAGCTGCTTGTCCCGAGTGAAATGTGCAGCTCCCCCTCGTTGATCGCGCCCGAACCGAGGGCCGTTACCGTGAGATCGCCGCCGCCGTTGATAATCGGTGTGCCCGGGCGGAGACCGGTTTTCTCCGCCGCTTCAGGGGTCACCGCACCGACCACAGCAGCACTCTCCTTCACCTCAGCGAGTTGATCGACGGAAATCCCTGCAAGTTTGCAGAGTCGGGGCGACCAGTGATTTCTGTTTCGCCGCGTGTCGAGGAGCCACCATATCACGGCAACATCGACGGAAGTTACCATCTTGCCAGTGAGCTTGTAGATGATGAAGTCTTTTGCGTCAAGATACTTGTACGTGCTGGCGAATATCTCCGGTTGGTTCCTCTTCAGCCATAACATCTTCCCGATTTGATCCTTGCCGGTGTGTCCGGGCGTTCCACCCGTGATGCGGAGGAATTCAAGAACGCGGAAAACATTGTAGCCCTTGACGCGCGGAGGCCTCCAGAGAATCTCTTCAATGATCTCCGCGCTTCTCCCGTCGAGCCACGTCATCGCAGGACGGAGCGGAGACCCATGGCGGTCAACGGGAACCAGGCACTGTGAGAGCGAAGAAAAGGTCATGCCGACCACATCGTCCGCGCGGACTCCCGTCTTCTTGATCACTTCACGAGTTGTCTCACACACCGCCTTCCACCAGTCGAGCGGATCAGCCTCAGCATAACCAGGGGCAGGATGATATGTCTGATAGAACCGTTGCGCGGTGTCGATGATATCGCCGAAAACGGTTACAAGGACAGCCTTGTCAGAGCTCGTCCCCATATCGTGCGCGATGATATACTTGTCCGGCATTCGTCTAAATCGGGTCGGGTTGTCGTTGGCTCTTAGCCGATGGGTATGATTCCCAGGAGATCAACGGTGTGGTGTTCGCCAATGTAGAAATATGCATCGGCATAGTCAAAGCAAAAAGAAGCTCAGAACAGCGCGCGATGCTGGGAAGAATGGAATCAACGGGAACCAGCGGGAAAGC
>VGWB01000028.1 GCA_016873755.1 Ignavibacteria bacterium | reverse complement strand
TCTCGGTAGCTCATAGTCACGGTCTCTGTCATTGCGGGAGCCCTTTCGCGATCTGGGACTCCCAAAATACACAGACCTGACATTCTTATTGAGCGTAAAACCTGACATTCTTACTGGGCGATTACAGGCATTATTTCAGAAGACTCCCAGGTTTGACAATTGGGAGCAAAGTAGGTAGCTTTGCCTATCCTGGTAGGCGCGTCTGGTTTCCTCCAAGTCATTCCAAGGACTCTCTCAAGATGCTTTCAAAACAGGTCCACGTCGTTCTTAATCCGGCATCCTCAGCAGGGAAAACCGGGAAGAAGCAGGAGGCAATTTTGACGCAGATCGGACGTGGCCTGGACGGGGAATTCTCTGTTTGTGTCACAAAAGGGCCGCTTGAGGCGACTTTGTCGACGCGGGTGGCGATTCAGGAAGGAGCCCAACTTGTTGTGGCAGTCGGCGGTGATGGAACCGTGCATGAGGTCGTCAATGGTTTTTTCCTGGGTGGATCTGTTATCAATCCAGAATGCGAGCTCGGGATTCTCTGCAGCGGCACCGGCGCTGATGTGGGCAAGAGTTTCAACCTGCCAGAGCTCCTGGAGGATCAAATTGAGGCCGTCTGCGGCGACCATGCGCGCTTGATTGATATCGGTAAAGTGACCTACAGAGACGTGCAGGGATTCGAGGCTGAACGCTTCTTTGTGAATGAGTGCCAGCAGGGAATGGCTCCCATCGTGGTTGAACGGGCTCAGAAACAGCACAAACGATTGGGTGGATTCCTCGGGTTTGGTCTGGCTGCAGTCCAGACCCTTCTCGTGTACCGCGACCAGAAGATGACGGTCACGATTGATGATCGAGAACCGATCACCGCGCGATTTCTCGACGTCGTTGCGGCGAATGGTACCCATGCAGGCGGCGGAATGACCTTCGCACCGCGCGCGAAGGTTGACGATGGACTTCTCGACTTCGTGCTCATTCACAGGAGGTGGATCCCGGCGCGCCTTGCGAGTTTCCCGAAAATCTACTCTGGTAAACATGTCGATCTCTCGTGGGTTACATACATTCAGGGGAAGCGCCTCACCATTACTTCTGACGAAACGGTTGGTGTGGAAGCCGATGGTGAGCTTCTCGGTTTCGCGCCGTGCACCATTCAGATCCTGCCGCGTACAATCCGCCTGAAATCATCGCCTGTAACTGCACGGAACTGATTCCTCCTTCCGAGGGCGAAACGGGGATTCCTGCCAACAGAACCATGGGATGATCCCGCACAGTGATGTTCCGCATGCTCGCGTTCAGATCCTCATGCCCTCCAATCTGTTCTGGTCCACGACGCCGATTGAGCCATTCCGACATCCGGTTTCCCTCTTTCATCTCGCGGCAATCCTGATTTTGGACCAATCAGAGCCATAGCCGCAGTCACGCCGGTTGTTTTCTGAAACCGACGATTGTAGAAATCACAACGATTCGAGGCCATGCTGCCCTCCTGTCATATGCTGAAGAGTCGACAGTGCCTTGACCAGCAATGAGTTGCGTCATCACCTGGCGTTGTGGACTGACTGTTTTGGGTGGTATGGTATGTGCCCGACATGGGGCAAAGAACCATGTGGAGGCACGCGCAATGGTGAACACGGGCCAAGTAGGATTCGTCATCGGCGCCTTCGTAATCCTCTCTACGCTTACTCTCAACGTCAACGCTACCCTCATTGATACCAGCACAACAGGGCTCGAAATGGAGGCGATGCTGGATGCGCTCTCCATCGGACAGACCATGCTCGACGAGGTCCTGACGAAAGAGTTTGATGAGAGAACTCTCAACGGCGTGCGGGCATTTTCCTACACTGATATCACGCCGAGTTTCTTCTTCGGGCCAGACGGTTCCAGTGAGCAAATATCGGAAAACGGTGGGGTTGACACGTCAGGCAGCGGAGACTTCCTGTCGAAACAAAGGTTCGATGATGTCGATGATTACGAGAATTATCACCGGAGGGTCTGGAATCCGAGATTCGGCTGGTTTGATGTGCAGGTGGATATTGACTATCTGGATGAAGACTACCCCGAGATGATGACGTCCTGGAGAACCTTCTACAAAGGGGTCACGGTCACGATCACTCATCCGAATCTCATAAAAGACCTTGATCACAACGTGATTCCGCTGGTAATGAGAGATATGTCCGTCTACCGTCGCTACTTCTGAGAGGGAGAACGTCATGTCAACTTTCCTTGATATCGTGATGTCGACAATCCTCTTTGGCATCTTAGCCTTGACAGTTGCCCGTGTTCAAACAAACATCAATTCTTCCATGTGCCAGAATCAATTCAGCGTTGTGGTGCAGACGAATGCGGTCGAGCTGGCGCGGCAGCTTGAGTGGGATTTCGCCAAGATTGGCCACCACGTCACCGGCCAGAAGGTGCTTTGGGCTGATTCGACCTCGATTCGCTTTCTTGCTGATCTGACGAACACGTCCACCGTCGATGATGTACGGTACTTTCTGGGCGACACGAGTCAACTGCCGGCGACGACCAATCCAATCGATGTTCCGATGTTTCGCCGTGTTGGCCTGTATGCAGTCAAGCAGAATTGGGGATTGACCCAGTTCCGAATCACGTACTACGATGCGGCGTACAACAAGATCCCGACGCCCATCACGACCCCCGAAAAGCTGCAGCGTATTCATGCAATCAACATCGGGTTTCGGATCGAGAGTCCGGAGCCCGTGTACTCAGAGCATGACACCACATGGGCTGCGGTGACGTGGGAAAAAATGATTATACCGCGAAACCTCAACAATCTCAACTACTGAGGATTGTGATCATGGGCAGAGCATCGTTGTTTCTCGTTTTGGGTTTAAGTCTGGCATTCGGCATAATCGGTTTCAGCATGCGCCGGACAACGACCTCTCTCGTTGAAGCGCAGACCGGATACTCAAAGTACCTTTTTGCCCGCAATCTGGCCCGCACTGCTATTCATACCACCCTCCGCGCGTTCGACCGGAACCTGACACCGATTCCTGAAGCAGGAGCTTTCAACGGAGGATCGTACGCCGTGCAATATCAGGAGAACCATGACACGCTCTGGCTCAAGTCGACGGGAATGTATGCGGAGTCGACGTACACCATGCGGGTGAAGCTCTTTAGAACCACGAAGCCATTTCCGAGGGTCGGCGCCGCCATCGGCATTCGGGCTACACCGGTGAATTTCTTGATTGCCGGGCACGCGAAAGTCGACGGCCGGAACTATGATTCGACCGGTACAAATCTCGTGGGTTCCGGTGATGTGCCAGGCGTGGCAACGATGACCAGTTCCGATTCAACAACGGTCGCTAAAGAAAAAGATGAAATTCAGGGCGCGCCTCCCATCAAGGTTGATACCTCCACGATTGACCCACTTCCTTTTCTCGATGAATACAAGTCGAATGCCGATTACGTGTACAATGTCTCGGGAGTCTATAATACTGTCACGTGGGGAACAGAATCGAATCCGGTTATCGTGTACTGCAACGCAGGGGACGATACGACCTTCAGCATCAAATTCACTGGTAATGTCGTGGGCTGGGGGATTCTCGTCGTGAGGGGAAATGTCCAGTTCAATGGCAACTTCGATTTCAAGGGACTTGTGGTTGTTGACGGATTCAACACAGTTGTGCAGTTTGGAGCCGCCGGTACTCCGCAGATCGTGGGGGGAGTAATTATTGCAGGGAATGCCGGCGCATCGGTCGCATTGAAGGGCACGGGGGCGAACGCGAAGGTCAAATACAGTGCCGATGCGCTTGACAAGGCGAGGCGGATCGGGAAACTCCGATACTATAGTATCATCGAATGGTATGAGTAGAACGCTTTAAAGAGTTACGGGAGGAAGATCCGGCTCAGGAATCCCGACCAGCGGGAAGGGACCCAAGGGAGGCATGGTGGCGAGGCTGGTCGGGATTCCTATTTCTTCTCCTGCTTTACCTCCCTTAGATCATACCAGATTCTTTCCAGTCGAATTCTCACGTAGGCTCACCACGCCGCCGAATTGAAAAGGGCCCATTCCCCGGCTGCTTCTTGTCACAGGTTTGGGAAGGCAATACGAGATGCCCTATCCTCCTTGAGTTCCCCCCCCCATCGCGTGACGATTCAGAAGCGGCTTGGGGCTCGATCGCGCCGCAGACGCAACCGAATGCACGGGTTACACCGTTTTGCCGCTGCTCTTCAAGCTGCGGAGGCGGCAATGATCAACGCGTCGCTGCCACAGAAACGAGGATCGGCGCGGAGGGTAACGCCGTACAAACTCCGGTCATGATCCTCCATGGGAGGTATTCAAGAAGTACAATCGGGAGGCCCAAAAAAGAGCCGATCAGTCTGCACGGATAGAAGCTCTTGGATTCTCAAACCACTTTTCATATTTTAGGAAGGGTTGCGGAAAACACTTGTCATTTTGGGGCGTGCCTGCTACAGATGACCAAGGTTCTTGTGATTGATGACGAAGCGTCGATCCGAGATGTCATAGCTGTGACGCTGAAAAAGAATGGGTTCGACGTATTCAGCGCCGCCAACGGTCTTGAAGGGCTCGAACTTGCCCGGAAGCAACTGCCTAACCTCATCGTTTGTGACGTTCGGATGGAGGTGGTGGACGGATACCAGGTTCTCACGGCAATACGAAATGACCCCACGACCTCATGGATACCCTTCATTCTCATCACGGCCGAACAAAGCAGATCAAGCATGCGCCATGGGATGCAGCTCGGCGCCGATGACTACGTGCTGAAACCATTCGCGGCGACGGAACTCATTGATGCAGTCACGGCTCGTCTGCGAAAGCATGAGGTTCTTGTTCAGCAAGCTGAGAGCAAGCTCGAGCTCCTGCGCTCTCAGCTAAGCACAGCTTTACCGCATGAACTTCGTACGCCACTGAACGGTGTGCTTGGCTACGCGGACATTCTCCGCAAGCAATTCGCCGAGCTTGAGCCGATCGAGGTCTCGCAGATGGCGGAACGGATCTACAAGAATGGGAAGCGGCTTCAACGGCTTGTCGAGAATTTTCTGATATATGCCCAGGTCGAACTCCTGAAGATGGACTATCAGAAGATCGAGCAGCTCCGGAGAAATCAGGCGGCTGACGTCGATAAGCTCATCGACAAGACAGCCCGCCAGCGAGCATACGAATCCGGTCGGTCTACAGATCTCCACCTCCAACTGGTTCGTGCAGCGGTTGCGATGTCTTCAGATTACTTTATCAAGATTTTTGAGGAGCTCTTTGATAACGCCATGCGGTATTCCAAGAAAGGGACCGCCCTCCACGTGGTCATGGAGCTGCAGGATAATCGACTTGTCCTCCACATCCGCGACGAGGGTCGAGGACTGACCCCGGAGCAGCTGCAAAACATTGGTGCCTACATGCAGTTCGAGCGCAAGATTTACGAGCAGCAAGGATCGGGCCTGGGGCTTACCGTAGCAAGGCGGCTCACCGAGCTGCACGGGGGGACACTGGACATTCAGAGTGAATACGGGAAAGGTACAACCGTCATTGCGACTATTCCAACATCAACCAAGTGTGCGGAAGAGAGTGCCGAAAGCTAGAAAACGACCGAAGTCCGAAGACGCGCGGCGATCACTGCTCGCCAGTGCGGTCGCGGGCACGTCCGAACTGATCTGCATCACTGACGTCCAGGATCGAGTTCAATTTGCGAACAGAGCCTTTCTGCGGGCATATGGATATGCGATGAAGGAGATTCTTGGCCAGCCGGCAGCCATATTCGATTCTCCAAACAACTCCCCAATGCTGAGGAAGCAAGTCGTTGAAGAAACATTCAAGGATGGTTGGCGGGGAGAGCTGCTGAATCGAAAGAAGGACGGCTCAGAGTTCCGTGTGTTCCTGACCATATCACGGGTCCTTGATGATGATGGCAAGACGATCGGCCTTATGAGAGTCGCGCGAGACACGACTGCACAGCATAAGGCGCTTGAAGAGGTCCGAATGTTTGCAGCAAGTCTTGAACAGCGCGTATTGGAAAGAACAGCAGAAGTCGTGATGAGGAAGGACGAGCTTGCGCATCTGAACAAGCAGATGAGTGAGCTGATCGATCAGCTCATAGAGGCGAAAAAGAAAGCGGAAGTCGCGAGCAAGGCCAAAAGCCAGTTTCTCACGCATGTGAGCCATGAGCTTCGCACTCCACTCAATGCCGTCATCGGGTTCACGAATGTGCTGCTGAAGAACAGGGAGGGAACGTTGAGTCGGCAAGATGTGTCGTATGCCGAGAAGATTCTCGGAAACGCGAAGCACTTGCTCAGTGTCATCAATCAGCTTCTCGATCTCTCGAAGATCGAGGCGGGTCGCCTTCAGTTGAACCTCTCCGAGTTTTCTCTCGAGAGTCTCGTCATCGAGACGATTGCCGAGATGCAAACCCTCATCCGTTCCGACGACGTCACGGTTTCTTCAAACGTCCCCGAGGATCTGAACCTGCTGGACGCGGATGATCACAAGCTTAAGCAAGTGCTGATCAATCTCATCGCTAATGCGCTCCGCTATACCGAGCGGGGCAGTGTCACCGTTCGCGTTATCGCAGACGATCAGAAGAACCCGATTCGGATTGATGTCAGCGACACGGGCGTTGGAATTGCGCAGGATAAGCTGGAATCGATCTTCGAGCCGTTTGAAAGGATCAAAACGGGTGAGTCACGCGAGGAGGATGCGGCAGGTCTTGGCCTCACGATCTCTCGCTCGCTTTGTCACTTGATGGGATATGACCTAACGGTCAAAAGTGAGGTGGGAAAAGGATCGACCTTCAGCATCCATCTGAAACCGGGGTCACGTTCGGGCTGAGGAGTTGGCCCGCAGCTAGAATCGCCATACAGTGCAAGACGAAAAGGGTGGAGAGAGCCTCGACAACTTCTCCACCCTTTCTCATTCCTTCTCAACGGTGAACGAACTTGCTTCCCGAGCCTCGGACTACTTGACGGCTAGCAACTCAACCTCGAAGATCAGCGTGGCATTGGGGCCGATATCCTGACCCGCCCCGCGCTCCCCGTAGGCGAGCTGCGGCGGGATAAACAGTTGCCACTTGGAGCCTGGCTTCATCAGTTGAAGTGCCTCCGTCCAGCCTCGAATGACCCCGTTCAGCGGAAACGTAGCTGGCTCCCCACGCTTGTACGAACTGTCGAATTCCTTGCCATCGAGCAGCGTACCACGATAGTGAGTGACCACGGTGTCCGTCGTCTTTGGATTCCTGCCAGTGCCTTCCTTGATGATCTTGTACTGCAGTCCACTTGGAAGTGTTACGATACCTGGTTTCTTCTTGTTCTCGGCAAGAAATGCCTCGCCTTCCTTCTTGTTTTTCTCACCAAGTTTCTTGGCGTTTTCGTTGAGCTTTGCCATTTGTTCTTTCTGGAAGGTCATCATAACCTCCTGGGCTTCGTTGTCGCTAAGCAGGGCCTTCGCATCCGTCAGTCCATCCTTGATGCCCTGCATGAAAAGGTTCAGGTCCACGTCAATGAGCTGACGCTTCAAGTTTCTTCCTATATCCAATCCAATTGTGTAGCTGACCTTGTCCCTCTGGGATTTCAAAGACGCCTTTTGCTGAGCCGTAGTGACGAACGGGAGGAGGGTGAGGATGATGACTGCGAGGGGTGCGGATCTCAAATGGATCTCCTTTCTGTTGGTGATGCGAATGTGGAATTATTTCCAGCCGATGACTGTTACAAGGTACGACTTTTTCCCGTGTGGACAAATCTATTCAATCTTTGTCCACGTGTCAGCAAAAGGAGCGACGATGTCAAAGACGACCATCTGCTTGGGGGCGATACTCATCATCCTCGGAATCGCTGCGTACATATGGACGGACGGCGTGAGCATCACGGCACTGATACCCTCCTTCTTTGGAGTTCCGTTCCTGGTTCTCGGTCTCCTTGGGCTGAAGGAATCCAGGCGCAAGCACGCAATGCACGCGGCCGCAGCGTTGGCGCTCATCGGCTTTCTCGGCACAGCGAGCGGCCTTGCGCAGACCGTCACCATGCTGGGCGGCGGAGACGTGGAACGACCGGCGGCGGCCATCGTTCAATTCCTGATGGCTGCTCTCTGCGCAATCTTCGTCGGGCTCAGCATCCGGTCATTCGTTTTGGCGAGGAGATCCCAACGCCCTTCCTAGGAGAATGCCGCACTCGAATCTGCGAAGCCCTCAGCAATCGAGGGCTTTTTTATTCGTTGTCGCTCAATCTTGAAAATGAATCACATAAGCGCTACCTTCGTTCATCCCGCCGTGAGAAGCACCACTCACTTCAAAGGAGGCACACCCATGAACCATCTCATCCGCTTTCTCTGCTTACTTCTCGTTGGAGGTGTTATGACGAATCAACTCGACGCACAGGGGACATCGTTCAACGGGCTTCATATGGGCCTGGGCAATCTCTCCAAGCTCTCCAAAGCCAAAACGCGCTCCATTTCTGCTGAGAACTTCACCGGGGAAAAGGCAAAAGGCGGCATGGCCACCACCGGAACGGGTGAGAACGCCGCGCGCGACCTCGGCCAGGGGTGGAAAGTATCACCGTCCGTGAGGATTCAGAAAGGAACGGTCTTCACGATGGCGGAGATCGAAGGATCGGGCGCGATCCAGCACATCTGGATGACCCCCACAGGCGCGTGGCGATTCCTGATCTTTCGCATGTACTGGGATGGTGAAAAAGATCCCTCGGTGGAAGTTCCGGTGGGCGACTTTTTTGGCAACGGATGGGGCACCTTCGCCCCGATTACCTCCCTGGCCGTGGCCGTGAATCCTGGCAGTGCATTCAACTGCTATTGGGAGATGCCGTTCCGCAAATCTTGCAAAATCACAATGGAGAACCTCGGGGAAAGAGACGTCACCCTTTATTACCAAATTGACTACACGCTCACAGAAGTCCCGGCGGATGCGGGATACTTCCACGCACAGTTCCGGCGAGTCAATCCTCTTCCCTACAAATCAGTCTACACGATCCTGGATGGTGTGAAAGGATGGGGACATTACGTGGGGACATACATGGCTTGGGGCGTGAATAATACCGGTTGGTGGGGTGAAGGGGAGATCAAGTTCTTCATGGACGGGGACGACAAGTACCCGACCATCTGTGGAACGGGCACGGAGGACTACTTCTGCGGATCGTATAACTTCGAGAACCAAGTGACGCATCAGTACCAGGAGTTCAGCTCACCCTACAGCGGCCTTCCGCAGGTTATTCGTCCAGACGGGCTCTACAGCTCGCAGCAGCGGTTTGGACTTTACCGATGGCACATCATGGATCCGATACGCTTTGAAAAGGACCTACGAGTGACAATACAGGCGCTGGGCTGGCGCTCGGAAGGTCGCTATCTCCCGCTCCAGGATGACATCGCATCAGTCGCTTACTGGTACCAGATGGAGCCTCATTCTCCTTTCCCGAAGCTGCCGGATCGCGACTACCTTGAGGTGCGGTAGGAGGTGTTCAAATGGATCTTCACCAACTTCTTGCGGATTCGGCGGATAGTATCCTCGCCGCGGCGGAGGCTGCCCTCGCGCGGATGCACACGGAGGGTTACGAGCGTGCCGGCAAGAATCAAACGCATCAGCGCCTCAAGGCCTTGTATGTCCTGACCGTGCGCGGAGTGAAAGAACGGAATCTCGGGCCGATGATTGCCCACGCTGAGACTGTTGCGCGGGAGAGATACGCGGCCGGATTCGATCTCTCCGAAGTGCAGACAGCATTCAACGTGCTCGAAGAGGCGACCTGGAAGCGTATTCTCCAGGTCCTACCCCCGAGCGACTACGGCGAGGCGTTGGGCCTCGTCGGTACCGTGCTCGGTGCCGGGAAAGACTCCCTTGCACGCACATATGTGACGCTCGCAAGCAAGACCAAAACACGGACGCTTCATCTGCAGTCGCTGTTTTCAGGGACAGAGGGAACGTAGGCTGGCTTTCTTCTCTACCACTGGAAGAGTACCGACAGACAGAACCGTAGCTTCGATATGCCACTCCTCGGTGAATTCAGCGCGCTGCTCACCGCCTGCTGCTGGTCGGGCAGCGCGTTGGCGTTTTCAGCGGCAGCTGTGCGGATCGGACCGATCCGGCTGAATGTCACGCGGCTTGTCTTTGCTGCCGTTCTTCTCCTCTGCACAGTGGCTCTCACCGGCGCTGAACTGCAGCTCTCTACCTCACAACTCGCGAATCTGGCGCTCAGCGGAATGGTCGGACTTGTCTTCGGGGACACCTTTCTCTTCAAGGCATACGAATACATTGGCCCGCGGTTGAGTATGCTGATAATGTCTGCTGCACCTATTGTTGGGGCCGTCGTGGCGTATGGTGTTTTGGGCGAGGTCATCGGGTGGTTTGGAATACTCGGCATGATGGTTACCCTGGGAGGCATCGCCATCGTCGTCCTCGAGCGCCGCGAGTCGTTCTCACTTCCAAACACCTACTACGGCGTGGGGATCTTCTACGGCTTCCTCGGCGCGGTCGGGCAGGGTGTCGCACTGGTGCTTGCGAAAATGGCCTTCAACGAAGGTGCTGTCAATGGGTTCGTCGCATCACTCGTCAGGATCGCTGCTGCCGTCGTGGTGATCTACCCGTTGGCAAAGCTCACCGGCCGGTACGAGAACATTGTGCGGGTGTTTCTGCAGGACCGCAAGGCGCTGCTTCTGACGGTGCTGGGAGCCTTCCTCGGCCCGTTTCTGGGTATCACCCTGAGCCTTATCGCCGTGATGTACACGACCGTCGGCATCGCAGCGACCCTGATGGCGACGGTTCCCATCATGATGCTGCCGCTCGTCAGGATCATATACCGCGAAAGATTGTCCTGGAAGGCGATCGCCGGCGCGTTTCTCGCAGTGGGCGGCGTCGCAGCTCTGTTCCTGAGGTGAGATCCTGTCGGTCTTTGTCGAAATACAAATCGGTGACAGATGAGGGAGATGAAAAAGAAAGGCGAGATCCGTGGTGGGATATCGATCCTGCTTCTTCTGCTGGCAGCCGGAACCCCTTTGCTCTCTCAGCAGGACGAAACCCACATCTACCAGCCCGGCGTCGACGTCCTGCACTACAACTTCACACTCGACCTCCCTGACCGAGGGAACTTTGTCCAGGGCAAAGCTGAGCTCACGGTTCGGCGTTATCGCCCTATCCAGCGCCTGCGACTCGATCTGGTTGGCTTGAACGTTGGAGATCTGCAGATTAACGGGAAACCAGCAAGCTTCGAACAAGATGCGGCCGGGATTTCATTGACGTGGCCAAGATCCATGCACGCGCGGGAAGACACCATTGTTGTGTCGATCGAATACGGTGGTCCCGTGCAGCGGGGTCTCATCATTGATACCGATGCTTCAGGCCGATGGACAGCCTTCGGCGATAATTGGCCTGACCAGGGACGTCAATGGCTGCCGACGGTCGATCACCCAAGCGACAAAGCGACCGTAGAGTGGAACATACGGGCGTCAAGCGACCTTACCGTCGTTGCGAACGGGGAATTCGTCGAGAGAACTCCACTCCGCGAAACAAGAGGTGTCGGCAACAAGCCCCGCGTCTTGACTCGCTGGAGAATCCAGAGGCCCATCCCGGTTTATCTCATGGTAATTGCGGCTGCGCCGTTGGTGAAATTCGATCTGGGTTTGACGGCTCCGGGATTGAGCGAGTTTCCACCCGGTGTGAGACAGAGCGTGTATGTCGAACAGGAAATCCAGGACTATCTGCCAGGACCCTTCAAGCACGCCGGCGCGATCGTCACGTTCTTTGCACAAACCGTTGGCCTCTTCCCCTATGAAAAGCTTGCTCACGTTCAAAGCAGAACCACCTACGGAGGAATGGAGAACGCGAGCGCGATCTTCTACAATCATTCCATCTTCAGTCAACGGAGTGTCAGCATCGGGCTCATTGCGCATGAGACAGCACATCAGTGGTTCGGCGACGCAGTGACCCCTCGCGATTGGAGCCAGATCTGGCTGTCGGAGGGTTTCGCTACCTACTTCGAGAAACTCTGGGTGGAGAGGTCCGAAGGGACATCAGCCTTCAAGAGGCAGATGATCGGGCTGCGGGACGAAATTCTCCAGGCTCGGGAAGTTCACGAACGACCCGTTATTGACTCTCTTCAAACGAATCTCATGGCCCTGCTGAATACGAACAGCTACCAAAAGGCGGGGTGGACCCTGCACATGCTGCGCTCTCTGCTCGGCGATAGTCTCTTCTTCTTCGGTATCAAATCCTACTACGAGCGATTCCGCCATGCCACCGCCACGACCGATGATTTCTGCCTAGCAATGGAGCAAGTGTCAGGCAGAAGCCTTCGATGGTTCTTTGACCAGTGGCATCGCAGACCTGGCTATGCTATTGTGTCTGCCCGGTGGAGATACGACAAAGCCACCCGACGCGTGGTGCTGGAAATCTCTCAGGGCAAACGCTTCGAGCCGTACCGTTTCCCGCTCACAGTCGAGATCGTCCACGGCGGGGGTCTCACTCAGCAAACAACGCTTGAAATCGCGCCCCAACCGCGAGTCACCGTTACGCTTCCGATTCCCGCCGGATCAGAGCCCACAGGCATCTACCTTGACCCGGATGTCCAGCTTCTGGCTTCGGTCAAAACAAGCCGGTTGGACTAGCATAGGTCCGTTGACTTGGCCAAAGGAAAACCTGCACTTCTCCGTGGAAATGCCGGTTCCACGGCCATTCCCCGGGCCGCATATAGGCCTCTTCGCCGCTGAATCCTTTTCTCGATACACGCATCACACCGCGAGCAGTTAAGAACTATCCGTGTATGTCGCCGAATTGACTATGCATAAATTCTCTCCGGCAAATGCCGAAAGGCTGGAAAGTGAGGATCGGCACAAACTAATCCCTCCGGAAGATACCCTGAGCAGATGGTTGATCACCTCACGAAGAAAGGTCTTCCGAAGAATATGGAAGTCATTCGATCGCAGGAGTATGAGATACCGCTCCATGATGCAATGTCGGACCTTACGTGGCCCGCTTTCGTCACGCACGAGACTCCTGACATCCTTCGATTCGTCCGTGAAGCGTCGCGTGTTACGAAAGAAGATGAAGAAGCAGAAAGAAGAACACGGCCCGCCAATGGAAGAGCGACTCGGTCTCGACGATCTCATAAGAGCTCTCGGCGAGTTCACAATGGTCGAAGAGGGGGATCTCAATCGGTCTCACTACTACATAGTCCTGGAAAACAAAAGATCATTCTAACATCGAAAAGGAAGAACACAATGCCAGAGAATATCAACAAGGAAGGTTTCTTCGAGAAGGTCTTCAATTATGAACAAAACAAGGAATGGAAATTTGAGGGCGATCTCCCCTGCGTCGTCGATTTCTGGGCACCGTGGTGTGGTCCTTGCAGGATCCTTGGCCCTGTGCTCGAGGAGCTGTCGGAGGAGTATAAGGGGAAGGTGAACTTCTACAAGGTGAACACAGAAGACGAACAGGAGCTCGCAGGCGCATTCGGTATTCGGAGCATACCGTCCTTGCTCTTCATCCCCAAGACTGGCCAGCCGAAGATGGCTGTCGGGGCGCTCCCAAAGGATGTCTTGAAGGAGGCGATCGACAAGGAGCTGCTCACTGCGGTGAATTAGCGCGTCTGTTGCGAAATGAGTCAAGGCGCTGGGACCAGTCCTCAGCGCCTTTTTCTTTTCGTGCACTGACCAGCGCATCCCAAGTGGACTATTTTGCGTATATTACGAGTAGCCGGTATCAAATCAGTCAATCGAGGACGCGATGAACCCCGCAGTTGAGACTCAACTTCGCTCGCAGCTTGCTCAACGTCGCAACAGACTAGAGACTACAATCGCCGAGGTTGGTCAACAGAAGGACTTGGTGGACCTGCTCCATGAGGTTGACCGTGCGCTTGAAAAGATGACCAAAGGAACGTACGGGAGCTGCGAGACGTGTCACGAATCGATCGAAGAGGAGAGAATCTTGGCCGATCCTCTCTGCAGAAACTGTCTTGACCACCTGACGGAGCAGGAACGAAAAGCGCTGGAGAGTGATCTCGATTTGGCCTACCAGATCCAGGCGGGGCTATTGCCGAAGAAGGATCTCCCGGTTCAAGGATGGGGGATTGCCCACCACTACACACCGGCTGGTCCTGTAAGCGGGGACTACTACGATCTCATTGTTTCTCCGCACGAACCTGGCTCTGTCTACTTCCTTATTGGCGACGTGTCGGGAAAAGGTGTCGCTGCCTCGATCCTGATGGCGCACCTCCACGCGATCTTCCGAAGCCTGGTTTCGATGAAGCTCCCGGTCAACCAACTCGTCGCTCACGCCAACCGGTTGTTCTGCGAAGGCACAATGTCAGCACAATATGCCACGCTGGTGTGTGGCAAGGCCACAGAGTCAGGTCAGATTGAGCTCTGCAACGCAGGGCATTGTCCGCCGCTGTTGCGGAGAAGCCGGGGGGTCAAGAGGATCGAATCAACAGGATTGCCCGTCGGTCTGTTCATGCACAGTGAGTACGACGTCACGAGAATGACCGTCGAAAAGGGGGACACTCTCCTGCTTTACACTGACGGATTGACGGAAGCGCGGAATCCCTCAGGCGAGGAGTACGGTGAAGAGCGACTGGTGTCGCTCCTGGATCGGGATGGCGGCCATGCGCCACAGGATCTGCTGACGGCCTGCCTCAAGGACCTCTCAGATTTCAGATCGACTGCTCCACGGGCAGATGACCTCACAATCCTAGCCCTTCGGTGTGAGTAGCCTACCATTTCTTGCTTGTTCGTGCAGTATGGATCTCACCGAAAAGATTCGATTGTAGCATTGCCATCGATTCAGCGAAAGGAGAACAGCCATGATTCCACCGGTTCGGCTACGCCTGATCCAGATCACGGTCCTTGTTATCGCAACGCTGTTGGCTACTTATCATCTTGGCGAGGCGCAAAACAAAGCGAAGCTGATTGACGATCTCATGCAAAAGTACTATCAGTACGGTCAATTCAACGGGACTGTGCTTGTCGCGGAGCAAGGGAAGGTAGTCTTCAAGAAAGGTTATGGTGAAGCGAACAAGGAGTGGAACATCCCGAACACGCCGGACACGAAGTTCCGCCTCGGCTCCATCACGAAGCAATTCACCTCAATGCTGATTCTGCAGCTTGTGGACGAAGGCAAGATCAAGGTAGAAGGAAAGCTGACAGACTACATCCCTGAGTATCCCAAAGCCGCCGGCGACAAAGTGACTGTCTACCATCTCCTCACTCATACGTCGGGCATTCCGAGTTATACGAGTATGCCCGACTTCAACCGCGAGTACGCGAGGAACCCGTATGCGCCCACGGACTTCATCAAGTTTTTTTGGGATCTCCCTCTGGAATTCGAGCCGGGAACGAAGTTCGTCTACAACAATTCCGGCTATTTCCTCTTGGGCGTGATTATCGAGAAAGTGACAGGCAAAGCGTACGCTCAGGTTCTGGAGGAGCGCATTTTCCAACCGCTGGGAATGAAGAACAGCGGCTACGACCTGAGCGCGCCTGTCTTGACCAAACGCGCAGCGGGCTATGAAAAGCGGAGCGGCGGATTCGTCAATGCATCGTACGTCGATATGACCCTACCGTACGCGGCCGGAGCGTTGTATTCCACGGTTGAAGATCTCTTCCTCTGGGACCAAGCGCTGACGACAGGCAGACTTCTCTCAAAGGAGAGCGTGGAGGCTCTGTTCACTCCCAGGATCCCCATGTCGAGCAGGCCAGGTGCACCGTACTACGCATATGGATGGAGCGTAGGGAAAGTGGCTTTGGGGAAATCGCAGGACAGTGTATCCACGATTGGTCACGGCGGGGGCATCAATGGGTTCAACACCCTGCTCACGCGCGTACCGGATATGAAGACCTTCGTGGTGCTCCTGAACAACACAGGAGGTGCACAGCTTGGAGCAATGACGCAAAGTATCTTGGGCATCCTGTACGGCAAGCCCTATGCAGAACCGAAACGATCAATTGCGGAGGCCATTCGCGACGCGGCGACAAAAAGTGGAACAGACGCGGCTCGGCAGAACTGGAACGATCTTAGGCAGAAGAAGGAGGAGTATTACCTTTCCGAAGGTGAAATGAACAGCCTGGGATACGAGTTTCTGCAGCAGGGGAAATTGAGGGATGCGATCGAGATCTTCAAGATGAACGTCGAAGCCTTCCCCAATTCCTTCAACGTTTATGACAGTCTGGGGGAAGCGTACGCAGCAGCGGGCCAGAAAGAGCTGGCGATTAAGAACTACGAGAAATCGCTTGAGCTCAATCCCCAGAGCCGGACCGGCATCGAGGCGTTGAAGAAGCTGAAGCCACAGTAGGACAGTTTCGCCTTGAGCAGCATGCTCTGCCCCGGAATCCGGTTCCCGACCGGGTTTGTCAAGCCTCGGAATCCGATTACACGGCGGTATTCTGCGTTCAGGGGCGGTTCCCTTATCCGTCCCTTTCTATTATCAGGCCGGCCTCGCCAGAGTTGACGCTGTCCTGAACACTCTGTACCTTTCAGCACCTCTGGAGCAGAACCAAGGAGCAGTCAGTGAAAAATCGAAAGCTGTTGATGATTCCCGGCCCTGTCGAATTCACCCCGGATGTTATGCGGGCCATGGGGATGCCGACCACGAGCCATGTTGCGGAGAATTTCATCGAGGTGTTCGGGCAGTCAATCGAGGATCTGCGCAAAGTCTTTCTTTCACCCGCTGGCCAACCGTTCATCGTGGCGGGCTCCGGCACGCTGGCGATGGATATGGCCGCCGCCAACCTTGTTGAGCCGGGGGACAAAGCGCTCGTCGTCAATACCGGATACTTCAGCGACCGGTTTGCCAAGATCCTCGAGCGGTACGGAGCCGCTGTGACACATGTGCACGCTCACGAGGTCGGGGATGCTCCGTCGCTTGCTGAGGTCGAAGCCGCGCTGCAAGGAGTGAGACCGAAGCTCATGACCATAACGCACGTCGATACCTCGACAGGAATTGCGACGGATGTGAAGGCGCTGGCTGCGCTCGGACGGCAGTACAACGCCTTTGTTGTGGTGGATGGAGTGTGCGCAACCGCGGGGGAGGAGATGCGGCAGGACGAATGGGGGATCGATCTCGCGCTTACGGCGTCGCAGAAGGCTATCGGCGTTCCGCCGGGATTGGCGCTCGTGGTTGCTGGGCCGCGCTCGATCGATGTGTCCAGAAAACGCAACGCACCGGTCGGCAATTACTATGCCGACTGGAACGAATGGCTGCCGATCATGCAGGCGTACGAGGCGCGCAAACCGAGCTACTTCGGAACGCCCGCGGTCAACCTGGTGTGGGCGCTTGGCGTGAGCCTCAGGGAGATCCTGGCTGAGGGGATGGATCTACGCTTTGCGCGACATCGAAAACTCAGCGGGGCCTTCAAGGCCGGGCTGGCAGCGCTTGGCCTCAGGCAGGTGCCGAAGCGTCCTGAACTGCTGGCGACAACGCTCAGCGCGATCTACTATCCCCGGGGAGTTAACAAGACACTGGTGAAGTACATTGACGAAGCAGGCGTCATGGTGGCGGGGGGACTGCATCCGGCGATCAAGGACCAGTACTTCCGGGTGGGTCACATGGGAGCGGTGGGGCCGGCCGATATCCTTGCGGCGATAGGAGCTATCGAGACCGGGCTTTCACGCGCCGGCCACAGGTTCGAGAGAGGCTCAGGAGTCGCCGCCGCGCAAGAAGCTCTTGTCTGATGAACTCGAAGCAACTCGATGCTGGGAGGGAGTTCTACTCCCGACCTCGCGGTTCGCATCCTGCGACGCGTAATTCACTATTCACTCTCTACGATTGACTGCCTGCGGGAACGCAGTTTTTCTCCTGATCCCCTCAGCTAGGAGGTCTCAGCATGGCTACCTTCATTCTCCTGACGAAACTTTCAGCCCAAAGCCTGGGTGATCCGCACAAGCGGGAAACCATCGGGCGCAAGTGGTTTCAAGAAGTGAAGAAGAAATGCCCTCAGGTGAAATGGATCGACCACTATGCTCTCCTCGGTCCTTTTGACTTCATGGACATTTATGAAGCCCCGAACGAGGAGGAGGCAGCGAAGGTTTCCATGATCACCATGTCGAAGGGTGCCGTGAAGGCGGAGACGTGGGCCGCTCTACCCTACAAGAAGTTCGTGAAGCTCGCAAGAGACCTGTAGTTGACGGTTGTCATCGCTGTTCGCGCTGCTCTGGCTCTCAAGACCTTGCTTCAGGAGCGTTCTTCCGTTTCCCTCCGTGCTGATGTATCCACGGCAGCGCAACGGCCAGGATAGTAGCAGGCTGGAAGGAGGTCTCCCAGTTTGCTCCACCTTGAGCATGAACGCTCAGACTATAAAGAAAAGTCACGATCGCAGACACGACCAAGGTGACAGCGAATGTTTTGATGTTCATTTTTTCCTCCCGGCAGATTTCTGTGGTTGTTTGCTCTAATGAGGATTGACTCTCCAGAGGGATTCTGAATCCTCACACCTCTGCCGTTAGCTTGTCGCAGTGTGCGCGGCCGCATCTCTGCGTGACATCACAACCAGGTACGATCCGAAGAGCACGATCATGGGGAACTCCGGTATCCTCACAGCTTTACGGTACATACGCACGGTTGCCGAAAGCCGGAGAACGCTGCTGTTGTTGATCTCGATGAGCGTCTCATCCGCATCTGTCCGGAACTCAAACCTGCTCTTCCATATGTTCGCCACCATCAC
Organism: Ignavibacteria bacterium; assembly: GCA_016873755.1. GTDB lineage: Bacteria > Bacteroidota > Ignavibacteria > UBA10030 > UBA10030 > VGWB01. The sequence continues at coordinate 9,120 of VGWB01000028.1, read as the reverse complement.
GTATTTGCGCCCGTTAGGGAATATGAGGCTGCCGCCACCCTTCCATACGTTGGTCTCATAGGCCGCGATTTCGGTCTCCGACTCGCCTGTCTTGATGATCGTTTTCGTCTTCCAAAACCCAACTCGTTCAAATCTCCAGCTTCCATCTTCGGCTTCCGCTACAGCGTGAGAGCCCAACGTCTTCGGAAAACGGAGTGTCGCCACGAGTTCATTGCCGAATCGTAATTCGTACTGGGACTTCAGTCCGCTCGGCTGAGTCCAGGTCAGTTCATGATCAACGAGTGCCGTGATTCTTCTCATTTTCGGTTGTCCTTTGTGGCGTGGTTGAGCTACTGTCTTCCCGTGGCGCTCGCCAGGGCCCTGCTGAGTTCTTCAGGTTCATCTGTTCCGAGGCGGAATTTCTTGCCTGTTCGAAGAGTGATTTCCACTGCATGCACTCCTGAAACGTTATACAACCATCCGCGAAAAGTTACTCGCAGTCCCCAACCGTACAGCCACGAATTTCTCGTCTCGGTCCACGAGACGATTTCGTTCAAGGGGACAGATTTGCGGAACAAACCGATCCCGAATTTGAAGCGAAGCTGCTTGTCCGTGACCTCCACCGTGAGCGTGGAAAAAAGAGCGAGCAGGACTGCAACTGCAGCAACGACCGGAATAACCATTATTACTCGTCCGCTCGTCGTCAGTACCGGGATCATGACTGCGGCCGCGACCGCAAAGAAGACGATAATAACGTACCCTATTTGTGTGTGCTTGTACATCAGGTTTCCTCTTTAAGAGAAGCTTCAATCTCCGTCATCTTGACATGCTCGTTCTGTGTGGTTACAGGTACCCGACGATCAAGAACCAGCCGAGCATCGTAAGCCACGAAACCTCAGGCATCTGCAATGTCCTGGCGAAAATCTGAACATCCGCCGACAGTCGCACCGTGCCGTGGGTGCGAAACCGGATCAGCGGTTCTCCAGAAAGCGTCTGGAACTCCGCTCGGCCTTTCCAGAAATCTGAACTGAATACATAAGCACGCCCGTCCATCAAGCGAAGAAGTCCGCCCCGATGGGTCGTGCCGATTTCGAACACAGCCTCATCACGGAAGGAAACGCGTGTTCGTACAAGAAGCATCCCCGGTCTGCGTCCATCTGGCTCGAATATCCAGCTTCCGTCGGAGCTCTGACCGGTTCCGCTGGGTCGGAAAAGCCCGTGGATATTCAGCTCTGCTACGATCCTCTCCGGCGACCACAACTGGTATCGTGACCGGAAAATACTGGGCCGCGTCCATTTCAGCTCGCTCACGGCCTGGCCGGGCGCGGTCTGAGCCGGTGCTTTCTTTGTGGAGCTAAGAAATTGTTGGTGTTGAATCTGGATTTGCTCTGGTATCATCGTTCTGATCCTGTGGGTTCGCGCGACCCGCCTTGCGCACCGCGTCCGTGAGAAGAAACTCGATCTGCGCATTGACGCTGCGAAGATCGTGTGCTGCCCACCTCTCGAGCGCTGCGTAAAGCCGCTCGTCGAGCCGTAGCAGGTATTTCTTCTTCTCGCTCATTGATACAAGGTACCGGTATTGATGACCGGCTGCGCCTGGACTTCGGAAACGAGCGCCACCATCAGGTTATTAACCATCGTCGCCTTCTTCTCCTCGTCCAGATCGACGATCTTTTGTTCGCTCAGCGTGTGAAGGGCCTGGTCCACCATGCCGACCGCTCCTTCGACGATTTTCTTGCGCGCGGCGATGACAGCTTGTGCCTGTTGACGGCGGAGCATCGCCTGGGCGATCTCCGGTGCATAGGCCAGGTGGCTGATCCGCGCTTCGGTAACCTCAACGCCGGCGATTTCCAGCCGCGTCTGAACCTGAAGCTTCATGCGCTCGGCGATCTCCTGCGGCCTGCTGCGGAGGGAAGGGACTTCTTCCTCCTCCACGTCGTACGGGTATTCCGAGGCGAGCGCACGAATGGCCGTCTCGCTCTGAATGGCGACGAAGTTCTCGTAATGGTCGACGTCGAACAGCGCGCGGGCTGAATCGACTACCTTCCATACAACGACGGCAGCGATCTCGATCGGGTTGCCGTGCAGGTCGTTGACCTTGATACGCTCGCTGTTGAAGTTCCTGATGCGGAGCGAGACGTGCTTCTTCACGGCAAACGGGTTCGCGTAGTGGAATCCTGACTCACGCACGGAGCCGATGTACTTTCCGAACAGGACCAACACGCGTGCTTCGTTCGGCTGTACGACGAAGAGGCCGCCAAAAGAGATCATCGTCAGAATGAAGAGGGGGATCTCGATCCACAGATACTCCGGCGCTCTGTTTTCAGCCATGAAGTGAATCAGATATGCGTTGAGGGCCAACATTGCGAAGACGACAAAGAGCGCCAGATAGCCGCTTATTCGGTTCGCTGTGGTCTCTGTGACGGTTTTCATTGGTGACTCTCCTTTCTTTGGATTTGATATCGCAATGATATCATAGTAATATCACAAAGTCAAGTGAATTCGACACAATAGCCAAAAATTGTGAAAACGGTCAAAAAACGTTAGAATTGGGCAGGCCCGATGAGCTTGTTTCGGTCGTCTGACTGGGAAAGGAGACTCCGCGCCGGAGCCTCCCGAGGAGTAATCGTCCTTCACCTTGACGGTTCACGATTCAGTCTTCACGTTGCACCTTTTACGCGATGTTGGGAGGGAGTTCCGCTCCCGACCTACCAGGATCTTGACATGGCGACAGTGACCCTCCGCTTCTACGCTGAACTCAACGATCACCTCCCTGAGGGGAGAAGGCGGGTTCCGTTCGAGCAGAGCTTCGAACATCCTTCAACGATACGCCTGCTGCTCGAGTCGTTGAATATCCCTGTCTCCGAAGTAGACCTTGTCTTGGTCAACGGATCATCGGTCGACCTCTCTTACGAAGTGAAAAACGGGGACCGGATCAGCGTCTACCCGGTGTTCGATTCTTTCGACATTTCCTCGGTCGAGAAGATCCATCCACGGCCCCTTCGGCAGCCGCGTTTCATCCTCGACGTCCACCTCGGAAAGCTTGCCTATCACCTCCGCATGCTCGGCTTCGACACGCTCTACCGAAACGACTATCACGATAGAGATCTCTTGATGATCTCGAGCACTGAGGGGAGAGTCATACTGACCAAGGATCGAAAGCTGCTGGAAGAGCCCACGGTGACTCGCGGTTATTGTATTATGGGGAAGGATCCCCGAGAGCAACTCCTGGAAGTCCTGCGCAGGTTCGACCTTTTCGATTCAACGGATCCGTTCACCCGCTGCCTTCTCTGCAACAGCCTCCTGCGGCCGGTCACCAAAGAAGCGGTCCTCCACAGGCTGCCCGAGAAGGTGAAAGGACTTTTCAACGAGTTTCAGCTCTGCCCAACGTGCGACAGGGTGTACTGGAAGGGATCACACTACGAGAAGATGGAGAAGTTCATTGAGGGAGTGATGGGGGAAGAACGAAGAGGGATGTAATTCTGAGGGAGCGAGTCCGAAGCCCGAGTGACTGGAGAATCTGATGCACTGGCACGCATACTCCCTTACATCCTCGGGTGAAACTCTGTGCACCTCGGCGGTCTTCCCGCCATCCCACTTCAGAACGCCGGTACGCGGTGGGACTTCTGATATTGGGTGGCTCTACAGTGCGTTGGGGAACGGCTATCTCTTACGAAACGGGACTATGCGATTCGTGTTCGTCCCGCGCTGGTTGTTCTTGACACCCCGAATATCCGGGGTCTTCGTGAACGGCCCGTGGTCTGCAGAGAATCCTCCACGGTAGACTTCGCGGGTTAGCGCTGTTGAGCTCATTCAACCCTTGAGAATTATCGTCGCCCAGGTTCGGAATCGTTCAACCTGCTTCCGGAGTTGATCAACATCTGATGGGTTGTACACCTTTCCACTGTACGACACGGCCGTCTTATGATCGATGATTCGCCTCAGTTGATTGAGTGCTCTCTTGCTCTCTTCGCCTTCCGCGACGAGCTCGCTGAGAAGGTCAACCGCCTCCTGGTGCTGCTCGCTCTGGCTTTTCACTCCCCCCAGCTTTATCGCTATGGCGTCAGCATAGGCAATGGCGGCATGAACAATGAGAACTCCGGCTGCATTCCAGTATTCATGCTGTCGCGCTAGTTCGGCTCCTTTGAAGAAGCTGTCGGCTACCGATATGTAGTTTGTGAATCTTGCCCTATCGATTGTTGCCCGTTTTGTAGCTCTAGCCACGTGTTAACTCCTCGAGAGGTTTTCCCGCTATGACGATGCCTTCCTTCACGATGCTGGAAACAGGCGGATGTCTTTTCTTTGCTCTCTGCAAGAATTCAGATCTGCTCAGGAAGAAGGGTGCAAGATTTGCCCCATACTTCCTTCGAATCAAGGGTGCAAGGCTCTCCAGGCGTTTGCGTGCCGTCAGCTTTCGCGTACCGTTGGCAAGTACAATGCAAAGATCGAGGTCGCTCTGAGCCGTTTCAGTCTTCTTGGCGACGCTTCCAAAGAGGATCAAGCTTTCAGCCAGAGGACCCAGTTCTTTTGTCAGTAGTTTCGTCAGACTTTCGAAGAATCCGCGCTCGAGCTTTACCAGCGGAATGATCCCCTCTGTGACAAGCACGTGGTTTCGGTTGAGAGAAAAAAGGTGGTCTCGCCCGCCTCGCAAGCGTACAACGACACCGAGGTCCTCAAGTCTGCCGAGTGCCTTCAGGCAGGATCGGTGGTTCATCTGAGAGGCGCGAGCGATCTCCCGCCCGGTGATTCCCTGTGCATAGTCTTGTAGTGCCCGGAGGACCGCGATGTGTGACCAGGTCGAAAAAACTTGATCAAGGACGTGATGGAAGATCATAGTGTTTCCCAATTCAATGGATACTTTTGTATCCGTATGGATACTTTTGTATCCAAATATACAGGTTCTCAATTGAGATGCAAGTACAGCCTCGGTGGGCCTAATCCTTGTGAAACAGTACTATCCGATTCGTGTTCGTGCCTCGCTGGTTATTCTTGATCCCCCAAATGTTCGATGTCTTTGTGAACTGCTGCGAATTGATCACTATTCCTTCGCACCGGAAACCAGCTTCGATACCGAGCGGGACGACATGCTCGTCGAGTCTAATCTTTCCATTCCTCAGTTCACCAACTTCAAATGCAACCCACCCACCTTCTTTGGTGATCCTCCGAAGTTCACGAAACACGTCAAGCATTACAACTGACCACTCTTCGAGCGTCTTCGACATCGTGATCTTCTTCGCTACCTTTTCATCATCAATTGAGTTGAACCAGCACCGCAGCCAGTTGTCTTGATGATAGTCAACAATGTCAAGGAACGGGGGCGAGGTGACGGTGAGTTGCACTGAACCTCGTCTGATTCTCTTGGTCTCCCGAGCGTCAAGCTCGAAGAACCTTGCCTTTCCTCCGGCACGTTCAAGGTTTCCGATTTGCTTTTCAGTGAGATTCCTGAGTAAATCTCTCGTCTTGAGGAGAATGAGATTCCTTGTGTCTCGGTATTCAGGCTTCTGTTTCAGTTTCTTGTTAATCTCCATTTGACTTTCCGGGCTGACGGCCTGGTTTGGCGGGAGGGTGTAGACGGAAAAGAATCCTTTTGAGTGGCCTGTTAACCTGTTCGTTGCCACCATTCTTATCCACGAGTCGAGTTGATCTTCATTGCCGTTCTCATGCTTTTGACGTAAGTATTCCTTGAGCGAAGCTATCTCGGCTTCCGTATCTCGGTGGTAGAACATTGACAGGTCCAGGTTCGCCTTGGTCTTCGTACGGATTGGCATTTCTGCCAGGCGCTTCTTCAATTCTCCTATGTCCGGAACAAAGAAGCGCGGCTTGGTCAGTATGCGGCTGAGGGGGTTGATATCGTTTGCGATGACATTTCGCCCCATCAGGCCAGCCTCGATCACAGTCGTCCCTCTGCCGCTGAAGGGATCGTACACCACGTCGTCTTCTTGGGTCAGGAAATCGATGAAAAAGTGGGGCAACTGGGGCTTGAAGCAAGCGCGATAGGAAATCTCTTGAATCGAAGAAGCTTGCCTCTGTTTCGAGGTCCAGAACTCGTTTATGTAGCGCGTGACCTTCGCGCCGTTGAAAGCGATCGAGTCGATTGCTGTCGCAGAAGAGCTCTGGCCTGAGGCGAATAGGTCAAGATTCTCGTTGAGGGAGAAGTCCCGGAGGAATAGGGAGATGTCTCGTATTTTGCGCATATCAGGTGAAATCTCTTCCCTTGCACAATGTAGCAATTGTTTCTCGTCTCGGCAAATGGCCGCCGCGGTGCGCGGTCAAGACAAGGGGCGGGCAAATCTGTGTGTCACGAGGGAGCCTCGTCAGAAGCGAACGTGCGTAGTCAGCTGCCCGTGAAACGCATTCACCTCAGGAGCGGAGCTCCTTCGGAACAATTGCGTGCTGGCCAGAAGCTGTATCTTGCTTCTCGGCCACGATGCATCGGATTTGACCGATCAGAGCCCAATCGCTGACGCATTCTCTACAGGTGTCGATTCTCCACATACGATAACCGGTATCGAGATTATGCTTTCAAGCGAAGAGCCACAACTTCGCACCGTTCAACCACTTACAGCATTTCAGGGGGCTTGCAAAGCGACAGATTTTTCCACTCTTTTCCTGCAACCATTTCTATCCAGTTCAGTCTTCAAGATAGCCGATTACCCTTATTCATCGCGACGCTTGAAATCTCTGTCGGGCCCTACGGATAACGAGCTGATGCTCTAGGTGCAAGGAGGGGACGTGGCGAAGCTGGGAGTCCTCTTCGAGCGGCATCACGTCAAGCTGTACAACTTCCTTCTCCGCCTCACGAATAGGCGGGAGCTCAGCGAGGATATCGTGCAGGATGTCTTCTTGCGCATCCTGCGGTACGGTCATTCGTTCAGGGGGGATGCACCGTTCATTGTCTGGATGTATCGGCTCGCCCGCAACGCGGCGACAGATCAGTTCAGGAAATGGAACCGCGAAGTGTTGACGGACGAGGAGGCAGCCGATCAACCGAGCGACAATCCGCTTCCTTCCGACATCGCCGAGGGGGAGGAAAATGTCGCTCTGCTTCAGGCAGCGCTTGCGCGGCTGAAAGCCGACAAACGGGAAGTGCTGATCCTGAGCCGGTTCCAGGGACTGAAACTGGAAGAGATTGGAGACATCCGCGATTGACCGACACCTGAGGACCTGCAGATCATGCCGCGCAGAATATGAAGTGCTTACGCCGCTGTGGCAGGAGCTAGGCCTTCTGCCCGAGCGGAAACCGAGCGACCAACTTCGAGAGAAATTCTATGCAGAGCTCAGTCGCCACAAGGCCCAGCGCGAGTGCACCGTGACGTCTCGTTACGATTTGCTCGAACGGCTGAATGCACTGGTGGATCGATTGTGGCCGAAGCAGCCGGCGTTTCAACTGGCGATCGCCGTGCTCTGTCTTCTCGTCGGCTACGTCGTCGGTTTCCGCATCGACAACAGCGGGCGCGGTGGAAACGGAGAGGTCGCGGAACTCCGCGTTGAGGTGCAGAATATGCAGCGACTCGTGGCGATGTCGCTGCTCAAGACCGAGTCGGCAAGCGAGCGGATCAAAGGGGCCACATGGAGCGAGCGCATCAGCCGGCCTGATGACCAAGTCATGACCGCTTTGTTTGAGACACTGGACTACGATCCGAATGTCAACGTGCGGCTCGCTGCGCTCGAGGCACTGACGAGATTCTCAGATCTTGCCTCCGTCCGACAGCAATTGATACGCTCACTGGTGAAGCAATCGTCCCCGCTTATTCAGCTCGCCCTTGTGGAAGTGATTGCCCAGATGCTCGACACGCGGGCGATCGAGGTCTTCCACCAACTGTTGAAGGATCCGGACCTGAACAAGACTGTGAGGGAGCAAATCGAGATCCGGCTGAAGCAATTGAAACCGTAAGAAAAGAGATCTGGAGAGACAACAATGAAAAGGAGATGGCTTATCCCGATGGTTCTCTGCTTGAACCTCGTAGTGGTTCTTACCGGAACCAGCTTCGCGCAGAAAGTGCGGGAGAGCGAAGAAATCCACCGGAGTTTCAGATTCGCGGATGGCGTGCAGAAGAGATCCCTGGTGGTCGACAATATCCGCGGAGGGATCAGCGTGACAGGATACGACGGAATGACCATTGAGCTCATCGTGCGCAAAGAGATCGAAGCGGAATCAAAGGAGAAGATCGAGGAGGCAAAACGAGAGATCGTGCTTGACATAAAGGAGGAGAGGGATAAGGTTGTGCTTTACGTCGACGCTCCATGGAGGACTCGCGACGGGATCAACTACAAAGGCTGGCATTACTATGGCTATGACGCGACCTATGACTTCGAGCTCAAAGTCCCACACAAGACAAGCTTGTATCTGAAGACAGTGGGCAAGGGAAAGGTGATCGTAGAGGACGTGGAAGGGGAATTCGAGGTCCAGAATGTCAACGGTGGGATTGAAATGATGAACGTTAACGGCCCCGCGGACGTCAGCACCGTGAACGGTCCCGTCGACGTGGTCTTTACGGACAACCCCAAGTCAGACTGTTCCTTCCGGACAGTCAATGGCAAGGTTGAGGTCAAACTTCTTGAAGGACTCTCGGCCGATCTGCGATTTAAGACTTTTAACGGATCGGTGTACACTGATTTTGATGTGACCACGGTGCCTATCGAACAGGCCTCGGCCGGCGAGAAAAAGGGAAGAAGGTGGGTTTATCGAAGACACTCTTGGTTTGGCGTCAGAGCCGGCAATGGGGGCCCACGGTTCTCATTTGACACCCTCAATGGAAGTATTTACGTGCTCAAACAAGATTGATGGATCCGGAGGATTCGCGAGATCAATAGCATTCGATTGAATAAGGGGCAGTTCGGCGCTGCAAACAGATCAACTTTGAACAATATGGAGAAGAAGCCATGAAACGCTTCGGTTTTGCCAATTTGATGTTTCTCATCGGCCTCGCTATCCCGCTGATGGTTTTCGCTCAGGAACCGACTACCGACAAGATCACCGTGCCGTTGACGGATCCCGGCCGTCCGGTCACACTTCGCGTCAGTCTGCTGAACGGCAGTATCTCCGTGAAGGGGACGCCAGGAAAGGAATTGATCGTGGAGGCCACGACGCGGCTTGAAGATTCCAGGAGTGAAGACCAGCGGGAGAAAATCGGAGGGTTA
>VGWB01000027.1 GCA_016873755.1 Ignavibacteria bacterium | reverse complement strand
TATGAAGAGCAACCTACTCGATCTGCGTGACTTCGATTTCCTTGGCCTCGCGCATCCAGCAGAGATACCACGCTACGATCCGGCTGTCGGTCTCGAGAGCTATGTTCGATCTATGACGGAACGGGTAGAGCGGGAACAAATCTTGGAGGCCCTCCGCGAATTCAGTTGGAACCGCACGGAAGCCGCCAAGAAACTCAAAATCAGCCGCAAGACGCTCTTCAACAAAATGCAGCAATATGGGATAAAGGAGAAGAATGGATGGTGATTGATGGAAGATGGAAGAAGCCCAAGCTGCAGAATCGAGGGACGATTTCACACACAAGATTGCAGTGGTTTTGCGTGTGCTAAGGGCTTACGTCACAGCAGAACAAAACAAAGAAGAAGGCATAGTCGCTGAAGCTTGCCGCCCCGTGCGAGCGTCGCTGCGACCTACCATTTTCTACCTTCCGTCTTTGGTCTTTCATCCTCCTTCTTCCATATTCCGTCGCCCATTCTTCGTCTGACGTGTAAGCCCTTACCCAGAACAGCGTACACTCTTACCCACCGATTGTGAATAACCTCGTATTGTGGCACACCTTGCGGTACGCTCACGCGGGTACAAAGGTTGCTGATCTGACGTGAGATAGATAAGTGGAAGATCCAAAACATTCTGACCCTGAATTCGGAATTGCGAATTCCCAATCCGTCATCATATTGGAGCAACGCCTGCCATGATTGAAGCCATCGATCTCACCAAACGATATGAGGACGGTCTCCTTGCCCTCGACCATCTGAATCTCACAATCCAGCCCGGACAAATCTACTGTCTCCTTGGCGCGAACGGAGCCGGGAAAACGACGACCATTAATCTTTTCTTCGACTTCATCGAGCCGACGAGCGGGGCAGCCAGGATTAATGGATTTGACTGCGCAAAGTCGCCGCTCGACGCGAAGAAACACGCCGCATACGTCTCGGAGAATGTGATGCTGTACGGTAATTTCACGGCTCGCCAGAACCTTGCCTTCTTCACAATGCTCGCCGGGAGAAAGGACTTGAAGAAGGAAGATTATCATATGGTTATGCGACAGGTGGGACTCCCGGAGCGCTCGTTCGAACAGCGCGTGAAAACCTTTTCGAAGGGCATGCGTCAGAAGCTCGGGATTGCCATCGCCATTCTCAAGCAAGCACCTGCGTTGCTCCTGGATGAGCCCACAGCTGGACTTGACCCGAAGGCCGCGGCGGAGTTCATCGACCTGTTGTTCAGGCTTCGCGGGGAAGGTAAAGCGATTCTCATGTGCACGCACGACGTGTTCCGCGCAAAAGAAGCCGCGGATCGCGTGGGTATCATGAAAGAGGGGATTTTGATTATGGAACGCACCAAGGAGGAGTTGCTCCACGAAAACCTGGAGAAGCTGTATCTCAAGTACATGGAGGTAAGCTAGCAGGATTGCCAACTCCACGTTTTGTGCAGCCTGTTGATTCTCGATGAGACCAATTGTTCACTGTGGGTTCAAGATGTATTCAGGAGATGCACCTTGGTCGCTCCTTTCAACTGACCCCCAGCAATTCTTAGATTCTGCCCTCCCGTCCGCGACTGCGATGCCGGTGATGAGGGGAGAGAAGGCTGGACGGTGACATTAGAGAGGTGAAGGATATGATCTGGTCGATTGCAAAAAAGGAAATCCTAGAGAACATCTTCTCATACCGTTTCTCCATTCTGACTGTCCTTCTCGCACTCTTGATGGCGGTGGCGGTAATCGTGGGATATGGTGATTTTCTGCTACGGCTGGAGAACTATGAAGTCCTGCGTCCAATGCCAAACAGTCCGAACATCATCATCGAGCCGACACCAATGTCGATGTTCGCAAAAGGCCTAGAGGCGAACCTCACCCGACTCTACGAGGTATCAATCCTCGGTATTGAAATCCGTCAGAACCAACAATCGGTCAATCGTATCTTCTCCCTTTTTGCGGTGCCCGACATCTTGTTCATCATCAAAGTGGTTCTCGCGCTCATCGCTGTCCTGTTCTCTTTTGACGCGATCACCCACGAGAAGGAGCAGGGGACCTTGAAGTTGACGCTCTCGAATGGGATACGTCGGTCCTCTCTCGTCGTGGGTAAGTTTGCGGGAAGGTTCGTTCTGGTCTTCGTCCCGTTTACAGTGCTTTTTCTGCTTGCTCTTCTTACGATGTCCCTCTTGCCGAGCGTCGCGGTCACGAGCAGCTTCTGGTGGAAGAACCTCGTCATCCTGCTGGCTTCATGTGTCTACACCCTTCTCTTCACCGGAGTCGGTCTATTCGTCTCATCGATCATCCACCGGAGTTCGACGTCGATGGTCGTGAGCTTGTCCATCTGGTTGCTGTTCGTGTTCATCATTCCCAACTTCAGCACCGTCATAGCGAAGAGGCTCACACCGGTGCCGACGAGCGATCGGATTGAGATGGAGACCCGACTGAACACCATTCAGGCCATCTACAACAGAATACAGCGTGAAAAGGAAGAACCTCGTGGCATGGAAGGCGTACGAATGATCCGACAGCTGCGAGAATCCACAACCAGGATCACTGAGTTGTACCGGCCGAAGATGAACGCACTCATGCGAACAACGAAGTCTCTTGTGCGAATCTCACCGTCCGGTGCGCTCAATGTCCTTCTGACCGACATCGCAAATACAGGATTGTACGAAGAAGTACGCGCTAAGGATGCCGTTACGCAGTATGTTGAGAGGAATTTCAATCGCATCAATGAGCTAGAGCCGGGACCGATTGAGCTGTTTCGGTACACGCGGGCATCGCTGGGAGAGGTCTTTAGTGCCACAGGATATGTTGATGTGGTTGTGATCCTTTTCTTCGCGACACTGTTCATCGCTGCGGCGTACGTCCGCTTTCTCATCTATGATCCGCGGTAACAGTCAGCAGAGAACACAAACGGGGAGAGAATAATCATGCTCTGGGTGTTGGTGCGAAAAGAACTATTGGACAATCTTCTGAACCTACGATTTATCACCCTTTGTGTTGTAGCAATCGTGTTGATCGTTTCGTCTATCGTTGTGCTCACTGGACAATATCATGAGGAGTTGATCGACTACTACAACCGCGTGAATACGCAGGACGCGTTCATCGACCAGTACGGACACACAAACCGGATTGGCTGGATGTCCAGGCTGTTCCGCGAGCCGTCGCGGTACCAGCCACTAGTCGTCGGGATTGATCGGGATGCTGCGCAGGAGAATTTCCTCAGCAACCCTATCCCAGTTTTTCTTTCGAAGCTCGACTTTGTGGCTATTGTCTCCGTCCTCATGAGCCTAGTGGCGGTCTTGCTCGCTCACAGTGCGATCACCGGCGAGCGCGAAGATGGCATTCTCAAGCTAATGCTGTCGAGCTCCCTTCCGCGCACCACCATCGTGCTGGGGAAATTCATCGGTGGCGTGATCACGCTCATCGTTCCGTTTACTCTTGGCGTCCTGCTCGGGCTGAGCTACATTGCCGTTGCCGCCGGGGTCGAACTCCGGAGCCTGGATTACGGGGTCTTTGCGATCCTTCTGTTGATTTCCTATCTCTATATGACGGCGTTCTATGCATTGGGACTTTTCTTCTCCGCCCGCTCCCGTACGTCGAACGTGGCGGTCCTCAAATCACTTTTTGCGTGGGTCGTCCTTGTGCTGGTGTTACCGAACATCAGCCCGTTCCTGGCGGCACAAATCTACCGCATCCCGTCCGTTGCGAAGATTCAGCGCGAAACAAACAAGATTGAAAGCGATGATCGGGATGAGATCATTGGCAAACGATTGCAGCAGATAGTTCAGATGACCTTCCCGGACTTCGCCACTATCCGATCGATGACAAAGAGTGATCTGCAGAAGAAGCTGGACAGTGATCCTGTCTTCAGGGATCGTTATGCTCAGTTCCAGAGAGCCTTTGAAGAGCTTGTCCGTGACGTGAATACCGAACAGCGAAGGATTGCAGATGCAATTCGCGAGTCCTTCGAAAACCAATCCCATCATCAGGAGCTTCTTGCCACGGTTCTCGCGTCCCTCTCACCTCTCTCCAACTTTGTCTTTGCTGCAACAGACGCAGCTGACGTCGGGTTACAGAGTGACGCAGAGTGGGCGGCACAGTCGGGAGAGTATGACCGCGTCCTCAGTGAGTATGTCAATCAGAGGTATGCCGAGACGAGACAGAGGAACCCCGCGTTTGATTTCAATGACTATCTTGATCTGCGAGGGCGTCCGCGGTTTCAGTTTCAGCCTCCACCGCTTGCCATGAGGCTCGAGCGCATTCTTGTTCCGGCCGGGGTCCTTGCGATGTTCAATCTCTTGTTCTTCGCGGGTGCGTTTCTCAGTTTCTTGCGGTACGACGTGAGGTAAGGAAGCTCATCATGCACAGACTCGCTTTCTTAATAACTCTCGTTTGGTGCGAATCTATCTTCGCTCAGGCAATCTTCTAGAATCCTAACGATGAGCGTTTCAAGTCGCTTTACCTCGAAAAGGTTCAAAGCGATTATCGGGTCCAGAAGGAGGAATTTGCCCGGCAGCAGCAGCTGTATGAAAAGGGGCTGATCTCAGATAAAGAGTTTAACGAGTCCGAGGCCCGCTTCAAGAATGCGCAGATTACCTATCAGCAGGCCATCCTATCCCTTGCCTTCGAGCAGCCGCACATCACCATCGACAAGGCCATTAAGTATCAGTCGAAAGACGGGAAAAAGCGAGTGCGACTCACACTCAGGAACACAACCGGCGGCTTGATAGAGGGAAGAAAGATTGAACTTGAGGATTTCGAGGGAATTCGCACCGACCAGATCTCAAATGTGTATGTGTCACTTCTCAATGATCAAAACTCGATCGTCAGTCAGCCGTACGAGGCGAAGATCCCTCGAATGCCCTACAACGAACCGATCCCCGTCGATTTTCTCCTTCTGCAGGACCTGGACAACGTGATTGTGAAGAGTATCTATGGGGACAAATCAGAGGAGAAGAAGATCTACCTTCAAAAGGATGAAAGCGCCAACAAGGTTCTCATCACCTCTGAGCAGTTTTCACAGGAGGCGGATTTGGGGACTCGTGCAAACTACGACTTAACACTGGAGCTCTTCTCCAGTACCGCCAATGTCTACAAGCTAGACGTATTCAACCTCCCGCGCCAGGTGGCGTACGATTTTGTCGAAGCACAGACCGGTGCCCGCCTCTCGCAGGTTAAGTTCTCTCAGGATGTCAACACCAGAAAGCTTGCGCTGGCAATTTACCTTCCTGACCGCTACGACAGCACGTCGTTTGTCATCGACCGGCCGATGATCTTCCTCGCGGCTGCAATTCCTCAACCCCAGATCAATGAAGTTGCGGACAAAGAGCGGAAGTATAGCCCGGCTGAGTTTGACCGCCTGGGCATCAGCTACGTCCGCCTGGAGCTTGTGCCACGGGGGGTAGGTCGCATCCAGGTTCGAGCCACGAACTTCTACCAGGAGCTCAATCCCGGTGAAGTTGCTCAGATGAACTTGACCATCTATAATGACGGGACGCGCCGACTCGACAACATTCGTGTCCGGGCAGACGCTCCGCTGGATTGGACCTCATCGATTGTCCCCGACCTGATTCCATCCCTGATGCCGGGAAAGGAGGAAATTGTATCTGCTACTATAATGCCCCCGCCGGATATCAGCGTCGGTGATTACGAAACCACGGTAAGAACCGAGGCTTACGCGAACAACAGAAAAGTTGAGTCGGAAGACAAGAAAATTCGTATTCACGTCGCGGCGAGTGCAAACATCCTCGGAACAGCTGCGCTCGTGTTTCTGCTCGTGGGGGTACTTGCCGGAGTGGTCATCTTTGGGTTGAGGTTGAGCAGAAGATAGACCTCTCCAACGATTCTGCACCAAAGCGTCTGTACCTGAAGATCCACGTCTAACTGCCCTCCATGGCCAACCGACAGGCCCTACCCGCTGATCAATAGTGCTGACGAACCAGTTCCGGCATGGGGAAAGCGGTTCTCACTCACTCCACACTTCGGCAGATCGCCCGCGCACCGGCATCCACCAATTGAATCCTGCCCCTGATTTCTTTACCTTGGCATCGTGTCTCCGCAACAACGCATTCTCTTGTTCCCTGCGGTCCTGAGCGCCCAACAGCAGGCAAATCCCAGGATGCGGTGCGGCTTGTTCAGCTATCTCAGATCTCACAAAACGGAAAGGCATGTCATGGCGAAGAAACGATTAAGCAAGCCGACCCCACGTGCCGATCAGGGGTTAAGCCTCGCAACGCGCGCGATCCATGGTAACAAGCTGTATGCGTTCAGGGGCCCCGTGGCCACACCGATTTACCAAACATCAACGTATCGTTTCCAAAGCTCGGAAGACGCGATTCGGTACGCCAAGGGAGATCCAAGTGTGTACGTCTACACGCGATACCACAATCCCACGGTGCGCGACGTCGAAGAAAAGCTTGCCCTGATGGAGCATGGAGAATCAGCGGCGATGTTCTCATCAGGAATGGCGGCAATCACAACAGCCATCCTGGCTGTTACCAAGCCGGGGAGCGAGATCGTCAGTACTCCCGCACTCTACGGCGGGACCTATCGGTGGTTTCGTGATGAGCTCCCGAAGAACAACCTTGCCGTGAAGTATGTGCACGCGGATCACCTCGATCAGATTGACAAGCTCGCCACTACGAAAACTACACTCTTCTATTTTGAGACTCCTACGAATCCCACGCTCGATCTCGTCGACATCGCCGAAGTTGTGCGGCGTGTCCGAAGCGCCGAGAAGAAGCTCAACACGAAGATCCTCGTCATGCTCGACAACACCTTTGCAACCATCATCAACCAGGATCCCTTTAGGTATGGTGTTGATGTTATTGTTGAGAGCGCAACGAAGTACCTCGGCGGCCACAGCGATATCGTCGCGGGCGTTGTGATCGGAAAGGCTGACTTCATCAAGCAGGTCAAGGGACTCGCAAAGCATCATGGCGGATGTGCTGATCCGTTTGCCGCGTACCTGCTGTCGCGAAGCCTGAAGACATTTGACCTCCGCGTCCGGAAGCAGAACGAGAACGCCCTCGCTCTCGCGACCGCGCTCGAGAAACACAACAAGGTCAAGCAGGTTCTGTATCCCGGCCTCCCATCGTTCCCAAAGTACTTCCTTGCCAGGAAGCAGATGTCGGCATTCGGCGGGATGGTCACCATAGAGGTTAGGCCGTCCAGGGGACGATCGCCCATCGAGTCCGTGGTGCGTGTCTGCGATAATCTGAGGGTAGCTGTGAACGCAATGTCACTGGGTGGGGTGGAAACGCTGGTGAGTATCCCTGTCTATTCGTCTCACATCTTCATGTCAGACGAGGAACTCGGGCGTCATGGTGTGACCCCGGGGATGATTCGGATCTCGGTGGGTATAGAGGGGATCGATGACCTAGTAGCGGATTTCGAGCAAGCGCTCTCCTTCGCGTAGATTCCCGAAATCTTGGAGATTTCGGGAATCTACCTTACACGTCGGAAGTCTTCTTACCGTACCGTCCCGCGCAAGTAGACTACGCCCGTTGGCTGCGCTGACCCTCCTTTCGGTTCGAGTGTGACACTAAAACCGTCGATCTCCTGCCGCTCGCCGGCGGTAAGATCGATCACCTTGAAGAAGCTCTCCCTTTCTTTCTCTCCCGCAACAGCAAATGTTCCGGCACTCGATGCTCTACCGCTCTTGATGATCCACAACTGATATTCATTGTTCGCTGGAGATTCCGGAAGATCTGAGGTCTGCAGAATCGCCCTTTTCTTGGAAGGATCCCAGAGAAGCTTGCCGCGTGTTTCCGGGCTCGGACCAAGTCCGTTCAGCAGGATCAATTCAAGACGATCAGACCGCAGAACACTCAAGACCTCATCTCTCTTCTGCAACTCACCCTGCAACTCAACCGCGCGCCGCTCCTGTCCACCAATGGTGCTGAGCAGGTCATTCACGAAGAGCGCCAGCACGAGAATGATCACAACCGAAAGAAAGACGAGGGTATAGCTAAGCCATGGACGCGGTCGGCGCGAAACCGGGGCTTCTTCTTTCCCCGGTGCCTCGACTGCCATCTTGGCCACGGGTGGGCGCTCAGTCTTCCGAGCAGAGGTGTCGGCAAGAACTCTCTCGCGTACACGCTGAGGGGGCACCTCCTGCTTCAACAGCACCGGTAGTAATGCCATTGCCTCGTGGAGCTCCGCCAGCTCTTTCGTGCAGGGCACGCATCCGGTTGCAAGGTGTGCTTCGAACTGCTTGCGATTTCCCGGATTCAACCGCCCGAATACGTATGGGATGCACAGCTCGAGGTAGGAGTGTCGCTCTTCTGCTTTCACGCTGCTTCTCCCTCCTTTCTCGCTGCCTGCCGGAGCTTTTGGATCCCTCGTCGTATCTTGGATTTTACGGAGTTCAGAGGCATCCGCAGTGTTCTGGCAATGTCCGACTGGCTATAGCTATCGTAGTAGCTCATCTCGAGAATTCGCTCTTCAAGTCTGGAGACCAATTTGAGCGAAGCTCTGACGGATTCTGTATAGCCTTTGAATGCAAGCACCTCCTGGTCGCCCGCTTCAGCCTTGCGCTCAGTTGTAGGTCGTGGGGCACCGCGTTCACCCTCTTTTGTCTTCTGCTTCTCTCGCTTCAAGCGGAGTCTGTCAATGGCCTTGTTGCGGCATACGGCAATGATCCATGAAAAGATAGACCCCCGCGCCGAAACGTATCCACCCGCCTTTTCCCAGATGTGGGCAAAAGTCTCTTGAAGCACCCGTTCGGCGTCCTCCGTCGCCCCGACGATGCGCAACGACAGCGGGTATAAGACCGGGGCGTAGCGGTCATACAGGAGTCCCAACGCCTGTCGATCTTTCTTCTGGATGCGCTTGAGAAGCTCGGTATCATACTGGTTGATACCTGTTCGTGTCAGCACGGTGAGGAGCACGTGAATCCTTTCCAGTGTGAAGGAACATGTGTGCGCCGCCCTGCTCGGGCAGCGTAAAGAATCTACGCAGAAGCATTAGGAAAAACAATGCTTGCCTTGACTTGGAAAAGCTGTAGACTAATCATGAACTCCCCGTCTTCTCGGGGACTTCACCAGCGGGAAGCACGTTGTGCTCCTGCAGAAGTTGTTCGACGGCCTCAACTCGGTCCGCGTCGACAGAGAGCGTCAGGGTTCTCAGCATCGCAATGGAGCTCTGCTTTTGAAGAACCAGTGTCTGGGATCCTCCCCTCCCCCCCTCCCATGTATAGCTGTCAATCCTTGCCCAAGGAATGAGTCCGGTACCGTGAAAGATGCCGTGTTCCCTGACACTTCGCTTCATGACCCCTTGAACGAAGACGGCGAACGCCACTGAGAGCTCGAGCACTTCAAAGGAGATATCGTTGAGTGTCCACTCCGGGGCCTTAAGTGCCCTCAGCCCGTCGATCACCGCGTTCGCAGCCAGCGCACCGGCAACAATGATCTCGATCAGGAACTCTCCGATCGGTACACGGCCGAGATCTACCAACATCGCTCCTGCACGAAGCCTGTGCCGAACAATACCGACAGCCCGATACAGGATGATGAAACAACCGAGGACGGCAAGCGATATCTCTGGAATATTCTGGGACCAGTGGTAACGTGCGTCAAGGAGAATCGCAGTCATCGCGATGAGCACGAAGAACCCCAAACCTACAAACACCTGTTTGGAGGCAATCTTGAAGCGCGTTTGCCTCGACAGACCGAGGAACAACAGCGCTATCGCAAAGAGATATCCGGCAACCCAGAACCATGGCATGGCATTCTCCTTCATTCGTGTACGATCGTAGCTCGGCTCTGTTGAGCGGCACCGGGCAGCCTGGGCTCAACAAAGAGGAGCCGTTCCCGCTCAACTGTCACTGTACCCGGCGGCGCACCTTTGGGCTTACGCACATACTTCCTTAGTGTCATTGCTACCGGCACATGCTTCGCGTTCCGCATCTTACTGTAGAACGCGGCGATACCTGCAGCTTCATCAATCGCCTTCTTGCTTGGCTCTCCCTTTCCTGTCCCCATGCGCAAGACGACATGCGATCCACTGGAGGCCCGCGCGTGGAACCACAGATCCTTTGGTCTGGCATACTTCATGGTTAAGAGATCGTTGTTCTCGCTGCTCTTGCCAACCCAAACGAGGAACCCCCCGGCTACCGTAAACGTCCGGAATGGTACCGATGTATCCTCCTGATTTGCACCGCGCGCTCGATACCCATAGCCAACCAGCGCAAGGTGTTTTTCATGAGTTACCATGAAATCCGGCATCTGTTCGGAGCTTTGCACAGCCGAGGCTTCAGCCAGAAGATCCCGCAGGCGTTCCCACTGTTCTTCGGTTTCTTCCTTGTGCCTGGCTTTTTCTTCAGCACCTGCACGAGCCTTTTTTGCTTTCTGGAAATATTTCTCCGCGTTCTTTGCGGGCGAAAGGTTCGTCTCAAGTGGGATACTCACCATCTCGTGTGATGGACTGAAGATGTTTTCAACATCGACCTGTTTCTTGCGCGGTTCCACCCGGTGCAGGTGGGTCATCAACAGCCTACCAAACAACTCATAGCGGCTGGCACGTTCCAGCGATCGGCTCTCCACGGTGATCTTTTGCAGCGTCCGTTCGGCACGGTCGATTCCCTGTTCCAAAAAGTGAATCAGCTTCTCTTTCTCTTCCAGAAAAGACTTCTGTTTCCTTGACGTTCCCAAGAACGTTTTGATCCCGTCGTGAATGGAATCAAATCCCTCTTCGCGTTCTGGCTTGATGTGGGTGAGGGGAATTGTTGAGAACATCGCGGGAGGCTGGGCCTGGTGATAGATCCGCGGTGCAGGTGCGGCTTCCAGCTGTTCGATAAGCTCCAGAATCGCCGTATACAGCTTCTGGCGATCTTTCTCCCCAAGCTCGGCCACTAGCTGCTGCTCGCGGAGGTTGGCACGGTAACAGGCTTCACGAATGAGCGTGCCGTTCAAGAGAGGAAAGAGCTTCTTCACCGCCGCTGACAACAGGACATTCCCAATCGACAGAAGGTGTACTGTAAACTCCTCAACATTGTGCGGCACGACATCGAGATCGTGATCCCTGGGCATGTATCGCGCCCCCACGGTATCTTTGCGATGAAGAAACGCGTCGACAATGACGCTGGCGTTGTTCACAAGCAGAATATTGGCCTTCGAGCCAAACAACTGAATGATCACCCGCTGGTCATTGCTGCAGTGAAGAAGGATCTCACGATCTGCCGGTTGAATGAAGACGCGCTCAACGCTCGATCCCCGTATGCGCGCAAGAACGTCCACGGAGTTTTTCTTTGCCCGGTGGACTTCACCGCGCAGAAAGACAAAATTCGTGGCCGGCTCACAAGAAACCATCAGACCCCAACGATCTTTCCCATGCATCAGCGAAAACAGCACCTCGTTCTTGGTTTGGCAGAACGCCTCCTCAATCACGGCGCCGGCCAACTTCATATCGAGATCGCGGGCAATGTGCCGTAACGTATAGTAGTTGACGATCATGTGTTATCCACACCTCAAGAAAAGGTTGAGAAAAATCACTCCAAAATCAATTTGCCCAATTCGCTCGGTGAATAGCGGTGTGGATAGCTTGTGCCGAACTTTTCCTTGCCCACACTTCAAATTTTCACTAAATTTTCTTGAAACGGAGTACTTTTTGGCCAACAAGGAGCCGAACGTGATTGCCAGCATGACCGGCTTTGGTCGCGCCGAAATCTCCCAAGGCAGTATGATTGTCACGGTGGAACTCCGCGGCGTAAACAGCCGGTACCTCGATGTGACAACCCGGATGCCGCGGGCCCTCTCACAGCGTGAGAAGGACGTCAAGGACATTGTTCGCTCGTATCTCAGCCGGGGAAGTCTGACGGTTGCAGTAGCGGTCGATGAAGACGCAGCCGCGGTCGCGCCGGTAACGGTTAACAAATCTGCAGCTCGCGCGTACATGAAGCTCCTCAACGAGCTGCGGAAAGCAGCAAAGGTACGCGAAGCGGTTAGACTGGACCACCTCCTGAAGTTTTCGGAGGTATTTGAGGTTCCTCGCGAAGCCGAGGCAGACGAGCGCAAGTGGGGCCTTGTCCAAGAAGCTCTGCACAGCGCCCTCAAGGAGTTCAACATGATGCGGCAGAACGAGGGGCGCGAGCTCTCGAACGATTTGGAATCCCGCATTCGCTGGTTGAACAAAACCGTGGACGCAATTGAAGCTCTCTCAAAACAGAGAATTCCGGAAGAACGCAACCGCTTGAATGAACGGATCACGCAGCTGCTTGAGGACAAGAGCATCGTTGATCTGAATCGCCTTGAGCTCGAAATAGCTCTTCTTGCCGACAAATTGGATGTTACGGAGGAGTGTGTCCGCTTTCGCAGTCACAACAAGTTCTTTCTTGAGGCAATGACCCATAGCGAAGCCGCCGGTCGAAAGCTGAACTTCCTCGTGCAGGAGATGAACCGGGAAGCCAACACGATTGGTTCGAAAACGAGCGATGCTGGGATCGCTCATCTCGTCGTGCAAATCAAAGAGGAATTGGAGAAGATCCGGGAGCAGCTCCAGAACATTGAATGAGGGAATCCAATCCACCTGAATGACACGGGGAAAACTCATCGTCGTCTCTGCGCCCAGTGGCGCCGGGAAGACGACCATAGTGAAGGCAATCCTGGCGAAGTATCCGTCGCTGCTCTTTTCGGTCTCGGCAACTACCCGTCCCATTCGTGCGGGAGAGGTTGACGGGAAAGACTACTTTTTCCTCTCACGTGCGGAGTTCGAGCGTCGCATCAGCATCGGCCAGTTAGTTGAGTGGGAAGAGATTTACGGTAACCTGTATGGCACATTGCGGACAGAGGTGGATAAGGCGCTCTCTGTGGGGAAAACAATGGTTTTCGACATCGATGTGAAGGGAGCGCTGTCAATCAAGCGGCACTACCCCGCAGATTCCGTGCTGATCTTTATTCGGCCGCCCAGTTTTGATGTGTTGCGCTCTCGCCTGTCGAACCGCAGGACAGAAGATGAGGCAACCCTAACGCGCCGACTTGATCGTGTCCCGATGGAGCTTCAGATGCAGGATCAATTCGATTTTCAGGTCGTGAATGACGATCTTCAGACCGCTATAGGAGAGGTTGAAGCTATTATTACTAAACACGTAAACCTTGTGCCGCCGTAGCGTATCCTGCGCGGCAGAACTATACCCGGCATTCATCACTTGGAGGAACAAACGTGGCCGTCAAACCAACCGATATAGAACAGTTTTCCGCATCAGCGAAAGATGTGTACGAGGCGATCGTCGTCGCGTCCAGGCGCGCGCGGCAGATTCACTCCGACATCAAGGTCGAGTTGGGTCAACGGATCGAAACGTTGAACCAGCTCACGAGCACAACAGAGACGGAAGATGAGATGGATGTGAGCGCGAATCCGGATCAATTGAGGATCAGCCTTGAGTTCGAGAGTCGCCCGAAACCGACGGAAGTCGCCCTGCAGGAGGTTGTGGGAGAGAAGGTCAGGTGGCGGTATAAGGTAACTGAAGAGCCTGCAGTGAAGCCGAAAGAAAAGGAAACAGAGGAAGAGATTGAATAGCGAGACCGTCTGTGCTCCGCGGAAAGCACATACTGGTTGGTGTCACCGGCGGCATAGCTGCATATAAAGTTTGCTATCTTGTCCGCGAACTCAGGAAGGCAGGCGCCGACGTGAAAGTCGTTATGACTGAGGCGGCGACACGGTTTGTCTCGCCGCTGACGTTCTCTGCGCTCTCGGGTCACGATGTGGCTAGCGATCTCTGGACACACCAGCAATCGACGAGTTCTGACATCGGCACACAGCACATCGATCTGGCTTACTGGGCAGACCTTTTCGTCATTGCTCCGGCCTCTGCAAATACTATTGCGAAACTCACCTACGGCCTCTCTGATAATCTCCTAACCATCGTCGCTCTCGCCAGTCGATGCCCGCTGGTTCTTGCACCAACGATGGATGCGGATATGTATATCAATCCTGTGACCCAGGCGAATGTAGCAAAGCTTCGGGAACGGGGTTGCTTCATCGTTCCGGCAGAAGAGGGGGAACATGCCAGTGGACTGAGGGGACCGGGCCGCCTGCCGGAAACCGAGGCAATCATCCGGTTTATTGTCGGTGTTCTTGACAAATCAACACAGGATCTTCGGGGAAAGAAGCTTCTCATCACCGCTGGACCTACATACGAGCGCATTGATCCTGTGCGGTTTGTCGGGAACCGTTCTTCAGGAAAAATGGGCTTTGCACTCGCCACTGCGGCCGCTCTGCGCGGCGCAGCCGTCACACTCATTACCGGACCTGCGCACCTCGAAACCCCACGGAACGTTACTCGTGTCGATGTGGAGTCGGCGGCACAAATGCACAAAGCTGTTGGGATCCATGCCAAGGAAGCCGATGCGATCATCATGGCCGCAGCGGTTGCTGACTATAGACCTCGGGCCCCTGCACGGAGCAAGATTAAGAAGGGGCGTGATACCGAGTCCCTAATGCTCGCTCTGCAGAAGACACCCGACATCCTTCAGTCTCTTGGCCAGAAGAAGGCAAGGGGTCAGATCCTGGTTGGCTTCGCCCTTGAAACCGAGCATGCGCTGCGCAACGCAAGGGAGAAGCTGAGGAGGAAGAACCTTGACCTCATCGTGTTGAATTCTCTTGCAGACAAAGGCGCGGGGTTTGCGGCTGATACAAACCTGGTAACGATCATTGACAGGAAAGGAAATGCCGAGAAGCTCCCGCTGATGTCGAAATTTGATGTTGCAAACGAGGTGTTGAACCGACTCGGAAAATTGCTGTAAACCGCTGAAGAAAACCCAACGAAATTGACCTCCCGCGCGTGTCGAAGGCACGTGGGATGAACACGACGTTCAATTTTGCCTTCATGCCGACTCCTGCCTGAATGCCCAACGCTAACGACGAATTCAGACAATTACTTTCCGACATCAAGCGTGTTTTGATACAGCAAAGGGATTTGTTCGGCGATACCTTGTTGACCAGCCCGGAACCCGAAACAAGGAAGCCCGACGAAAGCGCCGTGACCGCGAAGAAGAAATATCAAGTTGGCTCAGAGGAACCTGACCTCTTTGGATTTGTTGCACCAAAAACCCCCACCGCGCAGCACAAGCTGCCTGCGTATCCTGACGAAGCGTGGGTTTCTAAAGCCAATCTTGCTGATTTCGAATCCACGATTTGCACGTGTGTGAAATGCGCGCTTGGCCAAACCCGCACCAAGTTTGTCTTCGGCGTCGGTAGTCCAAATGCTGATATCGTACTCATTGGCGAAGCCCCCGGAGCCGATGAAGACCTGCAGGGTGAGCCCTTTGTCGGCCGGGCAGGACAGTTGCTCAACAAGATCCTCGAGGCGATTCAACTCAAGCGCGAGGAAGTCTACATCTGCAACATTCTCAAGTGCCGGCCGCCAAACAATCGCGATCCACAGCCAGACGAGATCGACACGTGCGAGCCGTATCTCTGGAAGCAGCTTGAGCTTATCAAGCCGAAAATCATCGTGTGCCTGGGCCGCGTCGCCGCACAAACCCTCCTTCGTACATCAGACAGCCTCAACGATTTGCGTGGAAAGGTGCACGACTACCGCGGGATGAAACTCACGGTAACATACCACCCCGCCGCGCTGTTGCGCAATCCGAACTGGAAGAGGCCAGCCTGGGAGGATGTCCAGTGGATTCGCAAGATGTATGATCAAATGAAGTCCGACGAGAAGAACAATCCGTCGCGCTGAATTGCATTCTTAGTGATAGGAACCCCATCCTTGCAGGCTCCATCGCGGACGCTCGTGTAGAGGCAGAGAATTCACCACCGGCGCTCAGTTGCACCGGTTGAACAAAGCCGAAGATTAGCGACCAGAACTCCTCAAGGAGGATCGTCGGAGAGTTCTCAACGCGGCTCCGAATCTCAGTAGGGACCGAAAGGGGCGGCTATCCATCTGCTCTTTTCACTCGTTGGCTATGATCACCGGGAAGATGGCATTGATTATTGTTGACCAGTTCATTGGAAGACTGTTCCTCATCCTTGCTATCTTCCTTCTTGCAGTCGCGATATTGGCTTGGCCGCCGCGGGGGGTATTGTTCAGGCTGCCAGCACTTTTGTTTCTCGCAGCCGCGTTTTCTGGCCTCGTTGGGGGCCTCTTCTTCTTCGCTGCAAAAGGCCTGAGACGAGATACGTCGTGGCAATGGATTGCACAGGGTGCGGCCGTCCTTGTCGTCCTGTGTATTGCTCTCTTAACCGCAGCTCTCTAAAACCTCAAGATTGAATCTGTATGTTCACCATTGCGTTTGTTGTCCATAGCTCTATCATCGGTTTGCTGGTTGCGCTCTCGCCTGCTACTCAAATGCGCGTTCACTCATATCCGACCGTAGTGTTTCGCGACACTACCGCGCGGGTCTATGAAGAAGAAATCCGCCAGTGGCACGAGCGGCGAATCGCAAGTCTCAAGCGGGATCATGGATGGTTAACACTCATTGCGCTGAATTGGCTCAACGAGGGATCCAATGAAATAGCTTCCACGGGTACAGTTACGCTGGACAACGGAAAGGTCTCAGTCCATTTGTCCCCCGGCGTCCAAGCAACGCTCGCCGGAAAACCCTTTACGTCAGGACCGCTCAAAACCGACGCTGATGTGGGAGGTCCGGAGAAGATTGAGCTTGGGTCTCGTGCGTTCATCATCATCAAGCGGGGGAACCAACATGCTCTTCGGATGTGGGACAGCAATGCACCCGCACGGAAAGAGTTCACGGGGATCGAGCGTTTCCCGGTTTTAACTGCCTGGCGGATCGATGCGCGATGGGAACCATACAATCCAGCGAAGCAGATCAAGGTTCCTTCGGTGGTACCCGGGTATGTCGAGGACTATCCTGTTCCGGGCGCAGCCGTTTTCACGATCGCTGGCTCGGAATACCGGCTCGAGCCCGTCCTGGAGGAGGGTGCGACCGATCTCTTTTTTATTTTCGGCGATAAGACGAACGGAAAAGACACGTATGGAGGAGGCCGCTTCCTCCACGCGAAGCCGCCGAAAGATGGCAGGGTGATCCTTGATTTCAACAAGGCCTACAATCCTCCCTGTGCATTCAGCCCATATGCAACATGTCCACTTCCGCCTGCATCGAACCGTCTCCCTCTGAAGATTGAGGCTGGAGAAAAGGAATACAGAGATCATTGATGCGATTTTTGATTATATTTCGATTGGATATGTCTAAGGAGTTGCTGTATGGCTGAACCACGAAAATTGTTCGACATCACCCCAACCGGCGCACCAGCCGAAGGCCGCGTTCCACCGCAGGCAGTGGACGTCGAAATGGCGGTGCTCGGTGCGATGCTTTTGGAAAAAGGTGCAATCGCCAAGGTGATCGAGATCCTTGATGATTCATCGTTCTACAAACCTGCCCACCAGCGGATATTTGTGGCAATGATAGCTCTCTTCGAGCGAAGCGAGCCCGTCGATCTGATCACACTTATTGAAGAACTGCGGCGCCGCGGCGAGCTGGAGAAGATTGGCGGCGAATATTACCTGACGGAGTTAACTACCCGCGTAACGACGGCTGCCAATGTGGAGTATCACTCGCACATCGTGCTCGAGAAAGCGCTGATGCGGCAATTGATTGCCTCATCCTCCGAGGTAGCCACCAGGGCGTACAATGTTACCGAGGATGCCCTCGACCTGCTCGACGAAGCTGAACAGAAGATCTTTCAGATCTCCGAGCAGCGCATGAAGAAGAGCTTCGTCTCGATGAACACCGCTGTTCACAGCACCATGGAGCTGCTTGAAAGCATCCATGGAAAGCATAGTGGCGTGACCGGTGTGCCGTCAGGATTTGCCGAGCTTGACAACTACACGGGTGGATTCCAGAAATCCGATCTCATTATTGTCGCTGGCAGGCCAAGCCAGGGGAAGACAGCGCTCGTTCTTTCCATTGCGCGCAACGCTTCCATTCTTCATGATATTCCCATTGGATTCTTCAGTTTGGAGATGTCCAGCCAGCAACTTGTGCTGCGCCTCATCTGTGCCGAGGCTCGGGTAGATGCCCACAGCGTTCGCACGGGGCGACTGCCTGAGGACGAGTGGCGTAAGCTCAGCACGAGCGTTGGCAAGCTGTACAAAGCGAAGATCTTTATCGATGACACACCAGCCCTCACGGCCTTGGAAATCCGTGCAAAAGCGCGCCGCCTTAGAGCAGAGCACAACGTCGGTGCCATCGTTATTGACTATCTGCAACTGATGCAGGGTCCAAAGAACGTGCAAAGTCGTGAGCAGGAGATCTCCACCATCTCGCGGTCCTTGAAAGCTCTGGCGAAAGAACTGAATATCCCTGTCATCGCCCTTTCGCAGCTCAACCGGGCACTTGAACAACGTGGCGATAAGCGTCCCATGCTTGCGGACCTCCGCGAATCCGGCGCCATCGAGCAGGACGCCGACGTCGTCCTCTTCGTGCATCGCCCTGAGATGTACGGGATCGACATTGATCCCGAGACAAAGGAGCCAACGGAGGGACTCGCGGAGCTTATCGTTGGCAAGCAGCGCAATGGCCCTACGGGAGCAGTTCGCCTCGCGTTCGTCAAACAATACGCACGGTTTGAGAACCTCACCCGATTCCGCGAAGCAGCATTCCTGCCGCCCGAGCCAACCGATGAGACGCCGTTTTAACACCAGGCTCTGTGCATCGCGACTCACACCGGGACGGGCACTGCTCACCGCTCTCTTTCTTTTTCTGACGTCGGATTCCCTTGCACGACGTGCGTGCGCACAGGATCAGGGCTGGTCACTCACAGCGTCCGCTGGCTATGCTTTGCTGAGTCTCGATGAGATCGACCGCGACAACAATGCCGATGTTCAGGGCTGGAACCGCCTGGGTGTTCCTGTTGACGCCTTCGAGTCGGTAAGGCCGTCCCCATTTTTTGCCATTGGAGTCCGCTACCGGCCGAGCAGAGAATTTGCCTTTTCCCTCACGGGATTCTACAACACGAAGAAGGTTTCTACGTCCTACAGCAGCCCTGCTACAACGCTGTCAATGACGCGTTCAGTCGGCTCGACCGATATCTCCCTCGGGATTGCTTACATCCCGCCCGCCCAGTTGTACTTCCTGAAATGGTACATTCAGGTCGACGCAACGCTTGTGCTTGCCCGCGCTACGGCAGAGGCATATGCAACACAGCTGGTGAAGATTGACGGTGTGCCAGCGATTGCACCGACTGTTGAGACAAGCGCAAGATACAAGAAATCGAGACTCGGGGTTGGTCTAAGTGTCGGCGCCGATGTGCCGCTGAGCCGCTTGGTTTTTCTCCGCTTCGAAGGTCGCTACCGGTTCGCCCAGTTTGGCACACTCGATGCGGATGTTACACGATTTGGCGACAGGTTCACGGAAACATCCACGATCGAGTTTAACTACTCGGGCTTCCTCCTCGGTGCCGGCATTGGCTTCACGCTTTAAGAAAGGAACCGATGATGAACAGGCGTTTATTCCTGGTAACTTTCCCCTTGGCGGCGGGTGCTCCGCTTGTATTGCCGCGCTCCCGAATCGACGGCTTGCTCTTTCAAGACGAGGACGCGCTGATCTGCGCAGAGAAGTTCGACCTCGCAGCCTCTCAGAATCTCCGCGCCAGACCGATTAATGAAGTAATGGTCGAGATTGGGAAGTCCTTTCTCAACACCGAGTACGTTGCCCACTCCCTCGAAGTTCCCGGCGAAGAACGCCTCGTTATCAACCTGCGCGCCCTCGATTGTGTTTTGTTCTGTGAAAACTGCCTCGCGTTTGCCCGCTGCATCAAGAAGAACACAACCAGCTTCGATGCATACAAAGCCGAGATTCAATACATTCGCTACCGGGGTGGTATCATCGATAGGTATCCAAGCCGACTGCACTACTTTTCTGACCACATTCATGATAATGAGAAGAAGGGTGTTCTGAAGAACATCACGAAGTCGATCGGGGGCGTTCTGTACAGAAAAACCATCAACTTCATGTCCACCCACCCTGAATCCTACCCACAATTGAAGGAGCATCCGGAGTTTGTGGGCACCATCCAACGACAAGAAGCCGAAATCAGCAGACGAAAGCTGCACCATATCCCGAAGGACCACATCGAAAATGCCGGATCGAAAATCATGAGCGGAGATATCATTGCCATTACAAGCGATATCATTGGCATCGATATCGTACACACTGGAATCGCTCTATGGCAGGATGAGAAGCTTCGCTTGATGCATGCACCCAACATCGGCCATAAGGTACTAATCACCGAAAAAACCCTCGCGGAATACCTTGCGGGGAATCCGAAGCAGATCGGCATCATGGTTGCCCGCGCCCTTGAGCCGGTATAGTACTTCTCTTGCAAAACATCCTTTTTTCACTATGCTGAAACCCGTTCTCACTAAATTGAACCGCCCTATTCTCTGTCCCCCCATGAACCGACGGCTCACTTCGTTCCTCACTGTTTTCCTGGTTTTCACCGGCACGGTGATTGCGCCCTCCCTGTTTGCGCGCCAACCAGTTTCGGTCCCGCGCGACTCGGTGCAGGCTATCATCGATGGGAAACGCATTTCGATCGAATATGGCCGGCCTTCCATGCGGGGAAGGAAGATCATGGGAGATTTCGTTCCGTACAACAAAGTGTGGAGGACGGGGTGGGGAAAAGCAACGACGTTGGTCACAGAGGCTGATCTGGAATTGGGTGGGATGGAAATTCCCCGTGGGGTGTACACGCTCTATACGCTTCCTTCCGAAGCACAATGGAAGCTCATCATCAACAAGCAAACAGGCCAGTGGGGAACAATCTATAACCCACAGCAGGATCTCGCGCGGATCAACATGGAGAAGCAACGGTTGAACACTCCGGTTGAGAAATTGACATTTGTGCTTGAGCGCGGGGCCAACTACTCGGGTGTTCTGCGAATCGAATGGGAAACAACCTCTCTCTCCCTCCCGTTCAGCGTAAGTCCCGTGCCGATCATTGCCAGCCCGCGTGATTCTGTTAGACTGATTCTTGCGGACAAGATGATTTCAGTTAACTATGGCAGCCCTTCGGTACGGGGCCGGCGAATCATGGGCGGCGTTGTACCGTACGGCAAAGTGTGGAGAACGGGTGCAAACGAAGCGACTCTGTTTGTCACAGAGGCTGATCTTGTTATCGGCGGAACCGTGGTCCCTCGCGGAACATACTCGCTCTATACGCTTCCGTCGCGAACGACGTGGTGGTTAATTGTCAATAAAGAGACGGGCCAATCCGGATTGGTGTACCATCGGAAGCTTGATCTTGCACGCGTCAAGATGCAAAAACGCATACTCCCCACATCGATCGACCGGTTCAGTATTTCCCTCACGAAAACGGGCAACACTGCCGGCGTTCTTGTCATCGAGTGGGAGAGGACATCCGTCTCCGTTCCATTCCGCATAAAAGACTCGTAGTGCTTGTACTTTCAACAAGTTCACTGAATCCTCATGCCGACAAAAATCACGGTCAAGAACAACGGGAGCATACGAATAGAGGGCGATTTTGAGTTGTACGATCAGACAGGGAAGAAATTCGACCTCGGGAGCCGAACAGCTATTTCGCTCTGCCGCTGCGGCCAGAGCAAGGACAAGCCGTTCTGCGACGGCTCGCACCGCGAATGTGCTTTCCAGTCGGAAATCTTCGCGCGAGCACTGTAGATCCCAGCATTTCAGCATCCTTTCCTCGAATCCGATCACGGATCGGATTCCACACTTCGCTGTCTCATCGCTTCATACAAGATTGCCGCGCTTGCACTGCCTACATTCAGCGAGTCGACAGCATTCTTCATCGGGATAGCAACAGATTCATCGCACGCCGCAAGAACCGCGTTTGAAATCCCCCCTCCTTCACTCCCAAACACAATGCAGCAGTTTTCTGTCAGTTTGACGCGGTTCAACGCCGTTGCAGTTGCATGCGGATGGGCAGCAATGTTCCGAATAGTGTATTCAGAGCGCATCGTGTTCAAAGCGTCAGCAAGGCCTACAACATGCACAACGGGCATGCGAAATACGGTTCCCATAGAGCTCCTGACAGCGCGTCGCAGGTAGGGACTGCTCGCAGTATCGCCGACGAAGAGCGCTTGCACGCCAAACGCAGCGCAGTTGCGAACGAGCACACCCACGTTCTCTGCGTTTGTCAAGCCATCAATGGACACAAAGAGATGCGGACGCGGTGACTGTGTGATGATAGTTTCTATCGGGGTCGGCTCGGGTATCTGCGCAACCGCCATTATACCCTGATGAAGATGAAAGCCGACAATTGATTCAACAAGCTGCTTTGCGGCGATGTAGACGTGAAGCGCATCTCCCTTGGACTCCAGGAGCTTGCGATACGCCTCAAACCACTCGGGGGTAAGGAGCGCCGACACAATAGTGAGGTTGCTTTCAAAAAGCCTTCGCACAACTTTCTCACCTTCAGCCACGAAGATCCCTTGCAGTTGAT
The DNA here is from genome assembly GCA_016873755.1 of Ignavibacteria bacterium. Classification (GTDB taxonomy): domain Bacteria; phylum Bacteroidota; class Ignavibacteria; order UBA10030; family UBA10030; genus VGWB01. Next base: position 5,632 of record VGWB01000027.1, on the reverse strand, counting down.
GTTCCAGCGGCCGCCGGAGGGTTCGGTAGGCTTGCAGTCTTGAATCATCAAGTGACACAACATCAGTAATGTCCATCGTATCTCCAGCGTTTTCAAGTCAAATGCACTCATTAATGATACGGGATGGCATATTCGAAGTCAACTTTTCAACTGCAGATTTTGTTGTATAGTCAGAGGGAGCCTCTATCGAACGGCCTGGCCCTATGCCATCTCAAAAGAAATCAAACCTTGTTGTTCTGGGTTCAGGATTTGCAGCCTTCAGTCTCCTGAAGCAGATCGACACAAACACCTTTGACGTCACGGCAGTGAGTCCCAGGAACTACTTTCTGTTCACTCCGCTCTTACCCAGCACGACAGTCGGAACGATCGGATTTCGCAGCATCATTGAACCCATCCGGACCGCGAGCCCCAACGTGCGCTATTACCACGCCCGCTGTACACACATCGATCTTGAAGGTAAGCATGTCGTCTGCCAGGGCGAGGTAGATCACAGGCAGTTCAGACTACCGTATGATCTTCTCGTTGTCGGCGTTGGCATGGTAAGCAATACCTACGGAATCCCCGGTGTAACAGAACACGGGCTGTTTCTCAAGGATACCCATGATGCCCAGCATATTCGCCGACGGATCATTGAGTGTTTTGAGCAAGCCGCTCAACCCGGAGTGACACCTCGAGAGCGCAAGCGCCTGCTGCATTTTGTTGTCGTCGGCGGCGGACCGACCGGGGTTGAGTTTGCCGCAGAGATGCACGATTTCCTTCGAGAGGACCTGGAAGAAGCCTTCCCTGATCTCGCTCCTCACGTCACCATCACACTCCTGGAGGCGGCAGACCAGATCCTCAACACGTTTGATGAAGAGTTACGGGCCTACACCACGCGACTCTTCCAGCGACGACGCATTCGGGTTCGTACGGGTTCTCTTGTGATTCGCGTTGACAGAGAGTCTATTCTTCTTCGCGACGGAACGGAGATTCCCTATGGTCTCGCTGTCTGGTCCACTGGCATCGGCCCGACGGAACTTGCACGCGCCCTTCCATTTCCAAAAGACCGCGGTTTCCGCATTCTCACCGATGAGTACTTCAGGGTTCACGGCACAGAGAGTATCTACGCCATTGGTGATTGCGCGTTGATCGAAGGCAAGAATTTCCCGGCGACCGCCCAGGTTGCACAACAGCAAGGTCGGTTCCTTGCCCGGCATTTGAAGAGGGTAGAGAGAGGAAGATCCGTCGACGCGTTTCGTTATCGGCACTACGGTATGCTTGCGTATGTCGGGGGTGGGAAGGCGCTCGCTGATCTTGAGAATTTCAAGGGGCGGGGATTTTTGACCTGGTTGTTCTGGCGATCTGCCTACCTTACCCGCCTCGTGAGTCTTAAGAACAAGCTTCGGGTTCTCTTCGACTGGTTCACAACCTTCATTTTCGGCAGGGATATTAGCCGACTTTAGGGGGTGTCGCCTGCGACAACAGGGGGAAAGCGCTGAGCTCACAATTTCCCTGTGTTCCGCGGATACGCGCACATCGCCCTCTGCCTCAACGGTCGGTGTTGACATTCGACAAAAAACGCTGTACCATTTGTCGCGTCGTGTTGCCTGCCACCGCGTTCCGCTCCCTTTCTGAACGTACACGTGATCGATGATAACTTACTGAGGAGTGATTTTGTATGACAATCAAAGAAAAGATGCAGGGCGATGTTGCTATTCTCTCCATCAAAGGCAACCTGATGGGTGAGCCGGACTCGACAGACGTGCGCGACAAGGTTTATAGCTTGCTCGAGGAGGGATTCAACAAGATCGTTCTTGACCTCGGACAAGTAAAGTGGGTCAATAGCTCCGGCCTCGGAACGCTCATCGCGGTGATGACGTCTATAAAAAACAAGGGTGGCGAGATGCGTCTTGCGCGCGTGACCGACAAGGTCGAAAGCCTCTTTGCCATTACGCAGCTCATCAAAGTTTTCAAGACCTACGAGACAGTTGATCGAGCCGTTGCCAGCTTCAAGTAGTCGCGCTCTCAACTCGCCGACGTTCCCCTCGACCGCGCCGATTTCCCCACGTGCCATGGCAGCATGTACACTGACGTCGCCCGGTTTTTACACGGACAGCAACGTCACGCGCGCGATCCCCGCCAACACAGATGCGGCAGCAACGTGGTTGCGTCTTTCCCTCTTTCATATCAACAGGTGAAATCAGGACGGTATGAAGACATCGTTGCTGTTGAGATTTCTTCTATGGGGCATGTTGATTTTTGCCATTTCTGTCGGCCTGATGAGTTTTCGTGCCCTCCGCACCCTTGAGCTCAAAACAGTGAACATTGCCCTGTCACTCCGCTACGGCAAATCATTCGGGAGCGCGATTCCAAAGAGGGATGTACCCGTGGTTCCAATTTCACTGTGGGGCCAGATCTCCAACGACATGTACCTGCGTCATGCGCTCGACATTGTGAAATCTCTCAACAAGGCGGGTGCTAGGGTCGTTGTGGTTCCCCTGCCAAGCGACCTTATCATGGTACCGAGGATCGTTAATCTTCTCGATAAGATTTCAGCCGAGGGCATCAGCGTCTTCAGCGCCACGACCACAACGATTTCCCCGTCCTTCCCCCGATCAGCCTCTTTTCTCGACAACCGCAAGAACTGGTGGGTACGACATCCTGCTCTTCAGCGCGTCGATATGGTTTGGGGTATTTCATCGATTCGCAGCGAACCATTCGGCGTGCTCTACCGGTTCGTTCCAAACGAATATCGAGACTTTGACAGCGGTGCTCTTGTGCCAGATGTCTCCCTCCAGGCCTTGAAACGATATCTTGGTCTCGGCGATTCGTTCGAGATCCATCATACTCCCTTCTATGAGTTCTTTGATACGTACAGGATCCCACTCGAGAGCGATGGCTTCGCGTATGTGAAATACTCGTTCAATCCGTCGGACGATGGCAGCATCTACGCGTTCGTCCAACCGGAGACCGATTCGTTGGCGTTCTTCCCGATTCGCCGGAGTGGGGCCGGAGTCCGGATCAACCTCGACTCGGCTTGGGCTTTCTACAGGGACAAGATCGTTATTCTCGACTGGGGCGCGTTGTCGCAGTATCAGTCTCCGAGTCTCGGCTGGGGATACGTCCAGATCATTGGTGCCATCCTCACCAGGAGTTTTGTCGACCGGTACAACGAGTACGACCTCTTCTTCATTATGCTTGCCGTTGTCTTTCTCTCTGTTATCAGCTTTAACTACCGTGGGATGGTCACTCTGCTGCTTTCGCTGGTACTAAGCCTAGGTATCATCGCTCTTTCGCTGTGGCTATTTGACCACCACAGTATCCTCTTTGATCCGGTGTACATCCTTGTTCCGATTCTGCTCTGTGCTATCGTTCTACCGATTGTCAAACTTGCAGAGGAGAAACGGATGTTGCTGGAACAGATCAGGAGTCTGGAGGAAGAGAAACGACGACTCGAAGAGCTCAGAAACAGCGGGCTTTGACCGTAGTGATGTAGGCTGCCGGCTCGCGAAACAATGTTCAGCTTGACGCTCATCCTCTTCCTGCTGCTGACAAGCTCCTAACTGCTACTCCGAAAGCTTGCTCAAGTTGCTCTGTCGCGGAGACCTCAACCATGGGAGGTCATGGCTGGCGGTTTGCTATCTTGGCTCTTTGTTCTGTCATCGGCCGGATTGGCAATCTGGACCCTCTTTCTCTTCTTCACCCTTGTTACTCTGGGTGCCCTCGGCAATATTTTCTCCCTCCTGTTCATCGGTCTTGCTGCTGGATTTGCACTCTATCTGAAGGAAGTGCTTGATGCCAGTACCGTCTGGGATTATTTGAGGACCACCCTCTTCTTTCATCCCTACGCGTCCCAGCCGATCTTGTTCCAGGAAGAGCTCGACAAGAAGAATATACGCGATGTCTATCAGGAAACATCCCAAAAGCCATTCCCGGTTGTTCGCAGAGAGAAACCTCTGCTCACTGACGAAGAAGTTGCACAGCTCCGGCGGGAGGTCTTCGCGCTGAAGGAACGTCCGAAACAATCAGCCCGCCTGAAAAAAGAACTGGGGGAGCTGTCTGCAGGATCACCCGTGGATATATCGGACCAGTGGAAGATCTGGACGTTCGAGCACGGAAGGCATGATTTCTACGGGCGAATGTCCGGGGTTACCATTGATCCATCAATCAGCTCCTCCAGGTTCTGAACACCGACCCCTGGCTAAAACCTTACACGGGTTTTTTTGAGCGGATTGCGGTTACCTGCTACGGAATTGAGTCCGACAGCTTCGGCCTGGTGCAACACTATCCTTTTCTCGAAGTCGCGATCGACCGGAAAGAACTACTGCAGCGATAGACCTGATGATCTTTCCTTTATTCCCGCGGTCGCTGCCCAGGAGAAAACTCAATCCTGTATTTCCACGGCCGCAAGATCTGCTGAGGTTGTGCGGAATGTTGAAGAAGCTGAGCTTTCCGACCTCACCGACTCCATAAGGGCCATCGAGCGACTCGGTCTCATCTTGAAGAATCCTTCGACCCTATCCGCTTCCCCGGTGCGCGACCAGTATCTTGCCGCTGTCATCGCGCATTTCAAACGAGATTTTCCGCTTGCGCTGCGACATTTCATTGAGGCGATACGCAACGACCGCTATTATGACGATGACGGATCGCGGCTCTTGACGCGGTGGAATCCCTTCAGTACATTTAGTGCGGTGACGCGTATGTCGCTGGTTTGTACGGTTTGTGTTTACTGTGGGGCGCGCTATGACACGCTTTCTTGTGGTTGTTGTGGTTGTCCTGCTCGGCGGTTGTAAATCTCTCGAGTTGCCTGAGTCACCCGAGACTCTTCCTCAGCTCATCTACCAAGCCCCTCTCCCCCCATGGCCTGTTTCGTCGACCGGTCGCGAGATCAATCTTGACCTGAAAATCTTTGTGCACAGCGATGGAACGGTCCGCGATGCTGTGTTGATGAGACCAACGGGATTTCGCAATTGGGATGCACAGGCATTGCAGGAAGTCCGTAGGTGGCGTTTCTCACCGGCCATGGCCCGGGGGAAGCCGGTTCCGCTCTGGATCCGCCAGTCAGTCCGGATTCAGTTCGAACCGCCTCTGTACATGGCATTAGCTGAGATTGTGGTCAATGAGACTTCTCTTGCGGACTCGATCCTCAATCTCCTTGACTCCGGTGAATCGTTCGAGTCGCTCGCGCGACGATTCTCAGTGGCAGATTCCCGGGAACGCGGGGGAAACCTGGGGAAGGTTGATATCCGAACATACCCGGCCCATATTCGACGTGAGCTCGCGGATCTACGGGAGGGGCGGTGGAGCGAGCTTTTGCCTCTTGGGCAGAGGTACGTTATCTACAAGCGCTTGCCGCAGGCCGTCCAAGCGAGAGCAGATTGACTGTGGAAGCAGTTACTCTTTGAGAGCTCTGTCTTCGGCTCGGGCGGAACCTCCACCCCACCGAGCCGGAGACCCGCAGAGGGCCATCCTTTCACACCTCCAATTTCCTTCTATTCCAACAAGACCGCGCTGACATCTCATCCGCCGATGGAACACGCTCGAGGGGACGGATTCAGAGTGGAACCTTTCTGACGTTCTCGGTTGTTGTTCCTCTCATTCTTGTGTGTTCAATTCTCCTTGCTCAGAAAGGGACCCCTTTGCCTCAACTGGA
>VGWB01000026.1 GCA_016873755.1 Ignavibacteria bacterium | reverse complement strand
TGGCATCAGCCTCGGCACACTTGACTTCCCCGTTGCTGACGACAACGGTCCCCGTGCTCTTGCGCCGATAGCCCCGGCTCACGATTGCCACCTTCCGGCCGCGCTGTGTCAACCGCCTCACGAGCAGCTCCACGAACGGCGTCTTGCCGACCCCGCCGACGGAGATGTTTCCAACCGAGATCACCGGAATCCCGACGTTTCGGATCTTCAGAACTCCGATATCAAAGAGCAGGTTGCGGAGCGCTACTCCTGCGCCATAGAGGTATGAGAGCGGAAGCAGAAGCGCGCGCATGGCGTTCAAACCGAGGCGACGTTGAGAATGCGCTCGGCGACGCGATGCGATGCGCCGGCTTCACCGAGTCTCTCTCTGACTTTGGACAGCTCCTGCTTGACTGACTCAAGCAACGACTTATCCCGGAGAATCCTGAGCGCTTCCTTCGCCATCGCAGGCCCCGTGGCCCGGTGCTGAATGAACTCGGGCACGATTCGCCTGCCCGCAACGATGTTCACAAGCCCAATGTTCTTCACCCGGATCAGCACTCGGCCGATCAGATATGTCAGCCACGACGTCTTGTACACCACAAGCATCGGAGTCCCAAACAGACCGGTCTCCAGCGTCGCCGTTCCCGAGGTAACGAGCGCAAACTCCGCGTGCTGCATGACCTCGTATGACGCGCCTTTGACCAAATGGACACCGGCCACGTTGTAGAAGGTCTCGAAGTACCTGGCCTCCAGCGTGGGGGCTACAGCGACCGCAATTTCCATATCCTGGTCCTCAGCAATAGTACGCGCGGCTTTGAGCATCTCCGGGAGGATCTTTTCGATTTCCTGCTTGCGGCTGCCGGGCAAGAGTCCGAGAAGCTTCTTCGTCGGGTCGATGCCGTATCGTTTGCAGAAGCCCTTTCGATCGAGGCTGGAACTCAGCACTTCAAGCAGAGGGTGGCCGACAAACTCGGCGTCGACACCCTCTTTGTGGTACAGATCGACCTCAAAGGGGAAGACCACCAGCATCTTATCGACGGCACCTCGCATCTTCTTGATGCGAGACCGATGCCACGCCCACACCTGCGGACTGATGTAGTACACTACTTTGGCTCCGTTGAGCTTTGCCGTTCGTGCGAAACGGAGATTAAATCCTGGGTAATCGATCAGCAGGACAGCATCGGGCTTCCGATACTTCAGAATCATTTCCAGAGCGCGCTTCACCGAGCGGATGACGGGGAGATGTTTGAGCACTTCTGCGAATCCCATGAAGCTCAGCTCTCTCACGTGATATATGAGCTGCATCCCCTCGCGTCGCATATTGTCTCCACCCACTCCGAAGATCTCGATGTTTGGATTCATTCGCTTCAGCTCCCGAACGACGCCCGATCCGTGGAGGTCGCCGGAGGCTTCGCCCGCTATGATCATCACGCGCTGAACCATGCCCAGCCCCTCAGCCAGATAGCAACAAGGATAAGCAGAACAATGGCAATCGCCTGCAGCGTGCGCGTTTCCGATTTGAGCGCCTCTTGCCAGTTCGGGAGTTGATGGTCCTGCGCCGGGTGCTTAAATGGGGTGAGTCGCGGCAGAAAGCGGGGGACGTTCCTCTTGTACTCCAAATAGTCTGCACCGAATTCCGTTTCCAGAAATTCCTCTTCGAGGGACACGATCAACGCATACTGCAGAGAGAAGAACGCCAGCGCAATGATGACCAGCCAGGGAACAAGAGCATTTGCCATGATCCCGATGCCGGTGTACAGAAGCAGGTTTCCGATGTAGAGCGGATTTCGCACACGGGCATACGGTCCGGCAACGACCACCTCCGGCGCTCCAACACCTCCCGTCGCCCGGGTAAGGCTGCCGGTGTAGGCCACACTCCAGAGCCGCAACATCTCGCCGAAGAGTGCGACGATCGCACCGATCAGCATCGTAGCCTCCGTCGGCCGTGCGAAAAGGATCATAGCCAGCAAGAAGGGGACCGGCGTGTATCCCCGGTACTGAAAAAGCTTCTCTCGAACATCACTCACGGCGCACAGCTCCGGAAAGGGCTCTTATCCTTGCATGAAAACTTCGCGTCTGGCCATAACAGCCTCACGACGCTTCTTGACCCGCTTCCGCTGCAGAATCTGGTCGAGCCGATGACGGACGTCGCCAAAATGGACAAACGCATGGTAGGAGATGTTTTGCTCCTGACAATACTTGATGAGCCGTTTCTTCGCGAACACAATGTCGGCATAGCGGATCGGGCAACGATCGGAGATCCCATCGCCGACATAGACGATGAGGTCATCATCTCCCGAGAGGATCAGCAAATGGTTGCGTTTGCAGTTTGCGCACAGGTCGCATTCCGAATCGGTAAATGGGAACGACGGTACCAGCTTTGTCCTTGAATCCTCCCGAACGAACTCGACATGGTTCGCGAAGAACGGCAGGTGCTCCACGCCGTGCCGCCGGAGGATCCGGCCCACATAGAAATCGAGACCGTCGCTTAAGATAACAACAGGGATCTCTCGTGACTCGCAGAACCTGATGAACTCGTCGAAGTACGGATCCAGGGCGAATTGCTCGATGAACCGCTCAAACTCTTCCGGACTCAGGCTCTCGACGGCAGCGCACTCCTCCTGCAAACACTGCCGCGCGTTGATCTCCCCTCTGAAATATCGCTGGACAATCTCGACGGCCTTCCCGCCGGCAGATGTCCGGAACAGTTGCTCGCCGACATCATCCGAAGCCGCCGTTCCGTCGAAATCGCAAAACACTCGCAGCATCCCTGAAACGTGGCCCTCCTTTCCGTCAGGCACTCGTGACAGGCTCGTTGAAGCGCACAGAGACCAACTTCGATACGCCTTCTTCCTCCATCGTCACCCCATAGAGTGCGTTGGCGGATTCCATTGTCCGTTTGTTGTGGGTGACCACAATGAACTGCGTATTGTCGGAGAACTTTCGGAGAATCCTCGTGAAGCGGTCGATGTTCGAGTCATCCAACGGCGCATCGACCTCGTCAAGGATGCAGAACGGACTCGGCTTCACGAGATAGATGGCGAACAACAGAGCGATGGCCGTCAGCGTTTTCTCGCCACCGGAGAGCAGGTCGATTGACGTCGGCCGCTTGCCGCGCGGTTTGGCAGTAATCTCGATGCGGGCCTCGAGCGGATCAACGCCTTCTTCGAGCTTCAGGTCGCACTCATCCCCTTCGTCAAAAAGACTCTTGAAGGTCGCAATGAAGTTCTCACGGATGCCGCCAAAGGTCTCCAGGAACTGCCGCTGAGCAGTGGTGTTGATCTCTTCGATGGTCGAAAGCAGCGTCTGCTCGGATTCCACCAGATCCTTGCGCTGGGCGTTCACAAAATCGAGCCGTTCTTTCTCGCTCTTGTACTCGTCGAATGCGGCAAAGTTCACCGGACCAAGGGCGCGGATTTTCTCTTTCAGCATTCTCGCCTGTTCACGAGCCGCGTGGAAGTCAAACGTCTCGTTGTCCGCGAAGTGCTGGAGCTGGAGCTCCAGCTCGAAATCCTCCTTGGCGCGCGCCTTCAGGTTCTCGGCCCTCATGGTGAGCTCCTGCATCTTGATCTCGAGATCGTGGGCAGCTTTCAGCGATCCTTCGTGCTGCAGGCGCTCATCTTTCAACCTTAGTTCGATCTCGTGCACCTGGCCGCGCTTTCCCAACACTTCCTTTTCGGCCGCTTTCTTCTTCTCCATCAGGACATCAAGCTCCGCCTTCGCCGCCGTGATATGCTCTTCCGTTTCCTTCGTATCCTGACCGAGTTGATCGATCTCTTCGCGCCCTGCAAGGATATCGGCCGATCGTTGGTCGAAGGTCGCAGTGAGCGTTTCAACGGTGGATGCGGCGTGCTCAATGTCCTGCTGAATGCTTCGTTCCTCACCCTTGAGCGACAGCACCTGAATGTTCGCCTCGCTCGCCGCACGCGAATACTCACTCCAGAGCGCCTCCATCGCTTCGACTTCGCTCACCGCCACCCCTGATTGGCGCTCCGCCTCGGTCTTTCGTTCTTCAAGCTGTCCGAGCCCAGGCACCAGCGTGCTCAATTCCTGCTCGAGAACTTCGATCTCTTGTTGGAGCCGTTGGCCTTCCGTCTCGTTCCGCTCGATCACATCGGCGGCTCGCTTCTTCTCAAACTCAAGCTGGGCGATGCGGATCTCCACGGTCGTCATCTGCTGCTCGATTTCCTTCGCCTCTTCAACTAGCTGCTTGACATCGATGCGGTTGAGCTCATCGTTCTTTCGGTCCATCTCCTGCAGCAACCGCTCCCGCTGACGCACCAGCCCCTGAAGTTCCTCCTGAAGCTCACCGAGCTGCGAGCGCTGGCCGATGTGCCCCCCCTCATCCTGACGAACGCTGCCGCCGCGCACGACACCTTTATTCGTGACGATCTCACCATCAAGCGTGATGCAGCGGATGCCCTTTTCCCGTCCGACCATCCGTCGCGCCACGTCGTTATCGGTCACGACAAGCGTGTCGTCCAGAAGAACCTGGTAGAGCTCTCGATAGCGATCACTCGCGTGCACGAGGCTCCCGGCCCATCCGATGACGCCGGGTTCGCTGAACAGGGGCCGGTGATCCATCAACCGCGGGAGCCGGTCAAGGCAGATGAACGTTGCCTTGCCTTTCTGGCTCTTCTTCAAGAAATCGATCGCGGCGTATGCATGCTCGGTGCTCTCGACGATCACATACCCCGCGGTCTCGCCCAACGCGGTCTCGACCGCGATCCGGTATCGCGGATCGACGGTCGCTGCTTCCCCGACCGTTGCGTGCACAATCGACTTCCAATCGCCGCTGGTGACGAGGAACCGCGCCCCTTCGGAGTAGCCGTCGTAACTCTCGATGAGTCCTTTCAGGAAATCCATTTTGGCCTGTTTGCGCTCGAGTGTGCTGCGGAACTCGAAGTCCCGATCACGGAGCGCTTCGATCTCCTTTTGGAGCTCGACCTTCCGCTCCTCCATTTGGTGCACGCGCACCTCGGCCTCGGCGTGTCTCCGTCTCAGTTCACGGTCCTCGGCCGTCAAATGCCGCACCAGCTCAGAGTTCTTCTCAATCTCCTCCTGCGCAAGCTGGTTCTCATCGGTCGTATACTCGATCCTGCCCCGCAGGTTTTCGATGCGTGCTTTTGCCTGGCTCTCGCGGTTTCGCAGCTCAGAGATTTCATGAAGCAATCCGACTACCCTGTCTTGGCACTCTTTCAGTTCGGCTTTCTTGGCGTTGAGCTGCTGCTCAAACTCCTCAAGCTCGGCTTTCTTCCGGTTGAACGTTTCTTCCGCCGCGACATTCTTTTCCCTGACGTTGCTGAGCTTTGCTTCCAGAGTCTCCTGCCTCCGGCACAGGTCTTCTTGACGCTGCCGGATCTGGATTTTTTCCTTTTCATACCGCTCGATATTTGCCGAGAGGAAACGCCGGCGTTCATTCGATGTGGCAACGATGCGCTCAAGCTGGTGGACGCGAGCCTGCTGGTTGGATAGGTCGGACTGGATCTCCGCCATACGGTCTTCGTGCTCAAGCATTTCGGCACGCAGCACTTCGAGCAGCGCTTCCTCCTGGGAGAGCTCGACATGAATCTTGGTTTTCTCGGTGACCGTCTGATTGAGCTGCTCCTGTAGCGGTGATATTTTGGCCAGGATGTTCGCGTATTCGCGGGCGATGAGATTGATTTCGAGAGTTTGCAGCTGTTTGGCCAAATCGTTGTACCGTCTCGCCTTCTGGGCCTGGCGTTCGAGCGAGTTCACGGCTTTCTGTACCTCACGAACGATATCGCTCACGCGCGTGAGGTCGTGCTGGACGCTCTCTAGGCGGCGGTACGCTTCTTTCCGCCGATGCTTGTACTTCGTCACCCCGGCGGCTTCCTCGAACAGTCTCCGCCGCTCATCAGCGTTGTCGCTCAGAATTGTCTCCACCATCTTGAGCTCGATGACGGAGTACGCATCGGATCCCATGCCGGTATCCATGAAGAGGTCGCGTATGTCTTTCAGACGACACAATGTCTTGTTAAGGTAATACTCGCTCTCCCCCGAGCGATAGACGCGGCGCGTAACGACGACTTCTGCATATTCGGACGGAAGGATTCCCCGGGTGTTTTGTATCGTCAGCGAGACTTCCGCGATGCTCAGCGGTTTCCGATTCTTCGTGCCGTTGAAGATCACGTCCTCCATCTTGTCGCTGCGGAGCATCGTGGGCCGCTGCTCGCCAAGCGCCCAGCGGATCGCGTCAACCACGTTCGTCTTCCCGCAGCCGTTGGGGCCCACGATGGATGTGATCCCCGCGTCAAACGTGAGGTTGATCTTCTGGGCAAACGACTTGAAACCGAAAAGCTCAAGCTTCGAGAGATACATTAGCCGAGACTCCCCGCCATGTGAAGGATGAGCTGAATGTAGCCCGTGATCGCATAGGTGCTCTCATAGAAGGCGAACAGACCCGCGGCGACACCGAGCGTCACAAGGATACCCCCGACATACGCTTTGATCGGGCTGATGTCGTAAATGACCGAAACCCCCTTCAGCACACGGAAGAACGACCAGAGGAGAAATGCACATATTATGATGAACGCGGGAAGAACATAAAAATCGCTCTGCAGGAGCTTGAACAATGCCATGCCGAGCGGACTGAGTAAAACCAGCGGGAGCGATCCCCAGACGGCGATTGCGAATGCGTGATACCAATACACCCGTGTCTTGACGAGCATCGAGAAGAGTCTGATAAGGGCTGCCGTGAGCGGATACCACATCAGGAACACAACCGTGAACGCGATGATACCTTCGAAGGGATGCCACGCCGCATCGATGATGTGCTCCTTGAGAGCGTCTGAAATTACCACCTGCGTGAGGAGGTAGTCCGCGATCGGCTCGGTGCGGAACCGGTAGAGAGTACCTGAGACCACGACTGAAAGCGTCACCGACACCGCGACGGCGATGACAATCGTCTGCGGTATCGACACCGAACGAAGATCGCGAAGGTCGGCATAGAGATTATACGGCCGGATCAGTGCGCGCTTGAACGTCTCGTTGAACCGGCGGTTGTAGTGATACAGGTAGGCCATTACAAAGATCACCACAAATCCCCAGGCGATATGCGCGACAGGAAATGTTGCGCGGTAGCGACCGATCGGGAGTGCGGTGGTTTTTTCCGCATTATACAATGACCTCACCATTTCATAGGCGGCGCGCTTTTCCCGGTCGGCGCTCACAAGGCCGACGGGATAGACGTACGGATCGCCATCCTTGACGGCGAGCAGGGGACGATCCCCGCGCCAGTCAGCAAACGCATCGATAAACGATCCGGCGATCTTCGCCTCCCTCAATGCGGCGTAGTGGCGCTCAAAGAACCGCGCCTGCGCCTGCTGAGACATCGGATCGCTCCAGCCGTTCCGGTTTTCAGCCTCGACCTCCTTTCCATACGCCAACACGATCGTCGGCTGCGCCGGGTGCCTACCCTTCCACTGCACAATCAAGTTCCTGAATGATCGCACGTCATCTGCCCGTACGCTCACCGCAGCGAGATCTACCTGGTCTACACAAACGTCTCGGGACAACGTGCGAGATCCAAAATAGACAGGACGGTCATCCTGCTTCCGGATTGTCGCGACCATCCGCTCCACGTACGCGCGCGCGCGCGGATCGGCCGAATCGATGGCATCGCCGACTCCCCACGCCAGAACGGCGGGATGGTGCAGATCACGCTCCACCATCTCGGTGATCATCCCTTCTGCGAGCACTTGAAAGGCTTCGTGACCCAGGATTTCCGCCGGAACGTTCCAAGCCGGGATTTCAAGAACCGCAAACAGCCCGTACCGGCTGCAGAGGTTCATCACGTACGGGTGCGGCGGGTGAAAAGCAAACCGTACGGCGTTCGCGCCAAGGGTCTTGATCAGCACGACGTCCTTTTCCATCTCCTCATACGAGAGGGACGCACCGTGTGTGGGCGAGTCTTCATGCCACACGATGCCGTTCAAGACAACCGACTTGCCATTGACCACGAACAAGCCCTTCTCGACGTCAACTCTTCGAAAGCCAAGCAGCTGCTCGATGTCATCGATCATACGCACGAGCTTCCCCTGCTGGACGAAGAGCCTCACCCTGAGTGTATACAGATCCGGGGTCTCCGGACTCCACAGCCTGGGTGTCGTCACAGTGAGAGACGCCTTAACCTCCAAGTCGCGATTCGGAAGAATGTTGACCGGCTGCAGCGCGGATTGGCCCATCATTGCGCCGGAAACCTTGTCGAGCAGCTCGGCTGCAAAGAGCACCTGAGCGGATCGAAGGAGCGGACCGAGCGTGTCTCCGGAGCTCTCTGCCAGATTGCTGGTCAGCGTCGCGGAGACATCCACGTGGCCCTCATTTAGATTCTCGCTCACGCTCGAGCGGGCGAGAACTTTGTCGATCCATACTCTTGGCGTAACAAGCAGGTAGATATCGCGCAGGATCCCGCCGTAGTTCCGCCATCCCCAAATCTGCTTCCGGAGCGGCAGCGTTGACCGTGCACTGAGGGTGTTGGTGACGATAATCTTGAGTGCGTTCTCGCTGCCGAGCTGAAGCGAGTTCTCCGGCAGGTTGAGCTGAATGGTCGTGTACCCGCCGACATGCTTGCCAACGAACACGTCGTTAACATAAATCTCCGCATCGTGGTTGATGCCCATAGCAACGAGATGAATTGCGGCGGAGAGTAATGTTGATTTGTCGACTGTGAACTTCCGTAGAAAAGTGATGCGGCCGCGATAATCGAACGAGCTTGGCACTCTGACGTCCTGCCACGTCTCGTTGTCGAGAGAGTAGCTCCAGGTCCCGGCGAGATCGATTTTCCGGCGCGTCGGGGAATCAGCGTGGATACCCGCCTCAGGCCCACGCAGCGTGGGTTGCCCGATCTCAAAGACTCTCACCTGACCGAACGCACGAGGGACCGCAAGCAACAGAAGAACCAGCAGGCAAAGGGGGGAGAACAGAAGGAAAGTGTAGACTCTTCTTGTCAATTCTCTATGTCGGCGATAGAAGGGAGAAGCCTGGATTGGGCCGGAAGGCCTATGAACCAAGCTTGCCGACCAATATAACACAAAAAAGGCCGGAAATCAATGGAAATTATAGCATTAGCAAGTTTGGGAATCTCGCTAACTGCCATCACTGCAACGATTTCAGGCCCTCATTTGAAGGATAAGGCGCAAAATCGGCAAAAGAGCCCCAACAGGGACACGAGTTCGGAGTCCTTCGCAGATTCGGGGAACGACACCTACAAGAGCTGATGCAGCAGCCCCCTAAGGGCGAATTGCGATCTTCAGCCTACCTTCTCCTTCCAGCGTCCGGGCTCTGGATCGTCCCCGGAGGCAGAGCCTCGATCTGCGGCGCAAGAGGATTCTCCCGCTGACGGTACTGTTCGGGAATGTAGCACTCATACCCTCCGTTCAATTTCTCGCGCACGACCGATGTGAAGGAGGTGGTCGAAGTATCGTCGTTGCTCCACGTGCTGAAGCTCGATCCTTCAACACACGTCACGGCAAACGTCGCGTAGACCGGCCATCCGACGTACTTTTCTTCATACTCACCGATCTTCGTGATAGTCAGATGGTCCACGGTGACCGAGCCTGCGCAGGATCTTCCTTTTTCCATAGTGAGAAACGTTCTCAGTGCGGGTTCGACCTCGGCGACGGTGGGCTTTTTGCTTCCCGAGCAGCCGACCAGCAGAAGAACGCTCAATCCGAGCACGAGCAAACGAGCCGCGTATGCCATTGATTCTCTCCTCCTTTGTGATTGAACCAGTGGAGACCCTTAATACCCTCAGAGGATAGCAGCTTTGATGATCGCGGCAAACGAATCGGCCTTCAGGCAGGCACCCCCCACCAAGGCCCCATCGATGTCAGGTTGAGCCAGCAAATCGCCGGCGTTATCCGGTTTCACGCTCCCTCCGTACTGGATGATGAGGCGCTCGGCTGTCGCGGGACCATACAGCACGCTGATGAGCTCCCGGATGAGAAGATGGACTTCCTCCGCTTGCTGAGGGGTCGCGTTACGTCCCGTGCCAATCGCCCACACCGGCTCATAGGCGATGATCACCCTTTCGGTATCGCTTGCAGAAACGTCCTTCAGGACACCCTTCACCTGAGAGGAGACAATTTGGTGCGTTATGTTCTTCTCCCGCTCTTCGAGAGTCTCTCCCACGCAGACGATAGGAATGATTCCGGCGGCGAGCGCCTTCTTGACTTTCTTGTTGATGAAATCATCCGTCTCGCGGAAAAGCTGGCGACGCTCCGAGTGTCCAAGAATGACGTATTGACATCCGACGGCTTGGAGCATCTTCGCGGAGACCTCCCCCGTGAACGCACCCTCATCTTCGAAGTACATATTTTGTGCCCCGAGCAGCATGGGTGTACCCTTGATGAGCCGCACCGCCGTCTCCAAAGACGTGAACGGGGGACATACAACGACTGTAACATTCTTGAGCTCGAAGTCCAGAGCATTCTTGAGGCCGTTGATCAGGTCCTCGGTCTGATGAACATCCTTGTTCATCTTCCAGTTGCCGGCAATGACTTTGTTTCTCACGGATCGCACCAGTTTAGTGAATAGTGATGAGTGAATGGTCAACAGTGGCTGCCAACAATTGCTGCCTGAGTGGTCAGGCTCTCATCCTTTGTTTTTCGACAATCTGTTTTCCAAGGTCACCACTCCACCCCTCCATTTTCCCATTTCCCCATTTTTCCATCATTCCCCTACCCGCCCCTACTCCTTCCTCCCCTCCAACTTCTTCCTCAGCAACTCATTGACGATCTTTGGGTTCGCTCTACCTTTCGTCGCTTTCATTGTCTCGCCGACGAAGAATCCCAGGACCTGAGTCTTGCCGCTGAGATAACTCTCAACCTGCTGCCGATTCTTCGCGAGGATTTCGTCTACGATCGTTTCAATGGCGGCGATGTCGCTGACCTGAACCAGACCCTTCTTCTCGACAATCACTTTTGGTGATTCCCTCGTTTTCAGCATATCCTCGAACACATCCTTTGCGATCTTCCCGCTGATCGTTCCCCCGATGATCAGGTTGAGCATCTCTGCAAGATGAGCGGGTGGAAGCGGAAAGTCACTCACTGCGATCTTCTCGGTATTAATGACACGAAGGACATCACCCATCGTCCAGTTGCTTGCTAACTTGCAATTCTCCTCACTCTTCGTTTTGAGACCGCGGATGACAGCTTCGAAGTAGTCTGCCAGCGCCTTTTCTGAGGTCAGGATATCGGCATCATACTTCGGGATGTTGTATTCAGCGACAAAGCGGTTGCGCCGTTCCGTTGGATCCTCTGGGAGTGTCTCCTTAATTCTGTCGGTCCATTCTTGCGTAACGACTACGGGAACAAGATCAGGTTCGGGGAAATACCGGTAGTCGTGTGCTTCTTCTTTCGACCGCATCGGCAGCACGATGCCCTGACCGGCATCCCAGAGCAGCGTCTCCTGCACTACCTGCTCTCCGCTTTCGAGGAGGTCTATCTGTCGGTTGATCTCGTACTCAAGCGCCTTCTCGACGAACCGGAACGAGTTCATGTTCTTCACTTCCGTCTTCGTTCCGAATTTCGTCTCCCCTTTTAGCCGCACAGAGACGTTTGCATCGCACCGGAGGCTTCCCTCCTCCATGTTCCCATCACAGATGCCGAGGTAGGTAACAATCTGCCGGATCTTGTGGACATACAGGTAGGCCTCGCGAGGAGATCGTATGTCGGGCTCACTCACGATCTCGATCAGCGGCACACCGCATCGGTTCACGTCGACCAACGTGTCGACATCAAGATCATGGATCGATTTGCCGGCATCCTCTTCCATATGGATGCGCGTGATTCCGATCCGCTTCCATCTCCCTTCCTCCAGCTCGACCTCCACGTATCCGCCGTGGCATATCGGCTCCTCGTATTGCGAAATCTGGTAGCCTTTCGGTAGATCGGGATAGAAGTAGTTCTTCCGCGCGAAGGTCGATCGCGGCGCAACCGAGCAGTGAGTTGCCAGACCCATTCGTAGTATGAACTCGACCAGGCTGAGGTTCAGCACCGGGAGGACACCGGGCATCCCGAGGCACACCGGACAGACATTCGAGTTCGGATCCTGCCCAAACTTTGTCGAGCAACTGCAAAACGCCTTCGATTGGGTCAGCAGCTGCGCGTGCACTTCAAGACCGATAACGGGTTCGTATCGCTGGTCCCACATAGCCATTCGACAAAAGGCGCTGGAGGTGATGAGGTTTGGGTTCAGGGTTCTTAGTTCAGAGTTCGGAGTTCATCAGGCAATCGCTCGTGTCACTTTTTCCGCCGCATCTTTCAGGCTGTCAGCCACCAGGAAGCTCAGGCCGGAGTTCTTCAAAACATCCGCGGCAACCTCTGCATTCGTGCCTGCTAACCGGACGACGATAGGAATCGTGACATGCACGTTCTTTGCGGCCTGGACCACACCGTTCGCCACTCTGTCGCACCGCACGATTCCGCCGAATATGTTGATCAAGACGGCTTTCACGTTCGGATCTTTCATGATGATGCGGAATCCGGCTTCTACGGTCTCCGCGCTCGCGCCGCCTCCAACGTCCAGGAAGTTCGCAGGCATGCCGCCGGCCAGCTTGATAATATCCATCGTTGACATGGCGAGCCCAGCTCCGTTGACCATACAGCCTACGTTGCCGTCGAGCTTGATGTAGTTCAGACTGGACTTTGACGCCTCGACCTCGAGAGGGTCCTCTTCGTCCAGATCGCGCATGGCAACAACCTCGGGGTGCCGATAGAGACCGTTGTCGTCGAAATTCATTTTCGCATCCAGCGCGAGCACATCCCCTTCCTGAGTGGTGACGAGTGGATTGATCTCAGCCAACGATGCGTCGGTGGCTTCATATGCCTTGTAGAGGCCGAGGAGGAACTTTGCCCCGTTCTTGAACGCGTCGCCGGACAGCCCCAGCCCGAAGCACAGCCTTCGTGCTTGAAAGGCCTGAAATCCGGCTGCCGGGTGTACATACTCCTTCAGGATCTTCTCGGGCGTTTCAGCCGCTACCTTCTCGATCTCCACGCCTCCTTCTGTCGAGACCATGACCACGTTCTGCGACCGCCCGCGGTCAAGCGTGATGCCGACGTACATTTCTTTAACAATGTTCATTCCCTGCTCGATGAGAAGTCGCTTGACGATGCGGCCGTCGGAACCCGTCTGATGAGTGATGAGCCGCATGCCGAGGACCTCCGACGCGCGGTCGCGCACCTCGTCGAGACTGCGAGCGAGCTTGATCCCACCACCTTTGCCGCGCCCGCCAGCGTGGATCTGCGCTTTGACCACCCATAGGCGTCCTCCGATAGCTTCCGCTGCGCGCACCGCTTCATCCACAGTGAAGGCCACCTTTCCAAGCGGTACTGCCACGTTGTACTTTTTGAGGATTTCTTTAGCCTGGTATTCGTGAATCTTCATGGTTTCTCCTGCCTAGACTTTTTTTGGCTGCGGAACGGATCCATGTCACCATTTCCAATTGTGATCTTTGACTACTTGAAGAAAATTCACACACTTCAGGTTGTAGTAGCGACAGATGTTTGGGATCTTCCACTAGACCTTGCTTGGAGAACTACTCCAAGTTTCCTCGGAGACAACCGTACCGTTCTTCAGCAACGCGAGTGCAATCACGACTGGATCTGCCCAGGGAGTAGTTCTGTTTTGATCAAACCAGTCCGCGTGATCCGCAAAGATCTGCTTGCTGATGATTTTTTGAACCTCTTCGTCCATCGGATAGAAAAGGCTCTTCTGCGATCTTGCCCAATCCTTCAGCTCGTCAGTACCCCTTTCCAACTCCAGGAGGACCTCGTCTGGACATATCAAAGTGCCACTCTCTGCTAGCCGTTCGATCTCCTTCCAGAGACTTGGGAAAACTGCCGGCGGATACGCCTCGTTGTATCCTGCAATCAGAGCACTTGAATCGATGCAATAGAGTGAGTCTGGCAACTCCTATCCTTTGGTCAAAAAAGCTCAGATTGAAGTCTATGAATATGCTGAATTCTTAGCCCAAGATATTCTGAAGCTTCGGCAAGCGAGATCTTCTTTTCATTGTATGATCTGAGCACCAATGTCGAGAATTGCCTCCCATTCCTTGCCAAAGCCTGCAGATGTACGGGGATCGCCATTTCCTCCTTCGATTTGCTAACAACACTCTCGGATCTAATAGCTGCAACCTTTGCGTCATAGAACTGCTGCCCAACAAGATTCAGTGTCAACAATCTTCGCAGTATTACTTCCCGGCTCACTTTGTACTTTCTTGCCGCACTGCTAATGGTCAAATCGGAGGCAGGATTATTCTCCAAGTCGAAGAAAGACTGGTCGCGCACCACTTCTTCCGCAGGAGCGAGGAAAGCTCCTGCGAAATGATTGCAGAAAACTTCTATCCTCTGCAGTTCTAAGTTGCTCGATGTCAGGTAAGGATCGCAAAGCTTCCCCATCTTCAGCATGATGTGACAGTACTCATGAAAGAGGGAGAAGATACGTGCGTTCTCGGCGTCCTTGGGATTCAGCACGATAGCAGGCAAGGGCAACTCGGCGATTGAGAAAGCCCTTAGCTCTTCAGTTTTGACTCGAGTACACTGGAAGACAAGGACACCAATCCTCTCCAGAGTTCTCTTCCAGAAGCTCAACGCTTCAGCGCTGCTCCTCAGGCTGGAAAGCTGCTCGGTCTCCACATTGATCCTACCTCGTTCCTGATTTGCGAGGATCTCTGGATCTTCAGCAAGCTCAGCAAACGCGTACTCCTCTGGTACCGACAAGTCAAGTATCTGCGAAAGATCTAGGGCAAGCTCTCTTCTGCGACGAGCCAGTCTGATCTCAACGATCGCTCGAGGGCTCAACGCCCCACCCGTGCTTCCTTGAACCAGCCGAAAATCAATAGGCATGGGCACTTCTCGAGGAGGTCCCGGCAAGAAGAACGCAACTGAAGGCCGTCGATAGACCCTCGCGGCCTCACGCAGTTGCCTGATTGTCGGCTGAGCTCTTCCTGCTTCCCAGTCAGACAGCGTCTCTTCTTTGACGCCGATCTTGGTGGCAGCACTCGTGAAGTCGAGCCCGGACGAACTCCGCGCCCAGATCAACAACTCAGGCTTTATTGATGCCCTTAGCCTTTCCATAGTTCGTTCCTCAAATGAGCCTCCTGACGCTATTTGCGCAGTCCGCCCTCATCCGAATTCTCCCTGCCGGAATTCCATTCCTGCACTGTCTTAACGGCTCTCAGGTACTCGGGGATCGGCACAAATATCTTCGCTGGCTTGCCCAACGCGCTTCGGGAGAGGGATGAATCGCCCCCACCTCCCCAGACGAATCCAATCGAATCGAAATTCTGCACCTGCACCGTGTACCCTGCTGATTGCAGCACTGATCTCACGAGCTCTGCGTCGTTGATATCCGTCGATTGGAAGATCCTCGCCCAATCCTGCTGCACCTCAATTCCTTTGTGCTCGCGGCAGAATGTCCGGCCATGCCCTCGAACGCCGCACTCATCGCAGACGAGCTTCCGGCATATGATGCAGATTCCACCTGCCGCGCGCCCGGGATGAGCGTCGCACCTCACACTCCCAGCAGCCTCGAAAATCACTCCGCAATGGGGGCAGAAGTCGCTGTCCGAGGTGACTTCCTCGCCGCAGCTACCGCAACGATCATATTGAGGTTCAGCCATCGCGCCGTCCGCCTCTTTCCTCGGGAGCTTGCTCTTTCTCAGCGGGTCTTTTCGGAAAGCGACTTCGCCTGCAAGAAAAGCAGCAGATAGTCCCGACCCCCGGCTTTTGAGTCTGTGCCGGACATGTTGAATCCGCCAAACGGATGAACGCCTACAAGCGCACCCGTGATCTTCCGATTGATATAGAAATTCCCGACGTGAAACACCTTCTTCGCCTTTGCTTTCTTCTTTGGATTCTTCGTCCAGACTCCACCGGTGAGCCCAAATTCCGTATCGTTGGCGATCTCCAGGGCATGGTCAAAATCCCTCGCCTTGATCACAGCCAGAACGGGGCCGAATATCTCTTCCTGAGCAATGGTCGACTTCGGATCAACATCGACGATGATGGTGGGCTGAACGAAGTATCCATCCCCTTCAACCCTCTTGCCACCCACCAGCAGCCGTCCGCCTTCAGCGATCCCTTTATCCACATAGGCGAGGATCTTGTTCATCGATCCTTCGTTGATGACCGGTCCCATGTAACTCGACTGTTCATCTGAAGGCCCGACGCTCAACTTCTCCCCCTTCTGCTTAAGGATCTCCAGGAACCTATCGTATATCTTCTCGACAACGATCGCCCGAGATGCCGCGGAGCATTTCTGACCCTGGAATCCGAAAGCCGAGACAAGGGTCGCCTGCGCGGCGGCATCGAGATCTGTCTGGTCATCGACCACGATCGCGTCCTTGCCACCCATTTCTGCAACCACGCGCTTGAGCCAAAGCTGCCCCGGCTGGACCTTCGCGGCGAGTTCGTTAATCTGGATACCGACCTCCTTCGATCCAGTGAATGATACGAACCGCGTCTTCGGATGTGCGACGAGCGTGTCACCGACCGCTCCGCCGGGCCCCGAGACAAAGTTGAGGACTCCGGCAGGAAGCCCCACTTCACGCATAAGGTTGACGTACATCCAACCCGTGAGCGGGGAGTCGCTCGACGGCTTCAGAACCACCGTGTTGCCGGTAACGATTGCGGCTGAGGTCATGCCAGTGAGAATCGCCAGCGGGAAGTTCCATGGCGGAACGACCACGCCGACACCCAGCGGAACGTACCACAGTTCGCTCTTCTCAGTCGGGATTTTCGTGACCGGCTGAGGAGCGGCGTAGCGCAGCATTTCCCTCGCGTAGAACTCGATGAAGTCGATCGCCTCCGCCGTGTCGGCATCAGCTTCGGGCCAGGTCTTCCCGACTTCGTAGACCATCACGGCGCTGAACTCGTGCTTCCGTTTCCGCATAAGCTTCGCGGCCTTGAACAGATAATCGGCGCGCTTTCTGGGGTCCACCCACTTCCATTCCTCGAACTTCGCTGCAGCCGTTTCGATCGCTCTGCTGGCAAGACCAGCGTCGGCTTTCTGAAAGACACCCACAACCTCACTTGGTCGAGAGGGATTGAGAGAATTGAGTTTGCTGCCGGTGAAAATCTCCTCTCCGCCGATGACGATCGGATATTCTTTTCCAAACATCGACCGCACCTTTGCCAGCGCCTGCTCCATCGCCTTTCGGTTGACCGGCTTCGAGAAATCAGTCAGGGGTTCGTTCTTGAACTTAGGGATTGGCATGCGTCTACTCCTTCATTTAATCCTAGTTGGCTGATAGAAAAAATCTACGGATGCGTCTTGTCTAAAGCCCGCACGATAGCATCATGCAGCTTGGGCCGGACTTCGTTGATCTTGCCGCTCGCTCGAGTCGGATGCACGCGGTTTGTCAGAAATATCACAATCAGGTTCCGCTCGGGATCGGCGGCGACTGAGGTTCCGGTGAAGCCCGTGTGAAGAAACGTCTTGTTCGACAGCAAGGTCCCCGCCCAGGACCGCGTCGGATTCTTGGTATCCCACCCGATGCCCCGCGTGCTCTTCTCTGATTGCCGTGTCGTGAACAGCCGAATGGTCTCCGCTTTCAAGTATCGCTGGCCGCTATAGGTCCCACCATTGAGCAGCATCTGCATCAGGACCACTAGATCAGGCGCCGTCGAGAACAAGCCGGCGTGACCAGAAACGCCGCCGAGAACCCAGGCATTCTCGTCGTGGACGGTCCCGAGCACCGCTTTGCCAGTCTTGCGCCAAAAGGTGTCGACCTCCGTCGGCATGATGCGGCCCCACAGATGCTTCGGCGGATTATACATTGTATGATTCATGCCGAGGGGCTTAAAAAACACCGAGTCGACGAAGCGGTCGAGCGTCGTTCCAGATGCCTTCTCGATGATCTTGCCTGTCGTGATCAGACCGAGATCGCTGTACAAGGTCGAATCCCCGGTGCGGTAGATCAGCGGCGATGCGAAGATGGAGTCCAGCACACACTCCGGTGTGGAACAAAACTCGTAAAACCTGCGCCATGCGGGGAGTCCGCTGTTGTGAACCATCAGATTGTAGATCGTGATCTTCTCTTTTCCCTTCTCCCCGAACTGCGGAAAGTACTTGACCACCGGATCATCCAGCTTGATCTTGCCTTCCTCGACGAGCCTCATGAGCGCGCTCGTCGTTGAAATCACCTTCGTCACCGACGCGAGATCGAACATCGTCTGCGGGCCGACGCGCTTCGCGTAGAGACCGTAGTTGTACGCACCGTACGCCTTCTCGTGCGCAATCACGCCGTCCTTGGCGATGAGGAGGACAGCTCCGGGGAATGCAGAATCCCTGATCGCCGTCTCGACAACATCATCAACCTTTCGTACTCCTTCCCAGTCGAATCCGACTTCTTCCGGAAGACCTCTGCGCAAGGCCTGCTTCGGATAAACAACGCCCTCCCCAAACTTGTAGACACCAGGAATTGTCACCGGCAGCTTCCCCTGCGCCTGTTCTTCACCGAAGAGCGCCTCAGCGACGGCCTGCCGCATAACCGGTGCATCGGAGTATGCGCAGACGTATGCGTCCGGTTTGGGAAATTCCATTACGACGTACGGATTTCCGAACGCGATAGCGATGACGGGCTTACCGAGGCCAAGGAGCTGTTGCAGGAACTCTTTCTGCCTCTGGTTCACGAATCCGGTCATCTCGCCTGAGCGAGCGTAGAAATGGAGTTGACACAGAATGAGATCTGCTGCGCGTGCGCCTGCCAGCGCGGAGTCATATTCGGCGCTGTTACTCCGCAGATCGACTTTCGCGAATCCCAGGTTCGGGTGCCTTCCTCTGA
The DNA here is from genome assembly GCA_016873755.1 of Ignavibacteria bacterium. Lineage (GTDB taxonomy): Bacteria > Bacteroidota > Ignavibacteria > UBA10030 > UBA10030 > VGWB01. The sequence continues at coordinate 9,241 of VGWB01000026.1, read as the reverse complement.
TCATCGCGTGGAATTGCCTGCCGTCAGTCGGATCTTCTGTGTCAGAGATGACCATGTCGAGGATCTTCCTGCCGTCGACTCTTGGGAGCGGAAGGATCGAGTTCGTATTGCCGAGCACGGTGACCGCCTTACGAGCGATCTGGCGCGCCAGCAGCTCATGATCCTTCGAGCTCACAACTTCAGCGACCAAGTCGACGTCGACGAAGCGATTGCGTTCGAGCCCCAGCCACTGTTTCGCTGCCAGGATCTTGCGGACCGAGGAGTCGATCCGCTGCTCCGTGATCTCGCCGCGCCGGACAGCAGCAACGAGAGCATCGATGGCAAGATCAGGATCCGCCGGCATCAGCACCATATCGGTCCCGGCTTTGACCGCGAGCACGGCCGCTTCATCCGGAGCGTATCTGCTGGCAACTGCCCGCATCCTCATCGCATCGGTGACCACGAGTCCGTTGAACCTCAGCCGCTTCTTCAGCAAATCCGTTGTGATCGCCGGGGAGACAGTAGCGGGGATGCCGGCAGCCGTGTCGTACGCCGGCACGGCGATGTGTCCAACCATAACTGACATTGCACCGGCTTGAATCGCCGCTCTGAACGGCGGGAACTCCACCTGGTCGTATGTCGCCTTTCCGCGGTTCAAGGTCATGAGTCCGAGGTGGGTGTCAACGTCCGTATCGCCGTGGCCGGGGAAATGCTTAATCGTTGCGATCATACCGCCTACTTGCGTCCCCTGAACAAAGGCAGCACCCATCTCGCTCACAAGCTTGACGTCATCCCCAAACGAGCGCGTGTTGATAACGGGATTTTTCGGATTATTGTTCACGTCGATCGTGGGAGCGAAATTCTGATGGACACCGAGCGCCCGTCCCTCCAGCGCCGTAATCCTGCCGACCTCGTACGAGTACCGGGGATCGCGCGTGGCACCGATGGCCATCGCTCGCGGGAAGGTGGTGGAGTTGTGAACCCTCATCCCTGCGCCGTATTCGAAATCCGCCGCAATGAGCAATGGGATCTCAGCGAGCCGCTGGAGCCTGTTGATCTGGACCGCATACTCGTACACTTCCCCCATTGAAAGAACAAGGCCGCCGATCTTCTTTTCGGCCACCAACCGTTCCATGTCACGCCACTGCTCTGAGGTCAACGGGTAGTATCTCCCTGGCGTCCACACCGAAATCAGCTGAGCCACCTTTTGCTCGAGGGTCAGACGGGCCAGCGTCGATTCTATCCAGTGTTTGCCGGCCTGGGAAGCAGCAGGGATAATCTCCTGAGGAGGTTCTGCGGTCTTGTAGAAGGCAATACATCCGAATGAAAAGGTGATGGTGGTCAGAAGAAGAACGGCCGTATGTCTCATCGTAACACTTCGTCCAGTACGTAGTCGGATAGCAGATGCCCACCGCCGTCAGATCGGGCGAATGGACCAAATTTCAAAATGAAAAACTACGAAGGAAAGGCTAGAGAATCAATTGCCTTTGTCCGCGGTGTCCAAATATGTGCTGTCGGGACTTTCGTCCCGACAGCAACAGTTATTGTGTCGGGTCCGAAGGACTCCTTCGGAGAGGAAACTCCCGACACCACTACGCGCCTTATGAAAGTAGGACACTACCCCTTCTTCTCTTGATCGGCTTTCTTGCCGAACTGCGGATCAACTTTCACCAGCGCGGCGACAACGAAGCCGGGAATTGTGGCGAGGATGACCCAGATGAAGAAGTCTTTGTACCCGAGTGCCTCTTGAATCATGCCGCTGAACATGCCGGGCACCATCATGCCGATCGCCATAAATCCCGTACAGATGGCGTAGTGGGCGGTCTTGTGTTCACCCTGGGCGATAATAATCATATAGAGCATGTACGCTGTGAAGCCAAAGCCGTAGCCGAACTGCTCAAGGGCGACAGCGGCGTTGATGAGCAGGAAATTGGTTGGCTGGAGCTGCGAGAGGTACACGAACATCGCGTCAGGAACATGAATAATGAAGACCATGATCCACAACCAGAACTTCAGTCCCTGCTTCGAGACAACCCATCCGCCCAGCAGTCCGCCGAGCGTCAATGCGATGACGCCAACCGTCCCATACACGATCCCCACTTCGCTCGTGCTCAGACCGAGCCCTCCGTTCTCCCGAGCATCGAGCAGGAAGGGCGTCACGAGCTTCATGAGTTGTGCTTCCGCAAAGCGATAGAAGAGCAGGAAGAGAATGGATCCCACGATATTCTTCTTTTTGAAGAAGAGAACGAAGGTGTTGATGAATTCCTTCCACACTCCTTGCGTCGCCTTCTCAAGCGTGGGTTTGTCCGATTGCGGATACGGGAGCATAAGCCTGTGATAAGCAAAGAACATAAGGAACATCCCTGCGATCACACCGAACGTCACCGACCAGGCCAGCGGGATATTCCCGCCGCTGCTGGTTTCAATTTGCCCGGCGAATACCACCAGCAATCCCGTCCCGGTGATCATCGCGAGGCGAAAGAACGTACTCCGAACACCGATGAAAGCAGCCTGGTGATGCTGCTCCAGTGCCAGCATGTAGAACCCGTCGGCTGCGATATCGTGCGTTGACGACGCGAAGGCGATGACCCAAAAGATGGCGATGGTGTACGTGAAGAACGCCGGCAGCGGAAGAGCAAATGCGATGCAGATCAGACAGATACCGATGACGAATTGCAGCATGACGATCCAGAAGCGTTTGGTGGAGTACATATCGACAAACGGGCTCCACAACGGCTTGAGGGCCCACGGGAGATAGAGCCAGCTCGTATACAATGCAATGTCCGCATTCGATATGTCCAGACGCTTGTACATGATGACTGAGACGCTCTGCGCCACCACGAATGGAATTCCCTGCGCAAAGTACAGCGTCGGGACCCAGAACCATGGCTGGCGGTATGTCGGTTTGCCCGTATTCATGAAGTAACCCCCTGAGTAGAGTGGGCTCAATACAGCTTCTGAAGCTGTGCCCCCCGAAAGTAGTGAGTCACAATCTCTTCCGCTTTCTTCCCGTTATTTGCCATCACCGCAGCCCCAATCTGGCAGAGGCCAACACCATGCCCCCAGCCCGCACCGTGCAGGATGAACCGGACAGGAATGCCGCTCCGATCTCGCTCTATGTCTGCAACGAAGGCCGAGCTATACAGGTGGCTTTTCGAAAGCCACTTCCGTATCTCAAGCTCCTTGCCCACCGTCATCGTCCTCCTCGTTCCCACGATCTTCAATCGTATGATCCGGCCGGACGGCCCTCTCACGACAGGAACAAGATCCATGAGCACACCAAAGTCGATACCGGATTTGGCGCGGAGAAGTTCTTCAAGCTGCTCCCTTGTGTACTCGACCTTCCACCGGAAGAAGTCTGTCGTTTCCTGATCGAACGACGGCAAGATCTGGCGTAGGACGTCCCCATCCGTCGTATTGCAGTATGCCTGCGGAGCCGAGAGGATCCACCGCCGCGCATCAACTTCTGATGAGACTCGAGGGTGATCAGCCGGGGAATCTGAGACGGACTTCAAGTAATCGACAGGGGTATCCTCCCAGGCGTTCTCGAAATTCTCTGTGAGGCCGCCGCACGCCTTGAAAAACCGCGCGTCGCAGACCTGCTCGTTGTGGACAAGGAATACGCCCCGCGTGGCATCGACGGCCTGACTGGCGGCGGAGGTCAGAATCTTGGTGATCCCCTGGTATCGCTGGCAATGGTCGTCAGCGCAGACGTCGAAGAGCGGGTGATCTTCGCGGTCGTACCAGCGAGTAATCTCCGTTTCGCTCTCGAACGACCGTCTCGGCGTCCCAAGGTTCTTTCCCCTCTGCTGCCTTTCCAGCATCGCGACGAGCCAGCTGCGCGAGGTGATGGCGTGAGCTTTGAGCAGCTCTTCAGGAGCCTCGGCGCTCATTTCAGAGGAGATGACGCTCTTGAGGTAGTTCTCGACGCTCACCTCGTTGATCACCGTCAACGTCCCACCTTCGTGTGCTACAAGGCGAAGATCTCCTTCGAAGGTCTGATCTTCCCTTCTCTCCCAGTGAAAGTGCAAGCCGATTGTCACGTTTCGGATCGTGAACGTTGCTCCCGAGAGCGGGCGGCAGACGATCTCTCTCCTCCGCCAGACCTCGATCCCTTCATCATCGAAGATGGCGAGCCTCCCTCCTTCACTTCGGACGCTGAACGGTCCGCGGAGGCGTACCGTGCTCGGAAGCTCGTACACGCCGTTGAACACGCCATGCATTTCCGGGACACGTTCAATGATCCCGACTTTGATGATAGGCTCCTGGTTCAGCATCACTCCACCTGTTCAGACCATCTCGTTCGACAAAACTCGACTGTTCTCACGCACGGATACCCTCGATCATTTCTTCGAACATCTGTTGCTCGATGCTGACTTCCGCGAAGATCCTCTCGATCATTCCCGCATCGACGCTTTCGAAATCCCTCTCCAGCGGGGTGATCACCAGTCCGCCTATATCCACCGCGGCGGGACTGATGAGGATTCTCTCCTTCCCTTCTTTGAAGTAGGCGTCCGGCCGGTGCTTGTCTCTCGGGAAGAGAATCACCCGCCAGATGTGCGGTTCGTACGAGGCAAGAATGTTCAAGAGCGGTTCCTCGCTTGTGCCGATGAGCCGCTGGATTGATGCGATCGTACTACGGAGAACGGTTTGTAGCGCCTCCTTGCTTGCACACTCCAGGACAAGCACGCGGCGCCCATATCGCTCCAGCGAGAAGAGAGAAACATCGCCTATGCGTTTTCTCAGTTCCCGGCGTGTTGTGTCACCAGAGTCCTTCTCGACGGGAATCGCTCCGCTCGGGTTGGCCTGAAAGTGCATATGATCGGGAGCAGATGCCCCACATCGCGCTCCGTTGTAGAACAGGGAGAATCCCGGACTCAAATCCCGCGCAAGACTGAGAAACGTATCAAGAAAGGGTCCGATAGCTTGCGGGATATGATTGACGTTAGAGATGGTCAGATGCTCGCGAAAGATCGGTGCGGGGTTGCAGAGAACCAGAAACTCCTCCCCGTAGAGAATTCCCTTCTGGGGCTGTGGCAGGTTTTCAACACAGAGAAAGCATGGCCGCTCACGAATCGACCTCTCATCGACTTTCGCCCCTGTGCTGACGATGCGTCCCGGATTGAATTGCAGAAAGACTCTGTACCCGTCGCATTGGAGCTCCCGCAGCTTCACGGTGGCAAGCGACGCATACCCCTGAGCCAGCTGTGGCCAGGATTGCTTCTGTTCTTCAAGGAGCTGGAGGGAGAGCCCGGAAAGGGAATCCGTGGGTGACTTCGGATCGAAAACCGCGAAGAATCTGGCCTGGGTCAATGGGACCTGCGTGTTCTGGATTTCTTCATTCGAGACGTTAGCCGCGTTCGGCTTCACAGCAGGTAATCAACCTATTGACTCGAGCGGAACGAAGCCGATGTAGTGATCGACAGTCGAATTTCCCATTGTGAAGGGCTCGGTCCGGACCACCTGGTAACCCATCTTCTGATACCACTCCACTGCCTGCTTGTTCTCAACCATGACACCGATCCACACTCTGTCGAGGTGGAGCCGTTTCGCCTCAGCGGCTGCCATCTTCATCAACTCTCTGCCGAGTCCCCTGCTCTGGTATTGAGGCAGGACATAGATCGACGAGACGTAGTATCGATTCTCTTCCGTTTCACGAGCAGTGCGCATGAACCCGATGACTGAGCCGTCAACCTCCGCTACGAATCCGTCAGCGAGAGGGTTGCAGAACAGATCGGTAAGGGCATCCAGATCATAGTGCTCCGTGAAATAGCTTCTGAGGTCGACTTCCGGGATGTAGGAGGAATACGAATCGACCCACGTCTTCCAGAGCACATCCTGGATGACATGCAGATCTTTTTGGGTCCATCGGCGAACGAGTTGTGCCATCTTATACTCCTTCTCGATTCATTCGTTGGCGCGCCAGCATTTCAATAGTCCGGATCTTGTCTTTGTAGAAGTCGTTTCGGTTGGCTTTCTCAATCGACAGGGCAGCGTCGGTGTTCCCTTCCCACCGCCGGCAGAGGTAGACCGGCTCGTAAATCCTTCCGATCTGATATTCACGCGAGAGACGAAGTGCGACGGCGTAGTCCTCGCCGTAGCTGACGTTGGGAAGTGGCATCTGCCGCAGCAATGCCGTATCGAACGCGCGCGGCGCCCCCAGGCCGTTGATCCGCAGTGCGTTGTTGCGCCCGTTGTCCGGCGTCCACTCGCGGTGGTCGATCAGCCCCGGCGGGATCTCCTCGAGCTTCATGTTAACCAGCTTGTAGGATCCGATGACCATCGCATAGTCGCCCGAACGGAAAACGTCGGTGATCGTCTGGAGGGTGTTCGGACCGCTGTAGAGGTCGTCCGAATCGAGCTGCACGGCGTATCGGCCGCAATGCTCGGAGAAGACGGCCTCGTTCCAGCATCCGCCGATGCCCAGATCGTGACGCTCCGGGATAATGTGTTTGACAACCGAATGGCGTGAGGCAAGCTCCCGTAGGATCTTCGTCGTGCCGTCCGTCGAGTGGTTGTCAACCACAATCACATTGAAGCTTCCGCTGAATTTCTGATCAAGCACACTGCCGACTGCATCTGCCACCGTGCGTTCCCGATTGCGCACAGGAATCACGACGCTCGCATCAACCGGGAATGCAACGGCCGGTTTCGGGACGCTCTTGAATTTTGGCGACAGATACACACCGACGTTCTTCAGGTGTTGGGTCGCTACACTCTCCATTTCCTTTTGAACAGCCTGATTCCGCGGATCGACGTAATCGAAGAGCTTCTCACCTGTCAGCCGCAGGTCCGATTCGACCTTCGTGTAAAGGAATTCCTGGATATGGAAGAGACTATGACGCACCGAGACCTTCAGTCGCAAATCATAGATCCCCGCGACGTCGACATCCTCAATTGCGCCGAACTCGCTCAGCGCCGACTTCACAGCACCCGTTGAGAACAGCAGGAGTGACCCGAAATCGAATCCGTCCCGTATGCTTCCGAACTGGTAATCATTCAGCGGGTGCTCCGTCCTGATCCCGCCTTTCACCTCGACGTAGTCCGCGTAGCACATCCCCGCTCCGGTCTGCTCCATAATGCCGATCATTCTCTCCAATGCGGCTTGCCCGAGCTGAAGTTCCTGCGATTGGGTCACAAAGAGAAAGTACTCCGAGGACATCCTGTCCAACAACTCACCAAGTGTCTTGCCCGACGTGTAGGTGGAGGACAGAAGCGTCTCGCATTTCTCGTGAGACCCTTTGTACTGCCCGCTGTGAACAAGGAAGACTTTTTCGACAAGAGGGGATGATGTGAATTGCCGCAGAGTTGAGTCGAAATGAGCCTGCGTCGTAAACGGGAGAACGACCGATATCTTACCCATAGGCGCTTTTGACAGACTGGATAGCTAGCAGGACCGCTCCGTACGCAGGCGGCGCCTGAGGTGCAACAATTGTCACTTGGGGTAATGAGTAGGTGATCTTGTGTTCCAGGATCCTTTTATAAACGCTTTCCGTCGTGATTGTGCTACCGATAAAAGAGAGAGGGATCTTCGCCCGCATGTGGCTGGACTTCTCGATCTTGCCCACGAGCACTCGAACGTGTTCGGAGAGCTCGAAGGTCGCTTTGTTCAGAATCCTAGCCGCCTCACTGTCCTTCTTGTCCGCTGCCTCGATGACCAGCGGCGCCACCTGGGCGATATCGAAGTTCTCACGATAGACAGCTGTGATGATGGCTTCTTGATCCACAAAGCCAAACCGTTCTGCAACAAGTTTCGTTATGAGCGTGGCCTTGGTCCTCCCGTCGAGATGCTTGGTCACAGCGTTCAAGCCGTCCCTCCCGATGATGTAGCCGCTTCCTTCGTCACCCAGGATTCTGCCCCATCCCCCGACGCGATGCACTACCCCTTTGTGGTCCTTGGCAAGTGCAAACGATCCGGTCCCGGCAATCAGTATGATCCCCGGCTTTCCTCTGAACGCGCCCTCAAGCGCGATCCGGCCGTCACTCTCGATCGCCACCTTGGAGATGCCGGACTTCCGCCTGCGTGCTTCCTCGAGGACCGCAAACTTCATCCTCTCCTTGTCTCCTTCCCGCCCTGCTCCGGTCAAGCCTGCGACGGTCATCTGAATTTCGTTTGGTGTACAACCGACCTCATCGCAGCATCTCTCAATGAGGGAGATGATGACTTCGGAAGCCCTTTGTGTACCGATAATCTGGAAATTCGACGGTCCCGCCGTATCCTCGGCCAAAACGTTCCCGTTTATGTCGGCAAGCGAAGCCGCCGTCTTTGTTGCACCTCCGTCTATTCCGATCACGAACTGTTTCTTGGCCATCGACGTTCCGGTCGAAAGTAGCCATAATTGGAGGGAAAATCAAGGAAACAGCCCGACTGAGTGCTTGCACGCGCGTTCGACAGCAGCGCGCCTGACGAACCGTCTCGTTGCCCTTTCGATGATTCTTAGCTATACTATCGTCGCTTCGTCTTGCCGTTTGTCATTCGTGACACGATGTGGGTGCCGAAGATGTACCGTTGAGCGGATCATCGCAGTGAGGTTGCGCATCGCGGTCGCGGCTTCTCGAACTGAGAATCTTTCCCAAAAATGGAGCATCTAAGCTGGCAGAGACAGCAAAAGGACTTCTACCCACAAACACAAGATGAAAGGTATGGCATGAAGGGAATCCTCATCGTCCTCCTCGTGATGGCTCTTGGCGTTTCACTCGACGGTCAGCTCTCCGCCCAATCGAAGCAGAAGGCGCCAAATTTCGCTTTGAAATCGGCTGACGGCAAGACTTACGAACTCAGCAAGATGAAGGGCAAAGTTGTTGTTGTGAATTTTTGGGCGACCTGGTGTGGACCCTGTCGGAAGGAGATACCGGACTTCATAGAGATCTACAAGAGGTATGAGAGCAAAGGCCTTGAGATCATCGGCATCGCGCTCGACGAGGGTGGATGGGAGGATGTGAAGCCGTACGTCAAAGAAAGTAAGATCAACTACCCCATCGTGCTTGGTGGCAGAAAAGAGGCGTCCGACTACGGCAACGTGGCGGCGATTCCTACGACGTTTATTATCGACAAGAACGGATTCATCGTCGATCGGCATATCGGCGTGATGACCAAAGCGCAGCTCGAATCCAAGATCAAACCTCTCCTGTAAGTCGGAAAAGACGGCTCCATAGTAGGGCGAAGAGGCTCTTCGCCCTACAAAAGGGCTCCTCACAGACCAATCTCCTTTACTCACTATGTTAGCATCGCCATTTCGTTTTCGCAGACTGACCGCGGCGG
>VGWB01000025.1 GCA_016873755.1 Ignavibacteria bacterium | reverse complement strand
TATTGGATTGGACGCGGGTACCAACTGAGTGGAAAGATCGAGTCGCTCCCTGCACTTAGTCGGGGAATTGAAATCAGCGAAAGGGTTGTCGCCCAAAATCCGAACGATGCCGTCAGTCTGGCCTATTATGCGCTTCTCCAGGCGCGCCGCGGAAGGAACCCAGAATTGGCAACCAGGGCCATTCAGGAGGCTGAGAACATAAGTTCGAAACCAGCTGAATTTTTCTACCTGCAAGCTCGCGTCTACGCGATCCAGAAGGATAGCAGGAAAGCCATCGCCACCCTCGCCAAAGCAATATCCACCGAATACAGTTTCTCCCAGATCCTTGACCCTGATTTCCTCTCCATCAGGGATGACCCCGAGTTCGCCAAGACGATCGCGCGGCTGCCCGAGGGCACACCGAGCCCGAGGCGCTGACCTTCCTTACGGATTGAACCAGTAGGTGAGTTTTATCGAGAAGACGTTGTCCGGTCTGTCCCGGAACAGTGTGCGCATGTCCCGCCCGAATTCAAACCGCCCCGAGGTTTCATAATCCACCTTTTCGTTCGTCCAGACAAAGTAGATGGTCGAACCGGGCAGGTATTCCCAGCGGAACACGGCATTGGCACGAAAGGATTTGTAGTTGAAGTCGGGATTCCGGATGTTGAAGCTTGATGCAGGCCCCGCTCCATCCGGATCCACGGTGTAGACGCTGTTGGTCAGGGTCAGAGTTGAGCGGCCTTCACCGTATCGGTTAAAGCTGAACGTGTTCGGTCGCGCGAGCTCCTTAATCCCGCTGTAGGTTCTTGTCGAGAGAAGAGGCTGAACGTACAGCTGAAAACTCAATTTCGGTGTGAATGTCCAGTTGACACGCACGGTCGCCGAGACTTGTCTTAGATCGAGCGTGCCGAAAATGTAGCGACACCCGTAGGTTTCTGCCGCTAACGGATCGGGCTGAGTCCAGACGTACCACGCGGGGTCGTGCCGGCGGTAAATATCCGGCCCGCCGCTGATGCTGAGCGTCTTCGAGACCTTCCAGTTGAGGTTGAGCCCCGTCTGCAAGTACCAGATCCCCGATTTTCCTTTCGCCGCGGCGGTCGTGAGTGCACCGTACAACGGTTTCCGTGAATCACTCGATACATTTACATACCCGCTCTGGCTTTCGAGCCATCTCATACGAGGTCCACCGCGCGTCCGCTCGGGCAGCGCGTACGTCTCGGCATTGTGGCTAATGTTGAAGTATGCTGACCAGTAGTTCAGAAGTTGCCCAAACAGGCGGAGCTGATAAGACTCGCCGATATTATACCCACCGAAATCGTACTCACGCACAATCGCTGCGGTGACCCCTTTTGTCCGGAAGATCCCCTCCGGCTTGTACCACTCATACCCTCCGTAGATGTGGGCGTTGATGTAGTCGGCATTCGTCATGAAGCCTGCGTCGTTGGTCTCGAATTGTGGATGGATAGCACCGACCGCTGCATTGAAGATCCAGTTCCCAACCACTTTGTCGAGCCAAACGCGGGATGACCAGCCGATCATCGATGTGGCGTTCGAGTCGACCTCAAGATGCCCGGCACCCGGTCGGTGGAAGTAGTGCTCGGGAGAGCGCTGAAGCACAATCATGCGATCGGTCGAGCCAGCAACATAGGATGCCCCTGCCCATCCCGTCAGAACCCAAACCTTGCTCTCATCCAAGAACACCCAGCCGTCGACACCCAGAGATGCTGCGCGATTATTGAGGATTCCTTTCAGCCGGGGATCACGCAAATCCCGCTCAACAACTGTGCCGATCACCCCGATCGCCTGGCGCGCCTCATTGAACTCCTTGAGCGTTCTCGCAATCCCGTAGAACGTCAGTGGTTCGATTTCTTCCTTGAACCGAACACCGGCTGAGTCCACACGGCCGTACTCTCGGTCGGTCACAGCCGTGAGTGCTGCAAACGACCAGCTATCAGAGATCTTTCCGCTGACTTTCGCTGCCCCGATGATCGTCGTGCGATCCGGGATGTCTTTGAAACCTGAGTGCGTAACTGTTGCCTGCGGTGCGCGACCGATGCGGCGGCTGTAAAAGAAGCGGGGATCAGTCCAGTAGAAGTCATTCAAATATGTAGCGCCCCCCCTTCCAAAGCGGAGAATATTGGATCCCTCGATGAAAAATGGGCGCTTTTCCTGATAGTACCACTGATACGCTGTCAGGTTCACCACGGTGGGGTCCACTTCAACCTGAGCGAAGTCGGGATTGAGCGAGGCATCGAGCGTCACATCGCCAGCAAGTCCGATCTTTGCATCTGCACCGACGTTGACAGGATACTTGCGCCCGACACTGAACGGATCATCCCTTCCTTCATTGAACGAGTGGACGGCAGGCGGTTCGAGAAATTTTCCGGTGGCCGTGAAGTACGGGAGCAGCTCGACTCGGGCCGGCGGTTCGATACCTTCGATCCCGCGGATCTCAATCCAGCGCGACACGCGCACCTGATCGGTCCGCGGATGCAGCACGAGGTATGAGTCCTCGTTTCTTCTCTTGATTCGGCGGTAGATTTCCACTCCCCACACGTACCGGTCACGCTTCGGGAACCGAAGCTGTGAGTACGGAATGCGGAATTCGGCGCTCCACCCGCCTTCGTCGACGTTCGTACCGACATCCCACACACCATCCCAGTCGCTGTCCATGTGAGTGTCGTTGGAGAAAGTCCCATCGGTGATTGCACCCGCAGGATTCACGACGAAATAGTGAGCGGTTCGCTTGTCTCGAGCGGCGTCGATACCGACGCCAACTTCGTCGGATTCCGAATCCTGATCCCGCCGCGCAGTTCTTCCAACGATCGAATCCGGCTGAGTATCGTGGAGCCGCACGGCTACGTAGAGAGCGTCCTCGTCATAGGCAATCCATGCTTCCGTCTGTTCGGAGGCTGGCGCCCCTTCAAGCGGCTCGCGCTGGACGAACCGACTTTCCCCCGGCTTCTTCCAGGCTGCTTCCGTGAGCTGGCCATCGATGCGGATTGGATCAGATACTCGTATGGCGAGGATCACCCGGTCAGGAGGGGGCTGCTGCTGGCACAACACAAAGGCGTGGAGCGATGCTAGCAGGGTGGCAAGAGTGGTGGCTTTGCGCAGGGATATCATAAGCGCGCGGGATCGAAAGCTTCCTCCTCGTGAAACAATATTCGCAGGAATATTGCGAATACGACATCGAAAAGCAAGCAGAATGTGCCGCGCGATTCTTTACCGCTAGCAACCATTCCGGTTTCTGGGAGGCAGGAGTTTCTAAATGAGACACGAGTTCCGGAACGAGACCGGGGTGACACCACTTCTCGATCCTACAGAACCTCTAGGATTTGCGGAATGACCTCGTACTTCTTGAACGGCGGCATGAGGTAAGCACCGGAGACAAGAGCCTTCGCCTCTGTAAGGAACGCTTTTGCGAGACGGACACCTTCGACTGGCCCCTTGTCCCCTGCCGTTCGAAGTTGCTCGCGAACGGACTTTGGGATCACCATACCGGGAATCTCGTTGTGGAGAAATTCAGCGTGTTTATAGTTGCGCAATGGAAGGATACCGACCATGATAGGCACACGCGAACGTTCAAGACGCTGTACGAACCGTTCGAGCGTATGCATCTCGTAAATCGGCTGAGTGAACACGATCTGTGCACCGGCATCGATTTTTTCCCCCAGGCGCGCGATCTCACGCTCCATGTCTTCGGCACCCGGATTCGCAGCACAGGCGATCAGGAACGATGTCCGCTGTTCGATCGCATTCCCCATCAGGTCACGCCCCTCGTTCATCGACTTCACGGCCCGAATCAAGCCGATGGAGTCAATATCAAGAACCGACGTGGCGTGTGGATAGTCGCCGATGCTCACCGGGTCTCCGGTAATACACAGAACGTTCCGCGCGCCGAGCGCATGGGCACCCAGGAGTTCGGCCTGTAATCCGATCAAGTTGCGATCCCGTGCGGTCAGGTGCATCATCGCCTCGATTCCAACTTGCTGTTGGATGAGAAATGAGAGCGCAACCGAGCTCATGCGGAGCCTTGCGCGGGCTCCGTCTGTTACGTTGATGGCATCGATGCCGTATTGCTGGAGGTAGCGCGCTCCGTCGATAACAGATGAGATGTCAAGCCCTCGCGGAACATCCAGTTCCACCGTCGTAAGAAACTTCCTGCCGAGATTCCGGGCAAAGAGCGAACGGTCATCTCCAACGAACCGCTGCTCCGCTTCTTCCCGCGACACAACGGAGGCCTCCGGCCGTCGTGCCGATTCTGTCGCTACCGCGGATTGTGCGGTCCGCTGGCTGCGCTTGAACTCTTCCAGCACATCCTTCATGGCCCGAATGTGCGCGGGGGTTGAGCCGCAGCATGCACCGATCAGCGTAACACCTGCCTGAAGGAGCTCCCTGGCATAGGTGGCGAGATACTCGGGTGTCGTGTGATAGACTGATCGACCATCTTGAAGCGTGGGAATCCCTGCAGCCGGCTGAGCGGCAAGGAAGACACCCTCCTTGTACATGGTTCGAATAAGGGTGAACATCCGCTGTGGCCCGACGGTGCAGTTTGCACCCACGACATCCACGCCGCGACTCAGGAGGTGCTCGACCACTTCCACCGGGAAGCTGCCGGAGAGAATGGATCCGTCCTCCGGAAATGTCTTCTGTGCGACGATCGGGAGATCGGTCAATTCCTTCGCCGCCGTAATAGCCTCGTCAAGCTCATGGAGGCTCACAAACGTCTCAAGAACCAGCAGGTCGACTCCCGATTTCAGGAGAATCTCAATTTGCTCCCTGAATGAATCCCGGGCCTGCTGGAGCCTTACTTTCCCGATCGGTTCAAGCAACTTGCCGGTTGGACCGACCGAGCCGGCAACGTAGATACTGCCTCCTGCCGCGCGACGGGCAATCCCGACCGCCACCAGGTTTATTTCCTCCAGGCGGTCTTCAAGGTGGTACTGCGCAAGCCGGAAACGATTCCCCGAGAACGTGTTCGTCTCGATAATCTCTGCGCCGGCAGCAATGTATTCACGGTGGATTCGCTCAATGATGTCGGGGTTTCTCAGATTGTGGATTTCGCGCGGACGCTCCTGATACTCGTACAGATCGAGAAGCGTTCCCATCGCCCCGTCACAAAGGATTGGGCCCCGCCTGAGCCGTTCACGAAAATCCGGCTTCACCGTGTGTTTCACTCCTTCACGAGTTTAGTATGAGAAGGCGTTCCAAAGAGATGCGGTTCCAGAGATTCCCCAGGGATGCAGCTTACCTCAATCGCTCGACCGCCTCCCGTTCGCGAATCACGCGCACTTTTTCGCCGTTGACCAGAATTTCTGCAGGACGGGGACGCGCGTTGTAGTTGGACGTGCTGGAGAAGCCATACGCCCCCGCGGTGAGAATGGATAGGTAGTCGTTCCGCTTAACCTTCGAAAGCATGCGATCCCGAGCCAGGAAGTCTCCCGTCTCACAAATCGGCCCCACCACATCAACGCGGTGGTGCTCGTACGTCTCAATCTTCAGCGGCACAATCTGGTGGTATGCATTGTACAGGCTTGGCCGAAGCAGGTCGTTCATGCCCGCGTCGACGACCACGAACTTTCTTGCTCCGTTCTCTTTCGTGTAGAGGACTTTAGTGAGAAGGACCCCGGCGTCGGCGACAATCGACCGGCCCGGTTCAAACCAGAGGAAGCACCCGGTTTCTTTCAGAACGGGCAGCACGGCTTCGACGAATTGCCCCAACTTCGGGGGCGGTGCGTTGTCAGGTTCAAGAGGAAGCGCCTCGTGCCGGAGCGCATTGGCATACTGAACGCCGAAACCGCCGCCGAAATCGACGTGCTGCACGTTGATGCCGGCTTCGCGAAGCTTTCTCACCAATTCTGCCAAGAACTTCGCCGTCTCAACGAATGGTTCAATTTTCGTGATCTGCGACCCGATATGCGTATGGACGCCAACGACCTGGATGCCCGGCAGCGACGCCGCAAACTGAAATACCCTGAGCGCTTCCTCTGCACTGATCCCGAACTTGTTCTGTTTCAGGCCTGTGGTGATGTACGGATGGCTCTGGGGATCAATATCTGGGTTGATACGCAAAGCAACGCGCGCAGGCGTTTGAAGTCGCAGCGCCACAAGTGAAATCAGCTGGAGCTCCTGAGGCGATTCTGCGTTGAGGGAGAAGATGTTGCTCCTCAAGGCATAGTCAATCTCGTCTTCGCGCTTTCCGACCCCGGCAAACGTGATTCTTTCGGGTGGAAATCCTGCCTGAATCGCTAAATGCAGCTCCCCACCCGAGACAACGTCTGCCCCGGCCCCTTCTTGAAGAAGCAGTTTCAGCAAAGATAGATTCGCGTTCGCTTTCAGCGCATAGCAGATGACATGGTCCATGCCGACAAGAGGTGCTTCAAAAGCACGGAAATTCTCAACGATCTGCCGCCTGCTGTAGACGTAGAGCGGTGTACCGAACTCCTCGGCCAACTCCTTCAATAATACATCTTCACAATACAGCTCATTATCCTGGTAACGAAAGTATTGCACCTCGACGTCTCCTCACTTCAGTGTTTATTCGGATTGAAAAAATCCAGCAACGCGTCGGTCAGTTTCTGCGGTCCGAACCGGAATGCGTCAACAGTTGGAAGCCCTGTTTCGTCCTCGATTTTTTTAGCCACCTGTTTTGATTGCTCATCGGTGAGACCGACAGAGTTGAGCCCGATGGCAACGACTTTCGTCGGACGAAAGATGTTGATGACCTCCTCGTGCAGCCGAATCAGCCGGCTCAGATCCGGCAGAACCAGGCCGTAGTCATCCTTGATGCGCGTCGGCTGGTGGCACATGATCATTGCATCCGGCATGGTGCCATGCATCAGCCCGTATGTCACACCGGAATAGCCCATGTGGGTGAGCGATCCCTGCCCTTCGACAAGAATGAACTCGTACCCCTCTGCGACGGATTGGTCTATTTCCCGCTCGATACAACCTGCGATGTAATCACCGATGACGTGGTCAACGGCGATCCCTCTTCCGCGCAGGAGCATTCCCGTCTGCCCGGTCGCAACAAAATCGGTGTTCAGGCCACGCTTGAGCATGTCTCTGTATACCTCGAGGAGCGCCGTCATTTTTCCGATGTTGCAGTCCGTACCGACCGTCAACACGACCTTCGCCTTGCGATTGCGCCATGTTCCCTTGGCGATAACTTCCGACTCAGGTGGAATCTTTCTGTAGTCGGTGATCGTAACCCCGCATTCCTCTGCAAGAGCCGCGAACTCCGGGTCGTCCGAAAGGATCGTGTGTAAACCACTGAGAATGTGGAGTCGGGCCTTGAGTGTCTCTCTAAGCATCTCGCACCAGATCTCAGGTAGCTTGCCGCCGGCGGGCGCAATGCCGATCAGCATATGGGTCGGACCGAACTCCAGGCCGTCTTTGAGAGTCCTGATAACAGGGACGTTCCCACCGTAGCCGAGCACTTGTTGAGCTGTCAGACCGGCCTTGGTGCTATCCACGACAGCCACAACCTCTTGTGGCAGGTAGGCCAGCACGGCGTTTGCCGTTTTGGATTTCAGAGGACTGAATCTTCCCTCAGCGAGAATCAAGATCTTGCGCTGCATGCGAGTTTAGGAGCGTCAGGTTGTTTGGCTCCCCGGGATCATGCCCCCTTCTACACCGCCTCTTGCGCTCATGCCAATGTTTGACCGGGGATACTATGTACCAAAAAATACGAAGAAACTCAAGCAGGATTGCTTGGCACGAGGTTTGTAGCGTCGAATTCCCAGCGCTGGAGAGCCAGAGGGCGTCTGCTCGTGGCAAACTGCCAGCACCTACCTTCAACAATCGCCTGTGGGCCCGTCCACCCGGCTCGCCCCGTATCCCCTCGCTCTTCACGGAGAGTTCAGTGATACTTGCTGACATAGATATCTGAAGCCCTCTTCGTGTCTACTACACTCACCGCTTGACGTCTACCTGCACCTGTCATGAATCGCGAGTAACTTCCTGCTTGAGAAGATCGATGCCGCGCTTCCGCAGGTTCATCGCCTGACTTGTAGGTGGCGACGTTGCGTCCGTTTACAATCAACCATCCTGCCGAATCATTATGTCCCTTTTCTCACCTGGAGCAGGATCGTAGAAAAGCGAATGCCCAATGAACAGCGGCCCATTCGCAATTCCTGCTCGGACGGCAGTATGATGCTGATCACGTTGGTGAGGTTCGCAATTGACTCTGATCGGCGACACGTCGAGTTTGTCATCAACGGCGACGGTATGCATTGCTCCTCTACCACCGTAAGGAGCATAACCATGACGTGTCCCCAGTGCGGTCATGAACAGCCGGATGTTTTCTCCCAATGCCAGAAGTGCCGGTACATCTTTCCCCCAAGAACAGTCTATTACAAGAAACCACCCTCGATTGAATCCTCTGTCGCTAGACCGAACAGAGGAGCACCCTCCGCGCCAGCAGTGCTCGGTGCAGTTGTTGGCGTCGTGATACTCGGCGCAACGCTCTGGTGGCTGCACAGTCCGACAGGGCTACCGGTTCCAAACGGAGCATACGTCAACCAGGATCATCATTTCGCCATGCTTGTCCCGGAGGACTGGTATATCCTGACGGCGGGAAACTACAAGGAGATGTTCGAGAAGCTCGGTGATCGTTTCCCGAAGAGCATACGGGACGGGCTCTCGCAACGGCGGATTGAGGTGGGCTTTCTTAAGCTCCTCGAAGACGCAGACTTCTCCCCTAATATCAATATCGTTGTGATGGAGGGTGATATGCCTTCACTCGACGAGACGCAGTTGAAGGAGGCAGCACAGGCCCTTAGCGCGCAATTCAGCCGCATGCTCGATAAATACCAACTCGAGCGAAAAGAGCTCGTCACCGTCGACGAGCTGACCGCCGCTCAGTTCACCAGCAAGACGAGCATAAAGTCTAAGGTTGCTGAGTCGCAACCGATCTACAAAGAGACGTTTCCCGGATGGCGAACAACGATTGGCCAGAGCCCGGAGGAATGGAAGACCTACGACATGAAGATGATACAGACGCTCGTTCCGGGCAAGAAGCGCGCGTACATCATCACCTGCACGGCCCTGGAGACACAGTACCCCGATTTCCGGCGGGCGTTTAACAATGCTGTCGATTCGTTTCGCGTGCTGCAGCGGCCTCCACGGTTCGGAAAGGTTGTGATGGGTGCACTGCAGGGTGGCATTGTCGGAGCGGTCGGCTACCTTCTTTATGTTATTGTCACCGCGCTCATCGGACTGCTGAGGAGATAATTCTTCCTCTTCCACTTCCCAATCGTTGTATGACGGGACGCCAGTCCCGTCTCGGTAGGCTCTGTTCGTCGGCTCTGGCGAGCCGACCTACAACGATAGCAACTCGTGCCTACAATACGTCCACTTCCATTCTCTCCAAGAATGAACCAGCCCTGCCTTTTCAGGATTGGAAACCACGTACCGCAATACCCACTCCAACTCTTCACCGCTGCGAACGACATGGTCATAGCTCTCATCCTGCCAGAAACTGCCACGACGGCCTAATTCTGTATTGGCTTGGCGAGCTGTGAATTTCTTCAGCGATGCTAAGATTCGTGTGACGGGATAGAGCCGATTCAGCGTGCTTTCCAACATCGTGCGGGAAGATGTTGAATCAGGAATGTCCGATCGGCCTTCATTTGGCAGGTCGAAAACCATATGAACGTGATTTGGCATGATGGAATATGC
This sequence comes from Ignavibacteria bacterium, assembly GCA_016873755.1. Classification (GTDB taxonomy): domain Bacteria; phylum Bacteroidota; class Ignavibacteria; order UBA10030; family UBA10030; genus VGWB01. The sequence continues at coordinate 18,620 of VGWB01000025.1, read as the reverse complement.
CAATAGATCATACACAGTGCCATTGCGGTGATTTATTGCCTCATCGAGTATCTTCGCGATAGCCGGAATCCGCAACCAAGTTGGACCTTGTTCCAAACGGTCTAGTGATGAATCAAACCGCAGAAAGTATGCTCTATCAGATTCCCGCGATCTGGCGAGTTGCACTTTCTTATCCTTGACAGCTGCAATTTCACGCTTTTGCCGCTCCCTCACGGACAGCATGTCTGCGACTATTACAGCAGGCAAGGAGCCAGCGAGTCTGAACGTCACGAAATACGTTGCTCCAACAGGCTGATAATGTGGTAGGTGTCTTCGGTAGTAATTTTCCATAGTTGTAGGGCGGGACGCCAGTCCCGTCTCAGTAGGCTCTTTTCGTCGGCTCTGGCGAGCCGACCTACATAGAATAATCTGTCACTGCTGTAGGGCGGGACGCCAGTCCCGTCTCAGTAGGCTCTTTTCGTCGGCTCTGGCGAGCCGACCTACATAGAATAATCTGTCACTGCTGTAGGGCGGGACGCCAGTCCCGTCTCCATAGGCTCTCCTTCGTCGGCTCCACCAGCCGATCCACATTCCATCCTTCCATTATTCTATCTACCCCCTCGGATGAAATGTGCGGTGGACTTCTTTGAGATACTCCCGGTCGATGTGGGTGTATATTTGGGTTGTGGAGATATCGGCGTGACCAAGCATCTCCTGCACGGCGCGCAGATCAGCGCCCCCCTCCAGAAGATGCGTGGCAAACGAGTGACGCAGTGTATGCGGATGGATTTCCTTCTTGATCCCTGCAGCCCGTGCATATTTTGCTACCATGTCCCGGATAGCCGCGCGCGAGAGCTTCCCGCCTCGAAAGTTCAGAAAGAGCACATCGTGTGAGCGCCCTGCCTTAGCCAAATAGATGCGAACGTCCTTCTGATACCTCGTCACCCATTCCACCGCTGATCGACCGATCGGGACGAGCCGTTCCTTCTGACCCTTGCCGAAGACCAGGACCAGATCATCATCAAACATCAGATTCGATTGCTTGAGGTTCGTGAGTTCGGAGACACGCATGCCCGTCGCGTAGAGCACCTCCAGAATCGCGCGATCCCGGATGCCGAGCCGCGCATGTGTATCGGGCTGCTTCAAGATCGCTTCGATCTCGGGAATGCTCAGGACGTCAGGCAGTGTCTTCGACCGCTTCGGTGCGTCGATATCTTCAGTCGGATCATCGGGATGTATTCCCTCGCCGACGAGAAAGCGGTGAAACCCTCGGACTGCCGACAGGATCCTCGCAACGCTTCGCGGCGAAAGCCTCTTGCGCGACAGCTCCCCGAGGAACTCGCTGACATCTTCCTGCGTGATGAGGATTGCGGATGTGAGGTTGCGTGAGAGGAGGAAGGATCGGTACTTCGCAAGATCAAAGTGATACGCGTTCAGTGTGTGCTGTGCGACGCCCTTTTCCAGACGAAGAAAGTCAAAGTACTGCTGGATATAGCCGTCGAGCTTGAGTTTATCTTTGCCAATGGGTGTTCGCACTATCGTGCGTGTGATCCTCATGGTAACGCTGTGCATTCATCGGTCGCCGGTTCGCTATTCCTCCGCCCGCTTGGTCAACAGACTCAGCGCTCCGCCTACAATCAGGGTTGCAGTTACACCAATGAGCGTGAACCACGTCCACGCGACAACCTTCAACGAGATGACGATAACCATAAAGAAAATGCCTGCGACGAATCCGGCAAGCGCATCCTCTTGCGTCGGCCTCTTGAACAGGACTCCGAGAAGGAAGGTCCCTAGAAGGCCTCCATAGGTAAATGAGGCAATACTCAACGCGAGCTCAACAACCGCCTGGGTCGTGTTCATGAAGAAGACTGCTGAGCCGACGAGTATCCCTGCCCAGAGGACTGTAACGATTCGGGAGAGGGGAAGTTCTCGTTCAGGCGTCAGGGCAACTCCAAACCTCGGCTTCAGGAGGTCGAGGACTGTCGACGAGGCCATCGAACTCATCGAACCGGCCAGCGTAGACAGCGCTGCGGCGAGCAAGCCGGCAATGATCAGGCCGGCGAGACCGGGCGGGAGCCCCTGAGTGATGTAGCGCGGGAAGATCTCGTCCGAACGTATCAAACCCAACTCTGCCAACGATGCCCCCCTGTAATGGCCATAGAGCAGAAGCCCGACCACGAGGAACAGTGCAAATTGGAATATGATAATGACTCCGCTTCCGATCAGCGCCTTCCGGCTGGCTATGAGCGATTTGGCGGCCAAGACTCGCTGGATCACGAGTTGGTCAACCCCGTGTGATGCCATGGACAAAAACATGCCACCAAACAGGCCCCCAAGGAGCGTATAGGGACTTCCCCAGAAATTCTCGCCGAGACCGAGATTGAAAAGTTGAAATTTGCCTGCTTCCCAGGCCTTTTGGGTGATTGCAGCCCAACCGCCGTCGGCTGACGAAACCAGCAGTACGCCAGCAAGGAGAGCTCCACCGATATACACGAGCATCTGCAGGGCGTCCACCCAGATCACCGCCCGCACTCCTCCTACATAGGTATATGCCAGCGCAACGATCGCTAGGATGAGAATAGCCAGCGGATAGTCGATATCCAGAATGAATTTGAGTGGAATAGCCGTTGCGAAGAGACGAACCCCATCCGCCGCCATCCGAGTAAAGATGAAAACGAGAGAAGCAAAGCTGCGTGTTTTAGAACCGAACCGCGTTTCGAGGAAGGCGTAAGCGGTCGAGAGCTCTCCCTTGTAGTACGCGGGAAGGAAGATGAAACTGACAATGATCCGCCCGAGGAGGTAACCGAAGGTGAGCTGGAGGAAATTCAGATTGGTAAGGTAGGCGAGCCCGGGAATGCTGATGAACGTGAGCGTGCTTGTCTCGGCAGCAACAATGGAGAAGCAGACAGCCCACCAGGGTATTCCTTCGCGTCCAAGAAAATAGTCGCGTGCGGACCTCTGCGTTCCGCTCCAGACGATACCAAAAACCGCGATGCCGATAATGTAGATAACCAGAACGACATAATCGATCGTGCCGAAACCCAAAGGGATCACCTTACTGGATGGGAAGCGTAAGCAGTGTTGAAGCCAGCGATCGCGGCATGCGGCCGTTTATTAGGTCCCTACGACCGCAACGCTTTGGCAACCGTGTCGTGGATTCGGAAGGCGCGATCGAGGCGGGAGATGCGGATCAACGAAAGGACCTTCTTCTGCAATCCGGCAAGCTTCACAACCCCTCCGTTCTCTCTCATCTTTCGCTCCGCGATCAAGAGGGCACTTAGGCCGCTGCTATCACAGAACTCGACGTCACTCAGGTCGATGATGAGGTTCTTCGTGTTGCGGTTACACAGGACAAGAAATTCGCCCTTCAGCTCTGGCGACACGCTCGCGTCGAGTTTCCGTTCCTTGATTCTAAGGATGGTCGCGTCGCCATTTTTCTTGACCTCAAAATGCATGGCATCCTCCTCTTACCAACGTACGTTACAAGACCTCCTTGAACGGCATGGGTGCGGTCACTTAAAACATTTCCATGCACCGTACCAGTTTTGAGTAATCCTCGGAGAGATTGTTTGATTGTGTGGTTTGAACTTGCAGATTGTAAAAACTATCTGCGTGTGGTTTGACGAAACCGATCCTCAACGGGGCTTGCGACGAGCGGCACAGAAATGAACTTGGTAGCGCAAACCCGCGGTTGAGGTCCAGTGCTACATCGAATGTACTCTTTTTCACCTTTCGAAGCAAATCGGCTCTCGGCAGGAACCATCGGTTCAGATCCTCGCCGCCGTACGCGAACACGTTAAACCCTCGCTGTCCGGGCAGCGAGGCGGCGAGTTCCTTGCGTACGACGAGCATCACCCTGCTCGTGTGAAACTGCTCGGCAAGAAAGCTCATCACATCGCCGATTGCAGCAAGTTCACCCGCGGATTCCGGCAAGAATACGATGGCGCGACGGGATTGCGACACGGCGTCTGTGAAACGGATTACGGGTTCACGCGCAGCACGAAAATGAAACCTCGCATACCACGTCCCGGCCTTGAGTCGAAACGTCTCAAACATAAAGAGGGAATGTAGAATTGCCGTCGCTATTTCCCGCGTTGCTCAAAAGCGTCTATCATCCGCTTGACGAAATTCTGGTCGAACACGTGGAAGCGCAGTCCCAGAGAGACGCGGGCATACATGTCATTCGTGCCGGTTTTCGTCCCATCCAGCCAGCTGTTGAAGCCGCCGACACCCTCGGCACTGAGCGTGATCGCCCAAAACTCGTCAAAGAAATAATCGAATCCGATACCGGCCAGATAGTTGGTGTCAAAGCGAGGTACCCCGGCTCCCGCCAGCTGCGCACCGTTGCTTTCCCGAGGATCAAACCAGAGGAGACCGCCGCCGACGTAGACAAACGGGTTGAATTGGCTGTGCGGCAGAATGTCATAGCTGATCGCGAGATTCCAGTGATACAGATTGGTTTCGATGGACTTACCGGTCGTGGCCGGAGGTGCGACCTTCTGTGTCCCCGCAAGGTATCCCACACCGAGCAGCGATCGCAGGCTGATGTTCTCCACAATCGAGTAGGTCAGGCTTACCGCTCCTCCACCCGAGGGATCATTCGTTTTCAAATCGGACTGGAAAAGATAGTAGCCCGTTCCAGCAACACCAATACCGAGTTTTCCGGACCGCGTCTGGGCAAACCCGATGCTGACCGTGAAAAAAACCAGAACGACGATCGATGCAATGCGCAAGCTGCTGTTCTGCATAAAGCCCTCTCTGAATGGTGAATAATAATTACACTTTTTTGACCAACCTGAGGAATGAGTTTTCATCCAATGTCGGTACACCGAGTTCTTTGGCCTTGTCGAGCTTGGAACCGGCCTCGTCGCCAATGACGAGATAGTCCGTGTTCTGACTCACACTTGAAGCAACCCTCCCGCCAAGCTCCTCAATTTTCTGCTTTGCTTCCTCGCGAGTGAACGACGAGAGCGTACCCGTCAATACAAACGTCTTGCCAGCCAGCGGCGATCCCGCGGCGGCGCGTTTCTGCTTCTCTTCGAATTGCACTCCGGCCTTGCGCAGGCGCTCGATAATCCGCTGGTTGTGCTTGTCAGCAAGAAAGAGACGCATGCTTTCTGCGATGCGGGGGCCTATTCCTTGAACCTGCTGGAGTTCCTCCTGCGAGGCCCTCATCAGCCGATCCATGGATCGGAATTGGTTCACAATCAACTGAGCGACCCCAGCCCCGACGTGACGGATCCCGATCGCAAACAGGACGCGGGTGAAGGGCCTTTTCTTACTCTCTTCGATGGCCTGCAACAGGTTGTCAACGCTCTTTTCGCCCCAGCGCTCGAGATCGACAAGTCGATCCCGATGTCTGTGCAACTCATAGAGATCGGCGCAGTTCTGGATGAAACCGAGGCGCACCAACTGATCGACCACCGCTTCTCCCAGGCCCTCGATGTCCATGCCCCCGCGATGGGCAAAATGCTCAATGCGCCCCCGCACCTGTGCCGCACATTCCGTGTTTTCGCAGAAGTAGTTTGCCTCACCGGCGGGACGGGATATCTTCGAGCCACACTCTGGACACTTGCCCGGTATGGTGTACGGCCTTGTGCCGCGCGGGCGTTTCTCCGGCACAACGCTGCTGACCTTCGGAATAACATCTCCCCCTTTTTCCACGACCACGGTGTCACCAATCCGAATGTCCAGCTCTCTGATATAGTCTTCATTGTGGAGTGTGGCGCGCGAAACCGTCGTCCCACCGACGAACACCGGTTCCAGATCCGCCACCGGCGTGATCGTTCCCACCCGTCCCACTTGGAGCCTGACGTCCTTCAGGGTGGTCGTTGCCTGCCGACCAGCAAATTTAAAGGCGATCGCCCACCGCGGGCTCTTGGCAATCATGCCAAGCCGCGCCTGTTGCCGAAGGGAATCGACCTTAACCACCACACCGTCGATATCGTACAGGAGACGCTCCCGTCGTTCTTCCCAATGCTTCCAGTAATGGATCACCTCGTCGACATCAGCACATATCCGACTATGCTGGCTGATCGGGAATCCGAGGTCACGAAGGATGTTGAGATTATCGTGATGGCTTGTGAGCTCGAATTGATCGGAACGAAGGAAGTACGCAGAGAAATTCAACGGTCTCGCCGCGACGATCCTTGAGTCCTGAAGCTTGAGCGTGCCTGCAGCAGAATTGCGTGGATTGGCAAAGAGCTTTTCCCCGGACGCCTCCCGCTCTTTGTTCATCCTTTCAAAATCATCGCGCGCCATGAACACTTCACCCCGAACTTCGAAATCCTCCAGGCCTCTCTTCTTACTCACCGGACGAAGGGGAATTGACCGGATCGTCTTGAGATTTTGCGTGATGTCGTCTCCACGTGAGCCATCTCCCCGCGTAGCTCCTCTCACAAAGAGGCCTCCCTTGTACAGCAGACTCACAGCCACGCCGTCGATCTTCAGCTCACCCACATAGCGAAAGCGCTCCTTCCCGAGCAACGAGCGAACCCGGCGATCAAAGTCCCTTACCTCATCCTCGTTGTAGGTGTTCGAGAGACTAAGCATGGGTATGGCGTGGGTGACTGTCGGAAATTCCTTCGTCGGTTCCCCACTAACGCGCTGCGTCGGCGAGTCGGGCGTTACCAGATCCGGGCGCGCGTGCTCGAGATCGAGCAGTTCTTGCATGAGCCGATCGTATTCGCCGTCTGAGATGGTTGGCTGGGCGAGAACATAGTAACGGTAGTCATGCTCACGGAGGATCTTCCGTAGCTCCTCGATCCGCCTCGCTGCGGATGCATTCGCCGTTCCCGTCGTCATGACGCTACTATCTCACTGTTGCGTTTTCTGCACTCCCGATCGTGTGATCAAGACGTTTCTGGCGACCACCCCCCGGTTTCCCAGCATCCCAAGTTCGACGCCGTTGAGCTTGAAGGAGGCTGCTCCCGCGTTGCCGATCGAGATCTGAAACTGCTCCTTGCCCACCCAGGTTCGTTTCCGTTGAGGGGCAAAGAGATATTCCCCTCTTCTCGTATTGTCGATCGTGATGGCGAGCCAGACAGAATCAATGGTCGTAATTTCGAGTCGGAGGCTATCATCACGGGCCTCGAAGGTCGGCAGTGCGCGTCCGGACTCAGTTCTGACTGTCGCGGCTTCGGATTCACGGATAACCTTGTCAAATGCGATCTCCGACACATCGTCCTGTTGTGACGAGTCAGAGCCAACATTCAAGAGGTACACAACAGCAACAGCAGCGACAACCAGCACAGCAAAGATCGTGACCGAGCGCTGTGAGAAAACTGGTAGCGACGCGATTTCTCTTGTACGCTCCTTTGTTTGCCGCAAAGCGGCGTTCCGTGAGCGGGAAACCCATTCCTCCGCTGTGGCGCGAATCTCCTGATTCGCCATATCGTATTGCTGGATCGTCTTTTCGGGATCCAAGTCGACCGCACGGGCGTATTCCCGGATGAATGCCCTGATGTAGGCCTGCGGAAGAATCGAGAACTTCCCTGCCTCGATGGCCTGGAGAAATTTGAGGCTAATCCGCGTAGCGTCAGCGACCTCGCCAAGCGACATCTGCTTTGCCTCACGAGCGCGTCGCAACTGCTCTCCAAATGACTCCAGGCTCATGATGAATATCGCAATGTATACGTGATCATGGCTCCGATGAGCAATAACAGGTTACGAACCCCGAAAATTGTAGCAATTATTTGAGCGACTTGCAAGCAAACGGCCGTTCATCGTACGACAGATCACGCGGCAGGTGATCGTCGTGATCAATCACCGTCCCGCTTGCTCTCGATCGCCTCACGCATCGCTTTCGACAGCTCCTCCAACTGGTACGGTTTCTGAAGGAACCCATCGATGGTAGTTCTCAGCGGGGATGCGTCGAGTGAGGCGTTGCTGTAGCCCGAGGAGACAACGACGCAGATGTTCGGATCAATCTCCTTGATACGCGTGAAGGTTTCCCTCCCGCTCATCACCGGCATGTTCATGTCAAGCACAATAACGTCGAAGCCCTTCTTCTTGCGCATGAGATCGAGCGCCTCGTCACCGCTCTTGACAACTGTGACGCGATAACCGAGGCTCGACAGCATCCCGGCGATGACTTCACCGACGTGCTCCTCATCATCAATCACCAGAATCCGCTCGTGCCCCCGTTGGAGCCTCGGATGCTTCGCCACACGCTTGAGCTTTTCAGTGTCGGTCAGGAGGGGAAAAAACATCGAAAACTGAGATCCCTTTCCCTGCTCGCTCTGGACCGTAATGAATCCCCCATGGGAATTGACAACGCCGTAGACTACCGAGAGTCCCAGACCAGTGCCCTTACCCTGATCTTTCGTGGTGAAGAACGGCTCGAAGATCCGTTGTTGAATGTCCTGGTTCATGCCGACGCCGGTATCGGCTATCATGATCGACGCGAATTCTCCGGACGTCACCTCCCCGAATGCCCCTCTCTGTTGCACATCGGCCTGAATCCTCCCGCTCCGGACGGTAATCATGCCTCCATCAGGCATGGCGTCGCGGGCGTTGATAAGGATGTTCAGGATCGCCTGCTGAAGCTGTCCATCGTCGCCATTGATAATGCTTGTTCCGCCTTCCAGCTCCGTTCTTACCTCGATCTTCTTATCGACGCTTCTCACAAACAGATGGAGTGTCTCCTTGATGACATCGTTCACAATGATGGGGCGGAACTGAACGGTGCTTTTTCGTGCAAAGGTGAGGAGCTGCCGTGTGAGGCCCGCGCCCCGTTTTGCTGCCATTTCAATGATGTCGATGAAATGGTACCAGGCATTGGCTTTCCTCATCCGCCGCTTCATGATAGCGGTTGAGCCGAGGATGGATGTCAAAATATTATTGAAATCGTGCGCGACGCCTCCTGCCAGATTGCCAATGCTGTCAATCCGCTGGGCGTGGATGACCTTTGATTCGAGTTTCTTCTTCTCGGTGATGTCCCTTGCCACGACACGTATGAACACAGGATTGCGATTCTTGTCCTGGATGATGGACGTATTGAGACTCACGTCAATGAGCTCCCCGGCCTTTGTGACCATCTGCTCTTCCAGCCCGGAAATCTCCCGGCTCTGGTCAAAACTCTTGGACAGAAGCGTTCGCGCCGCATCATGATAGGAATCCGGGTACAGCTTCAGAATCGATTGGCCTACCAACTCATCCTTGCGATACCCCAACCGCCCGGCTTCCGTCTGGTTGCAGCTGACAATAATACCGTCACGGTTGACCAGATGATACATGTCCGGGGAATGCTCGAAGAGGTCCATATACCGCTCTTCGGATTCGCGCAGCTGCTGGAAAAGTGTCGCGTTCTCCAGCGCAACGCCGATCTGGTTGGCGAAGGCTCCCATGAGGTCAAGCTGCTTCTTCGAAAACGCGTTCCGGTCCTTGCTCGCAACAATAAGCACTCCCGTGAACTCGTCCTTCATCTTGATCGGAACCGAGGCCCATGAGCCGATCGACCCGTACCGCCACGGTGGGTCTGAAGCCCTTCTGGGCCTTTGCTGAATCCGAGGGAGCCGGGCCCACAGTACTTCTCGCAGTTCGGGATTGATGTCTGGCTCAACGATACGCTCCGTGAATTCTTCCGTCCCAACGGCCGCCTTGAGGGCAAGCTTCTTTCTTTCCACGTGATACACCCAGCCGAACTCGGCATCGAGCAGGCGCCGGACCTCCCGCAGCGCATTATCCAGAAGGATATTGATTTCGACCGAGCGATTGACCGCCTCGGCAATAGTGTTCAGCGCCAGCAGTTCCCGCTTCTGCTCTTCCAGCTGCTGTCCATACTTCAGCGTGAAGAACACGATGATGAACCCAAACACACCGACCGTGATGACGCTGCCAAACAGCAGCCAGTCAATGTACTGGCCGCTGAAAATGCGAATACTGACGATGGTCGCCATTGCCACAACGACAGCGGTCGACGCAACGACTTGAGCCTGTTCAACAGGGCCAAGCGTTGCACGAAATTTCCGAATGCGGGCGAGATTGAATTTCATGGCTGGCCTCTGATCCCATCAGAGAAAAAGTACCAACACGGCCTCACAATAGCAAGACCGCCAACAAAAGCACCGGAGGATACGAGATGAATCAGATGTGGGCGGAGGGTCAACGTGGGAGATACTGCTTCAACACGGAGACGACATCGCGTTGATCGTACGGCTTCGGAAGGCACGCGGTAGCCCCTAACTCGCGGGCAACCCTCTTGGCATGAAAATCATCGATCGCTGAGAAGAACACAACGGGCGTTTCGGAGATCTGCGGCAATCTTCTAATGCGATCCAGGAGGTCAAATCCGTTCATGTCGGGCATACGAAGGTCACTGACGATCAGATCCGGCCGAAACTTCGCCAACATCGTAAGCGCCTCCGCACCGCTGTTTGCCTCCTTGACTCGATACCCCTCCCCCCGAAGCACCCGCGCCGTGCTCTTCAACCAGGTTGGTTCATCGTCAATGACAAGGATATGTTTCTTCTTGAGAGTCATTCCACAGGCCTCGACTGCCCTTCTGCTTGAAGATACAAACAGGAACTGTTGAATGCAACCTCCGTATACGGGAATTGCGTAGTATCACACTGATCCGAATTTAGCCGATCCTTTTGAATTTTATTCGTCTTTTCTCTAATTTGGTCGCAGTTCTACCACCCGTAATTTGAGGTAACTTATGAAAAGCGATCGACGCGACTTCCTCAAAACTTCATCCCTGCTTGCCAGCGCATCGATGATAGGAACAGGGATCTCTCTCCCGTCCACCGACACGCTGGTGCGGGCAACCAAACACGCTCGCATGAAACTCTCATTTCGACCATACACTCTGGAGCTCAAGCACGTCTTCACCATCGCTACGAGCTCTCGCACAACAACCCCCGTGATGCTTACCGAAATTGAGTACGATGGCATCACAGCATTCGGTGAAGCCTCCATGCCGCCGTACCTCGGGGAATCGCATGAAACCGCTAGTGCTTTTCTCTCGAAAATCGATCTGAGCAAACACGAAAATCCTTTTGAGTTGGAGACAATCCTGAAGGACGTGGATGCCATCGCTCCCGGCAACCCTGCAGCCAAGGCCGCCGTCGACATCGCTTTACATGATCTTGTCGGCAGGCTCCTGAATCAACCCTGGTACAACGTCTGGGGATTCGACAAGCAGGCAACGCCGTACACTTCATTTACCATCGGCATCGATACCGAAGAGGTCGTACGACAGAAGACCAGAGAGGCGGAGGAGTTCAAGATCCTCAAGGTGAAGCTCGGGCGGGACACCGACAAAATGATGATCGAGACCATCCGGTCCGTTACCGACAAGCCTATCTGCGTCGACGTAAACCAGGGGTGGAAGGACCGTTCATTCGCTCTTGATGCCATCCACTGGCTTAAGGAAAAGGGAGTTGTCTTCGTCGAGCAGCCCATGCCAAAAGAGAGCATCGATGATATGGCATGGTTGACCGAGCGCAGCCCGCTCCCGACCTTCGGCGATGAATCGATCCAGGGGCTTGCAGATGTCAAGAAGGCGTACGGTGTCTACAGCGGGGTCAACATCAAACTGATGAAATGCGGCGGCATGCGCGAGGCGCACAAGATGCTAATGCTCGCGAGGTCGCTGGGGATGAAGGTGATGCTGGGGTGCATGACGGAAACCTCGTGTGCTATTTCCGCGGCGTCACATCTTTCCCCCATGGTCGATTTTGCCGATCTCGACGGAGCTCTACTCATCAGCAACGATGCCTTCGACGGAACAAAGATTATCGACGGAAGGGTGACGCTGACGGATAGACCGGGAATCGGTGTGAAGAAAATCCGTTGAGTCTGCTATGGGAGACAGCGCAGGGACCGTGATTCAGCCGCCATCCCTGCGCCGACGATTCACTTCGCGGCAACTTCAGGAACTTGCTTCGTCCCGATCACTCTCCTGGCTCGAAGGAAGATATTTCTGAGGAGCTCATTGTAATTCGGAGCGTCCGGGTCAAAACTGTCGACCTTTACCCATGCACCACCCGGTGTGTGAATGAACTCTTTCTTGCCAAGATAGATGCCGACGTGGTCGACGTTCTCCTGCCCAGTCTCCGTCCCCTTGTCTCCAAAGAATAGGAGATCCCCCTTCTTAAGATTCTCGAACTCGTTTCCAGCTTGGACTGCTTCGCCCTGATGTGACTGCTGGTCGGCATCCCGCCGTATCTCAAGGCCATTCAGTCGAAATACCACTTTGGTGAATCCTGAGCAGTCCATGCCTTTAGGCGACGTACCACCCCAGAGATACGGCACACCCATGAACATCGTTGCCGTCTTCTCGATATTCTGAGCAGTCAACGCTCGGGTTTGCTTCCATCGTTCGTACTCCCGCACGCTCGCCTGTTCAATGTAACCTCTGCGCCCATCCGGCAGTTCTACCGCAACCCAACTTCCGACGCGCCCCCCTTGTTTCATCAACACGCCCGCCACCACATCACAGAGTGGCAATGCTTCTCCACTCGGCTGTCTTCGAACAAGAGCAAAGTAGCCGGTGGTGATGACCTTACGTACTGCTTTCCAGGCATCTACGCCCTCACTGGAGGTGATGACCATGCTCCGCTCAGGCAACCATCCCAGGTAATCATCCGGCAACTGAACGTAGTACCAGTTGCGCTGCTTCTTGAGCAGCTTCACCACCATACCCATCAACGCTTGCGTCGACAGCTCACCGGCATGAGAAGGCCTGCTGCGCACATTTGCGACGCTTACTGTCACGATGCCATACCCATTGGTGCCGAGCTTTGGATCCGGAAGAACCGCCACACTGTCAACAATTTCACTCTCACTCCTCGCCCGAATCGCTGCCAGCGCTTCGTCCCTCGCTTTCGCGTTGTCAACCTCTCCCTTCACAATCACCATATCGCCCTGCTGCTTCCACGAGACCCTGAAGACGGCCAGGCGACTATCTGGCGCATAATGGTTCTGGAGAGAATCGACATCGGCCTTCCACGGCGGATCGGCGACCTCGGCCGGGCCGCATGAACTCAAGATGAACACAATTGTAAGCAGAACACTGGAGAATGGTGTGTGCTTTTTCATGGCAGTTTCAGGCGATTTGTGAGACAAGACCGTAGAGAATCATTGCGTGCAGGATACGAACTCAATGTAGGGGATTTCTGGCACCGGTTCAATTCGTGCGGCGAGATGCCGGCCGCACCGCTTTGCGAAGTGCACCTTCGATTCGTCGCTGGGCAGCGGCAGCATACGCGGGCTTCTTCTCATAACCGATAAAGAACCGGCCTGTTTGAAGCGCTGCGATACACGTGGAGCCGCTCCCGGCAAACGGATCAAGCACGACATCGCCTTCGAAACTGTACAGTTGGATCAGCCTGCGGGGAAGCTCCACGGGAAATGGAGCCGGGTGACCGACACGCCTGGCAGATTCAGCGCCAAATGTCCAGATGCTCTTTGTGAATTCCAGGAATTCCTCGCGACCGATCGTGCTCCGCTTCCCCTTCCCGTGTCGCGCGAAGCTTCCTTTCGAAAAGACAAGGATGTACTCGTGCACATCGCGCAGCGTCGGATTCGTCGCCGACTTCCAGCTCCCCCATGCCGTTGACGGGCCAGCGCTGCTTCCCTTGTTCCAGATAATCTCCCCACGCATCGCGTAGCCAAGCTCCACCAAGTCCTGTGCGATGAATGCATGGAACGGGATGTAGGGTTTCCGTCCGACATTCGCGACGTTTACGCACGCCCTCCCGCCATCCACGAGGACCCGATGCGTTTCGCGAAACACGCGGCGAAGCAGGTCGCGATACTCGTCAAGCGTCAGGTCCTCATCATATTCTTTGGAAACGTTATACGGCGGAGAGGTAATCATCAAATGAACGGAGCAGTCGGGAAGCTCGCTCATCTGCTCGCTGCTTTTGCAGAAAATGCGGTTGAGAAGATCAGAAGCTACCGGATGCTCACTTTTCGAGAGAGGTGGGTTCTGCACGATTTCCGTATACAGGCGCCCCATGTAGAACCGCGATGAATCGTGACTGATACGACCCGATGTGCCGAAGCTCGATGTCTTTGTTTTCCTGCGTCTGGGTCCCATGTCTGTCCCTCCCCGGCAACTGTCATCTGTCACGCTACATCGTTCGGAGACTTCATCAGTCCCTCATTATCGGCTAGATAACATGCCTCGGTAGCAACGCGTTGAGGTGCATGGTGAGGTCATACACCGAAGCCCCACAAGCCGAACAGAAATCTTCGGGTCTCGAGCCTTCCTGCCAGTCAAAGATCGTCGCCAGGTCTCCAATCTGGACTTTTTGCTCGGTACCGGTTTCAACGATGATGTGGCTGGCAGAAATCGCAACGATGGGGTACAGAGCATTCCCGATCCGCACTTTTCCCCCTTTCGTCGCGACGCGCGGCAAGCCGTCGGCGTGACCAACAGGCAGAGTCGCGACCCACACGTTGTGGTCTACACGAAACACGCGGTTGTAGCCGGCACTCTCGCCCCTGGGCAACAACTTCGAATAGACCACACGAGTCTTCAGGCTAACAGCCGGCAGCAAATTCAGTTCCCTCGTCTTGCGAAATTCCGGCTCCGGATAGATTCCGAAGATCGCCATTCCGGGGCGCACCATGTCGAGGAATGAATCCGGATGTTGGAACAGCGCAAAGCTTGAGGCGGCATGTTTCCTGCCAAGATCAATTCCGACTTGTTCAAGCGCGTCGCACACCGACCGGAATCGCCGGAGCTGCTCTCGATCGAAATCCGGATCCTCCGTAAACGTCATCATCGTTCCTTCGATCCTGACCGATCTGCGACCTGCAAGATCCCGTACAAGCGAAGCAGCCTCTTGGAACGGCACCCCGACGCGGCCGATCCCCGTATCGATGCATATCTGTACGCCTATTACCCTCCGAAGCTTGCGGGATACGCGATCGAGTAGAGGACCAACCGGAGTATAGACCATAAGCGTGATACCCCGCGCAACGGTCTCCTCGATCTCCGCTTCGCCGACCGGACCCAACAAGAGAATGGGCTTGACAATGCCCGCATCTCGAAGTGCGACCGCCTCCCGAAGCTTGACCACAGCAAAGCCGGTTACTTCGGGGAGTGGCGCTAGAACGCGGGCGACATTCTCAAGTCCGAGTCCATACCCGTTGTTCTTGATGACAGCGAGAATCGGCCGGGACCCGACTCTCTTGGTGATTTGCACGATATTGTGGCGAAGGTGATCGGCCGATATTTCCACCCAGGGGTCGAACGAGGAACTTGCCTCAAGGGGCATCCGTACCCTGAGCGAACTCCAGCTCAGCGCTGGAAGCGAGATGCCCGACGCGAGAAATGCACGACGCGAGAGAGACATTGTTTTCACCTCCCTGTTACGATACGGAACAACAGACGTGCACGAAAAAGCAACGAAGCACGAGAAATGATTGTGCTTCAGTCTGTACCAGACGTGAGATGAGGAAATCTACTTGATATCGGCTGCAACATCAAGCCTATTCTGCAGCCAGGTGGAGAGGTCGGAAAGGCTCTCTTCGCTCATCGTGTGAGGAATGGGGTACTCTTTGTAGGTGAGATGCGCTTTGGTAGCGGATAGGAGTTCCTGCGCGCGCCGCGCATGGCTGATAGGAATGACAAGATCGTGAACCCCATGCGCGACAAACAGCGAGAGACCTGCGAGCTTGTCCCACTGAAACCGGAGTGACGTGTTTTCAGGGATGTAGCCGCTGTGAGCGACGACGCCTCTGACCGCTTCCGGGTGTGTCAAGGAAAGCGCAAAGGACATGACACTTCCCATGCTGAAACCGAGAATAAAAATACGCTGGGGGTCGATCGGATAGTTCTGCCTGATGTCGTCGATGAGCTGCGTGAGTCGCTGGTAGCTCTCGTCAAATTCGCTTCCAACCGGAGTTCCGACTTCGACAATCTGGTACCACGTAAATCCGCCATAAGGAAACCGAAACGGTGCCCGGGCACTGATAATGAAAAACCGAGGGTCCAGATATTGGGCCAGACCGAGAAGGTCGTCCTCATTGGTTCCGCGCCCATGGAGCAGGAGAAGAGCGGGAGAGCCACCTTTCTCGCCACCGCCCGCCGGCAGCACTTTGTGAAGAAGCGAGCTTTTGACCGGCTCAATAACCATATGGATAAGACTCAGACCGGAAAACAAAAAATCGAAATCCCAAACAAATGAAAATATCGAAATTCAAGATGACGAAATCAACGCGTTGAGAATCTGTGACTCCGGTACGGACTTCAATTCTCTTCTGCCCCCTGATCAATCCACAAGCGAATGGTCTCTACCTGACCCTCCGATGGTCTTAGTCTCTTCGACGGTGGCATCATCCTTCCGAAAGGCGGATTGGGCAGCATCTTCTGGTACATCAGGCTTTCCCCGGCGTTGCCCGGGACAACGCCTTTTCCATGCCGTCCACCCTTCATCAGCGATTCATACGAATCCACGTAGAGCTCGCTCGGATGTTCTTCCTCCGCTGTGTGACAGGTGATGCAGAATTTCTGGATAATCGGTACAACATCTTTGGCATACGAGACGTTGCGCTGTTTCTCTTGGCCCTTGTCATCCGGCGCGTCAGCGCGGAATAGGGCAAGCAACGGAATGACGCCGAGCACGGCGACCGCCAAGCTCAACCGTTGTTGCTGTCGTTTCATTCCCATCGGTTCAGTTGTCCTTTGCACCCTGGTTGATCCAGTCTCGGAGCACCTGAATGCTGCTATCCGGCAAGAAGGGACCCCCTTGTGGCATGCGATCACCGAAGGGAGGATTGGGCAGGAGCTTCTTTATGAGGATGCTCTCATCGGCTTTCCCGGGAACGACTGCGGGACCGTGACCTCCACCTTGCAGCAATTGCGCTACGGTCTGGACAAAGAGACCACCGCTACCGCCGTGGCATCCGTTGCAGCCGTGGCGCTGGAAGATCGGCTTCACCTGGGACTGAAACGATACGCCTTGTGTTGTCTGCGGTGGAGAATTCTGTAGTTCGTTCGGAGCCGTCGGTCCGCTCCCGTTGTTCGAGCAACCGACAAGAACGAGAGTCGTGAAAGGAAGGACGGCCCACAGGAATGGTAAACGGACTCGCATAGGATGCAACTCCCTCTGGAAAAGTTGTGCGGATACCGAGTTTTAGTGCCTCTTTGGATGTGAGATTTTCTGTAACACGGTGATTTCGTCCCTGCGGAATCTCTAAACTTGTTTGGCAACAATGCCCACACCGACGAGGCCGGTGTAGGCACGGTGGCTCCTCCTGATTCTACGCACTCTGCTTCCCGACGGGTACGAAGTGCTTGTCAAATGCCTGCTTCAGAATTGCAGCCACCTGATCTGCAGTGCGACCTTCTATCTGATAGCGGTGGATCATGTGAATCAACTCCCCGTCCTTCATCAGCGCGAACGAAGGTGACGAGGGCGGCTGATCCGTAAAATATTCACGAGCTCTTGCTGTCGCTTCCCTGTCCTGTCCCGCGAAAACGGTCACGATCTTGTCCGGAACATTTGTATGTTGAAGTGCCTTCGTCAAAGCGGGCCGTGCAGCGCCGGCGGCGCATCCGCACGTCGAGTTGACGACCACAAGCAGGCTTCCCTTTGCATGAGGAAGAACGGCATCGACCTCTTCAGGCGTCCTGAGTTCCTGGGCTCCGAGGCGCGTCACTTCGTTCCGCATTTGCTGAATCAGAACATCGTACATAGACATTCTCCTCCTTGAAGAATCCTTCGACAACATTACCAATGTTAACAAAACGGAGGGCGAAACGTTCCCGAGCCTGGCAGCCTTCCGAAGGTTCTCTTTGCTGAAACAGCCCACGTGCTTCCGAGCGGGACGGGGCGTAGAATTCGGAATTCAGCCCGTGGTGTTTCTCAGCAACTCTCGTGAGCAGGCACATCAATGAGAGCTGGGGGAGCTAGGTTTCTTTCTTTTGTCTTGTCAGGTGAGGGGGGTTGAATCCCCGGTACGTATCGTAGCGGGAATCGTAGAAAAGGAGTTGAAACTCGCTATCGCGCAGTGTGCCGCCGGAGGGATAGAGGAAGAACTTGGCGACAGTCGATGATGGCTTGGTGGAGGGCTTGTTGTTCTCGGCGTAGAACTCAAGCACGTAGTACCCGTTGCGAAACTCGGCGGTTTTGATCTGCTCGAGGATGTTCTCGTGGCTGAAAATCCGGAGGTCTTTCTCCACGGAGTCTTCCCTACGTCTCGAGCCCTTCGACGAACTCGCCTCTTCGGATGAGCATCAGGATGGCGGAGTGGGGAACGATGAGGTATTTTCTCTCATCGTATTCAATCTCGATGGCGGAATCCCGAAGAAAGAGCGCGTAGTCTCCCTCCTCCGCCTGCAGCGGCAGATATTTGACAGGCTCCTTCGGTGTGGTCGACCATTGTTCCTGGTCGAGGTATTGCGGATTGGGCACGGCGTAGCCCGGACCGACGTTCACAACGATGCCGCTCTGGACTTTCTCCTTCTCCTTCACGCCGGGCGGGAGGTACAGGCCGTGCGCAGTCCGGTCTGAGTCCGAATCGGGCGCTACCAGGACTTTGTCCCCCACAAGAATTATTTTCTTCCGGGTTTGGATCTCCATTGCCTCTTCGTTACTGCACTCCACCCGTTGCCGGAACGGGCGTCTGAACATGTTCCGTCTGAACGCAGATTTGTTCCAAATCACCCCACGAACGAGCAA